>JAHDFX010000259.1 GCA_020627965.1 Saprospiraceae bacterium | reverse complement strand
TAGCCCCGCTACGGACTCATTTTTTGAGGAAAAATAGCGGAAAAAGATGTTTTCAAAGGGGTGTTAATTAAAGGGTAACAAGTCTAATGTCTTCTATCTACCGTTTTTGGGTTTTGTAACGTTTTGTAACGGTTCAAATTTGGTGAATGTACATAGTTTTTACCAAATTTACAGGTAAAAGTGATAGGGTTGTTATAACTCTCGCTTATATGCCCTCTCTATATTTGACCATAAACTAAACACAAAATGAAAAGCCTGCTTTGTACACTGACGGGATTAATATTTCTTTGCAGTATTGCATTTTCCCAAACCGACCCCAATCATCCGAATATCTTGTTGATTATTGCAGATGACATAGGTATCGATGCTATGAACGGTTATCAGCAAAATAGTGCTTTGATGCCGGTTACCCCTAATTTAGACACTTTAAGAGAAAAAGGACTGACCTTTAGAAATGCCTGGTCTACGCCCAAATGTGCGCCTACGCGAGCAGCGATAATGACAGGTAAATACGGAGTAAAAACAGATATTTTAGATACTCCAGCTTTTCTGGATACTTCTCATACGTCTATTTTTCAGGCTCTAGAAACTCAAACCGGTGGTGTGTATTCCGATGCCGTCATTGGTAAATGGCATATTGCCAGCGGGGGCACTTTTGATCATGTGAGTGATATGGGAGTTGATTATTTTGAAGGTATCCTATATGGCAATGTCCTGGATTATTATGCTTGGCAATATACCAATAATCAAGGTGTTACCGAAACCTCAAATGAGTACGCTTCAGACTTTTTAACGGATAAAGCAATTGATTGGGTGGAAGCTCAAAATCAGCCTTGGTTCTTGTGGTGGGCTTTAGTATCACCTCATGGTCCTTATCAAACACCGCCGGCTAATACCTATGTACAAGCACCTACGAATACGAACAGGCAGAATTATATGGCAATGATAGAAAATATAGACTACAACATAGGACGCCTGTTGAGTAGCATGCCTGCTGATGTAAGAGACAATACAGTTATCATCTTTCTTGGAGATAATGGTGGAGGTGAATCTGTTAGTCAGAATTACCCAAGTGGACAAAATAAAGGTACTGTGTATGAAGGTGCCACCGCTGTACCTCTTGTAATGACTGGCCCGGGAGTTGCTCGTGTAAATGAACAAGAACAAGGACTCGTTCACGTCATGGATATATATGCAACACTGCTGGATATGTTTGGTGCCAATCTTCCAGGAGGGGTGTTCAATAGTCAAAGTTTTCTCAATAATCTGACGAGCCCCAATCTGCCTATGAGACCTTATAATTATACCGAGATAAAAAATTCCAGCGAGGATGATTATGCCATTAGAGAAGACCAATACAAATTACTGGAATTTGGAGATGGCAGCCAAGAATTTTATGATTTGATTAATGATCCTTTGGAAACCGTGAATCTCATCGATTCTTTGACGACAGAACAAGAAGCGATCAGGTTAGAGCTTGAAAATGAAGCCTACTATATCAGGAGTTCCTGGTCTTGCAATGACCAAATACAAAATGGAAGCGAAACCAGCATTGATTGTGGTGCCACTAATTGTTTTGGTTGTGAACCCCCAAATGGATTTGATTGTGAGATTTTTAGTTTGGAAACTTGTGGAGATGTTCAACAAGACACCAGTATTATAGCAGAAGAGTATGTTCGGTCACAACATAAATTTACTTCTCAAAATGCTCGAATTCATGCTGGTAATCTAATCGAACTCAAGCCAGGCTTTGAGTTTACAGGAGGAGAATTGGAAGCAGAAATAGAAAGTTGTGATAAAATAGGAATAGATGATTCACAATGCCCAAACGATAACAGCCTTAGTCAAATCAACATCGGCTGTTGTGAAACGCCACCAGCTAACTCTAGTCAATATGCAGAAACAATAGCTAGTGATATTCGTACAATTACCTGTAATAACTTCCCAAATCATGACTATTGTTTAAATAACGGAGGCACATTATCTCCTGTCAATTTTGTATTTAACATAGATGTTACTCCTGCTTTGGCTAATGAAAAAACAGCGATTGTTAATGACATCAATCGCCCTTTATTTTACTTTGGTGTAGCGGCTAATGGGGTCAAGTACTCACCAGCTCCAGGTCAGCCATTTATATTTGAGAATACCCTAACGGGAGAATATAATTGGGACTGGATGTTCGAGCCTACAAATATGCAAGGAGCCACACCGGGCATAGTGAAACTGGATTGTTCTTCAGCGCATTCCAATGCGGCAGGTTATCATTATCATGGCAATATGATTCAGTACATCGAAGAGGTCATGCCGGGAATGACAAGCACAACAACACCGCCGGCAGGGCCTATATTTATCGGTTGGGCAGCGGATGGTCATCCCATTGTTTACCGCTTTGGTCCTGATGGCACAGGAGGTTTGAAATTATTACAACCTGGTTATAGGTTAAAATATGGCAATCGCCCAGGAGATGGTGTGAGTGCTCCATGTGGCACATATACAGGGCGCTATACGGCGGATTATGAACATGATCCATGTGTAGGCGATCTGGATGAGTGTAATGGCATTGAAAGAACCATCACACTGACCACGCCTCAGGGAGTAGAAACTTTTAACTATTTTTATGTAATTACGGATGATTTTCCTCAGATCAGTAGGTGTTTTTCTGGAACACCAGACAATACATTTAGAGTGACTAACTAATATGATAAATTACATTTTTACCATCGCATTTTCTTTGTTGATGACCTCAGGTTATCATGACACACCCGTCGCTTATTTTGAGATACATTTAGATAAAACGCCTTACGAGATCACAGTAGAAATGGAGCCAGGGCACTTATATCTAATGACGCCAAAGAAAGGAGAGCGCCCACGAAAAGCCCTCAATAATTATTTTGCAGAAAATTTAACTATTGAGATCAATGGAAAAGTTAGTAAGATGGTGGTTCAATCTATGGAATCTTTGAAAAATGACCACCTGAAAATCAATGGCTTGCTCCATGTTGGCAAAACAGGCGTTCCTTCTAATATCAAGGTGCAAAATACTTCTTTTATCCATGTTGTTGACGATCAGGTAAATAGCGTCATGATTTATCAAAAAGACAAACAAGTAAGAGGATTCAAAATGGATAAAAATCGCATCCGTATAGATGTTGATCTATAAAGTTTTTGGCTAACGAATCTATTTACCTAAATCTACTGTAGACGAGCCGAAGATAGTTTTTTGATGAAATACAATCCACTCATTCGGAGTGGTTATATCTCCATGTGTTTTCAATAAATTCAGTCCTAAGAAATATCATAGAATTTTCTACCCATTTTTTACCATTCCTAATCTTGCAGATAAAATCCTGATTGCTCGTTGATCTTGAACAATGCTTTTATGGATTTTTACTTAAAAGTTTTTTTAAAAATAAGCTTAAAAATCATTAACTTTATTCGTCATTGAGCTTTTTAAGTAAAACTTTGTTTTGTAAAATTCCTGTATGTGAAATATGACACTGCATTTTGTTTGAAATTTAAAACAATAAACTTAAACAAATGCTGGAGGTTTATTGATTAAGTTCATTGTTATAATCCATTCATAACATTTCCCCATCAAAATATAGTGACTATGAAATTGACCAAAACTATTCTATTGGGGATGTTATTTCTCCTGTTTGCAATTGTAACTTCTGCCCAAAACAAACAAAATTTCAAACAATCAAATATACGTCCGGCTAAATTAGACCGAACTGCCAAGCCATTTCCACCTCGTCCTTCCATTAACACAATTATCGAGCAAGCGGAAACAAAGTTGGAATATATGAAAGCGAATCCTGACCGCTATTCTGCCAATGATATTGCTACTGTTGAAGCTAAGTTGGCAAAGTATTGCAACAAAAGAGACAGTGAAATAAAAGAGCCTGCAAGTGGCGAAATAACTAGTGATTGGGTCGAGATCACTGAAGCGGAAGCCAAAAAACTCCCCAAAGAAACAGAAAAAAAAGTAAAAGCTTATCTGGATGCTGAGACAGGAGAAAAAGCCGTGAAGATATACAAGAAAAAAACACAAGATTAGATTCTCGAGAACGAATTTATAAATAGAATATCTTACCCCTGATTAGTCCAAATAGTCCACCAATATCAAACATTACAATTTAATTATTGTACCCATAAACCTGTAAATATGAAGAGCTATCTACCTGTCATTATTCTATGTACACTTGTTTGTATAAACACCCAACTATTCAGCCAAAATAATCCTTGTAACGCAACTAATGCAACTTTTCCAGTCAATGGTTGTGGAGGTTGGGGCGGATATATAGATCTAGGTAATCAATCTGCTAGTGGAGAACCGAATCCTGGTGGATGTGGCGGTGCTTTTAATTCGGGCGCAGAAGATGGTTGGATTACATTCACTGTACCCGCAGATGTAGGTACAATGGTGGTTACGACTGATTTTTATGGATGTAACTTCTGTTTTGCTGATGGAGCAGTGGCTTTTTATGGTTCTACAACCAATAATTGCAATAATTTATATTCCTTCGGTTGTTTTGAGGGAGAAGGTGAAGTGACTTTATACAATCTGACACCAGGCAATACTTACTGGGTAAGACTATGGGAAACACAAGGAGATGATGTAGAGGTAGATATTGATATTCAGCCAGTTCCGATTAACGATATTTGTGAGACAGCAGCACCATTAGAAGGAACAGGAACGAATGTTTGTGCCAATGATGAACCGGATGATTGGGCACCAGAAAATTATGGAAGTTTGTTTGGTGGATATGAAGATTGTCCAGGCGGGGCCTGGACCTCTAATGAAAATGGCGTTTGGTATAGTTTTACAGTTACTCCATTTACACCACAACCCATAACGCTTGATATACTTAATGTAGCCTGTACAGGTGGAGGAGCTACGCTACAAATGGGGATTTGGGAATCTGATCCTGATTGTGAACTAAGTGAAGCAACATTTATAGAATGTGCGGTAGGTGTGGGAAGTTTGGGAATAGGCCCTTTAACGCTGGAGAATGGAGAATATTATGTATTTGTAGATGGTAATGCAGGTGCGGATTGTACCTGGGAATTTCAGAGTGATCAGCTTTTATGTGGTGAGGTAGGTTTTGATGATATTACAGCCGATTCACCTTATTTTTGCGACGACGCACTTGTTTTACTCG
This sequence comes from Saprospiraceae bacterium, assembly GCA_020627965.1. Lineage (GTDB taxonomy): Bacteria > Bacteroidota > Bacteroidia > Chitinophagales > Saprospiraceae > JAHDEO01. The sequence goes on along the minus strand of JAHDFX010000259.1, from coordinate 2,415 downwards.
AATCCTGGGACATAAACGAAGGGGAAACCAATAATTATGTCCAACCTGGCTTTTTCCTTGAATTATCTACTGACATATATAGTGATACAGAGAATCACTTAGTTGTATACGACTCAGACGGTACAACCCCGATTTGGTGCTATGGTACACCAGCACTTTGTGCAGGACAAGGAACTTATCAGGGAACATTGCCAGAGGATGGTACATTTGAATTAAATGCTTATTACTTCACCGCAGGGCAAAGCTATTCTATTGAATTTTGTGATAGCTTCGGAGACGGAACTTTGCCTTATAATATTTACGATATTGCCACAGGCTCTATTTTGGTCGATGGTGTTTCTAATCCATTGGTCTTTACAACACCAGGACAATGTATTACAGTAAATTTCGGACCCGTACAAGGATCAGCTACATTCTCTGGTCCAGGTGTTATCAATTTTAATAGTGGTTATGGCTATTTCGACCCAAGTGCAGCCGGACCTGGCACACATACCATAACATACGAATGGGATAATGGATTGGATTGTAATGACTCAGCTTCTCAAACAGTAACAGTAGTAGGACCAACTATCAGCACGTCAGCTAATCAACCTACTTGTGATGATAATAATGGCTCAATAACGGTTACCGGGAGTAATGGAAATACTATAGAGTACAGTATAAACGGAGGGACACAACAGACTAGTGGCACATTTAATAACCTTGCCCCCGGAGTTTATACGGTTACAGTACATGTAGGTGATTGCACGATTGATGATGTAGTTGTACTAAATGATCCACCACTGCCAACGGTCTCTATTAGTCCTTCTAGTCCTGAATTTTGTGCAGGTACTAGTACACCACTGACAGCAAGTGGTTCGGGTGGTAATGGAGCTCCCTTTACTTATAGTTGGACAACACCATCAGGAACAGCATCGGGAGCTAATATTACTGCCAGTGCTCCAGGAACATATACGGTTACGGCTACAGATAGCGGTTTGCCAGGCTGTACAGCTACTACAAGTATCACTGTGACTGAAAATGCCTTACCTTCAGGAACTTTACTGGCTAATCAGGTGGAGTGTAATAATGAGTCTAATGGCTCAATAGATCTTACTCCAAGTGGAGGAACTCCCCCTTATACCTACGACTGGGATAATGATGGAACGGGAGACTTTAATGATTCGCAAGACTTAAGCAATTTAGCTAGTGGAACTTATAATGTAACTGTCATGGACGCCAATGGTTGTACTTTTGCTGGTTCTGAAACTGTAGATAATCCTCCTCCAATAGTGGTTTCAGTGCCGCCGATTACTCCGGCTTGTAGTGATGGAACTATTAGTTTGAGTTTGACAGTAACTGGGGGAACTCTAATTGGGCCAAATCCTGATTATACTTACACTTGGACAACAGGAGGTCCTGGAACTTTTGATGATTCTACAATTCCTAATCCTACTGTAACAGGCGCAAGTAATGGACAAATAGTTGCGGTTGAGGTAGAAGATGATAATGGTTGTGTTGCAAGTGCATTTGCAATCTTGGGGGTTAACCCAATACCAACAGTAATTATAGACCCATCACCAGCTGCTTTTTGTCCTGGCGGCGATGTAGAACTTACAGCTATAGGAATAAGTGGTCTTGCCCCATATACATATGCCTGGAGTACAGGAGGCTCTAATGATGTGATTACAGTAAATACAGCAGGAACTTATACAGTTACTATAACAGACCTTCTGGGATGCGACGAAGTCGGAACCGTTACAGTTAGTGAAAGCCTGGAACCTACAGTCCTCATAGATGTTGAAAATGACATATCTTGTAATGGTGCTGATAATGGAAGTATTGAGATTATTACTTTAGGCGGTGCCTCGCCATATACTTTTAACTGGACAGGACCAGGAGGCCCATACACTACAGGTAATCTCAGTGGACTTTCTTCAGGAACTTACAACTTATCGGTTACAGATAATAATGGTTGTACAACAAGTACCAGTGTTACCATAGATGAGCCAACAGCAATAGTGGCCACTGAAAGTTCTGATGCTACAATATGTGAAGGAGAAAGTACGACAATATCCGTTTCAGCTACAGGAGGCTCCGGTTTATATACTTATACTTGGGACAATGGATTGGGAAGCGGAGCTTCTCATCCTGTTAATCCTGTTACTACAACAGTATATTCTGTAACGGTAGCCGATGCAAGTGATGCTAATTGCACCGTTGAAGCCAATGTTACAATTACCGTTAATCCAGAGATTACGCCCACCTTTGCAACTATAGGTCCACTATGTCAAAACACACCAGCACCAGCCTTATCCGGTACATCCGATAATGGCATAACAGGGACCTGGTCACCATCAACAATAAGTACAACAACAGCTGGAACAACAACCTATACATTCAGCCCCGATGATCCCTCTCAATGTGGTATCCCAA
>JAHDFX010000020.1:26697-40591 GCA_020627965.1 Saprospiraceae bacterium | reverse complement strand
ACTATATAACAAATGTCTATCTGACTCATTATTTAATTACGAATATTTTTGTACATCAAACGATCTCTCTATTGCTGTCTTCAATGACTTTTAATTGTTCATCTATTTTATCCAACTTTCGATCAATACCAGGCTGGAATATTTTTTTGATGCCCAAACGGTTTGGCAAAGCTAGTTTTTTATTGGTGAGTTCGTGGCTTTGTTGTAATAATTTGACAAACCGTTCCCCGAAAGGGGCAGACTCTTCCCGAGCCATTTGCTGAAGTTTCTGACGAATTTTAGCCCCATCAGCCGATTGTGCATTATTGAAAGTTTTGGAGTTATCATCATAGCGATAATTGCCAAATACGGTTTTAATGGTGGTAATATTTCTAGCTGCCCGAAATGCCCGAAGCAAAAAACGATAGTCCATTGAATAATGGTCGTTTACATCAAAATCGCCTGCAGCTTCTTGTATTTTCTTGTCGTAGAAATAACCAACAGGATTGTTGGGCATGGGGTATCTGCCTCCCAGAACGGCTAATTGATAATAGCGTGTGCAAGGGGTTTTAACTTTTATTTCTGTGCCGTCTTTTCTGATAAGTCGGGTATGTCCCATCAGCATATCCGGCCCCGATGCACTGCTGAAGTACCTGCCTACTCTGGCAAAAACACCAGGTTCGTAGTAATCGTCTGAATTGATAAATGCGATAATATCACCGCTTGCCCGTCGCCAGCCCTTGTTCATGGCATCGCTCTGTCCTTTGTCTTTTCTGCTTTCCCAAATGCTAATCCAGACATCGTATTTTTCTAATATTTCAGGGGTGTTATCCGTACTTCCTCCATCCATAATGATTAGTTCCAGATTGGGATAATTCTGTAAGAGGATGGAACGAATGGCTTCTTCTATAAATGCTCCATGATTGTAGCTTGGTATAATGACGGAGATTTTAGGATATATCTGCCCTTCCTGATAAGTTTCCTGTGGGGTTTCTTTTGTCCAGGGCCAGCCTGTTTTATTGCCTGTTGGTTTTGGTAGATTTAATAGCATCTTTCGTTTTAAGAATTTCTTAAGAATAACGAAGAAATAAATTTACTTCACTGCCTATCTGTTAGTATAATTAGTGATTAACTTTGCCTTATGCAAAAGGAAATAGAAAATTACTTTGATCGTTTGTGGCCGATTACCCGTAGTCTGACTGGTGATGGTAATAGAGCATCTTTAAATATCTTATCTGAATTAGTAGATTTGAATATTCATGAGATTCCAAGTGGAACGACCTGTTTCGACTGGACAGTGCCACCTGAATGGAATGTCAGTGAAGCCTGGATCAAATCACCCTCCGGCGAAAAGATTATTGATTTTAAAGAAAATAATTTGCATTTGCTTGGTTATTCTGTTCCTGTAAGGACTAAAATGCCATTGGAGGAGCTCAAAAAGCATCTGTATTCTTTGCCTGACCAGCCTGATTGGATTCCTTACCGTACGTCTTATTATAAAGAACGCTGGGGATTTTGTCTGACGCATCGCCAGTTGCAATCATTGGAACCAGGAGAATATGAAGTTTGTATTGATGCCACGCTGGATACTAATGGTTCTATGACTTTAGCTGATGCTGTTATTCCGGGCGAAACCGATGAAGAAATCTTTTTTTCTACTTATATCTGCCATCCTTCTATGGCAAATAATGAATTGAGTGGTCCTTTGGTGCAGGCATTTTTGTATCGTGCCATTCAGTCATTGGGTAAAACCCGTTATACTTATCGTTTTCTTTTTGCTCCTGAAACTATCGGTCCGATTTATTATTTATCTCAGCATGGTGAATATTTGAAAAAGCACCTGAAAGCCGGTTATGTTTTGAACTGTATTGGGGATGCTGGTCAGTTTACTTATAAGCGGAGTCGTCGTGGCGATGCTTTACCTGACCGAGCGGCTGAAACTGTTTTAGCTCAAACTAAAATTGGCTGTAATGCTGAAGATTTTTTCCCTTTAGGTAGTGATGAACGCCAATACTGTTCACCTGGTTTTGATCTGCCTGTAGGTTCTGTAATGCGGACTCGTTATTTTAATTTCCCGGAATATCATACTTCTGCTGATAATAAGGATTTTGTTTCTTTTGAAGCAATGGAAACTTCTGTTTTACGCCTTCTTGATATTGTCAAATTAATAGAAGCGAATGATTTTTATGTAAATCAAATGCCTCATTGTGAACCTCAGTTGGGTAAGCGGGGTTTGTACCCCAATTTGGGTTCAGATACGTCTACTCGTCTGCGGGTTGCAGCTATGATGTGGACTTTAAATCTGACCGATGGCAAGCATGATCTCATTGATATTATTCAACGTAGTGGTCAGCCTTATGGTGAAATTTTAGAGTCGGTGAAGGTTTTGGTGGAACACGGATTATTAATGGTTAATGGTTAATGATAAATTATTTGCTAGCATTTTTGAAAAAGAGTTTGCTGTTTCTGGTGTCAAGTGCGAGCAATCCTGAAAGGCATTTTCTTCTAATGTGATACGTTTATTATCCAGATAGTTTTCTACACGATGAAAGGGTATTGAACGTGCTAATGAATCTACTCTTTCATAATTCTCTAATTGACGTAAGTCATCGCAAATAGGCATAACCAGTCCGATAACTGATGTTCCATTTTTTTTGAAATAACTGACTTTTTTGCTGATTTCCTGCCTGTAGATATTACCGAGAGAATCCAGATTTTTTTCTTTTACCCGCTTTGAGAAGTAGGTCATCTGAAAGTTTTTTCTTTCTGGATATTCTCCTCTTTCCTTCACGACTACGCCTCCTTTTTTATCATACTTATGCCCCATAAAGAATGGAGGTTCTTTATAGAATTGCTCCAATGATTTTTTCTCATACAAATAAGAATGTTGCTTGAAAAAATAATCAATATTTAGCGATAAGCGGTTCTGTAAACCAATATCAATCTTTTCAATTTTCTTAAAATTCCGCCAGGAAGGGCTGAAATAATTGACACCGATAATGATCTTTTTAGGATGTGTTTTCTTGTTTTGTAAATAAGCCATTACATCCATGCCATTACTGCCAGGCATAGCCAGATTGACGGTATTAAGTCCTGTTTTTTCTTCAATTATAAAAGGTTTGACGCCCCATTCTACACGGCTGTCGCCGACAAAAACGATGGTATTTTCGTCAATCCTCGGAAGTAATTGGACTGCTTTTTCTATGTTTTTGTGATGACTGATTTTTGGTACGATCAATCGCATGACCAATTCAGGCAACAGAAAACATATTGTCAGAAATAAAAGTAGCCTTGTGAGAAATTTTATCACGCAATAACTTCTCCGCCCATTTTTTCAACAGACTCTCTGATCTGACTGGCGATCATTTTTTTAGGCAGGAAAATAGGCGTTTTATTAATAACGATTTCGAGGGTTTCCTCCTCTGCATTTATATCATAAGTACCTTTAACACCTTTTGTAGAAAAGTCTCCACTATCGTCTCCCATTATCACACCCATTTTGCCCATAACGTGCTTAATTTTTGAATAGATGTCGGGGGTGATGTTTTTGAATTTTAATGTCATAATATCTAAAATTGAAAATAAATAAAAGTTTGCTCTGTTTCTGCGCCATATAGAATGATGGTCATAATTAGCACATAATATATAGCATAGCGTATAAAAGTTGATTGGATATTTGCCATGCTTTCAATGGCATACTCATTTTCTCTGCCCCACCATTCGATCAACATCATTATAATGATAAGGATAAATACTTTTTTACCAAAAAATTCAGGAACTGAGAATGTTGACATCGAAAATACTTCCATCATGTAAGCGAGAGAATGTGTCATGTTCTCGCCTCTGAAGAATATCCAGGAAAACAGGACTAAAGCCGTTGTTAAGCCTATTTGCAGAAATTCTTTGAAGGATGGCAGGTATTTTCCCTTGGCAACTATTTCTATGTTATTTCTATTGGTATTCATCAATATCAGGGGCATGATGTACAAAGCATTTAATGCGCCCCAAATGACATAATTCCAACTAGCTCCATGCCAAAAACCACTGACTACAAAGATAATAAAGGTGTTTCTTAGCTTCATCCACATCCCGCCCCGGCTTCCGCCCAAAGGAATGTAGAGATAGTCTTTGAACCAGGAAGATAATGAAATATGCCAACGTCGCCAATATTCGGCAATATCCCTTGAAAAATAAGGGAAGGCAAAGTTTTTCATTAAGTTGAAACCGAATAGTCTTGCTGTGCCAATGGCTATATCTGAATAGCCTGAAAAATCACAATAGATTTGAAAGTGAAAAAATATCAGTCCTAGTATCAGCGTGCTGCCTGAATGATCGGCTGAATTTTCGAATATCGTATTAGCTAGAACAGCGCAGTTATCTGCAATGACTATTTTTTTGAATAGCCCCCAGAGTATCTGTCGGATGCCGTCTGCTGCCTGGTCGTAACTGAGTTTTCTGGGGACATAAAATTGGGGTAGGAGTTGTTTGGCTCTTTCAATGGGTCCGGCAACGAGCTGTGGAAAAAAGCTGACATAAGCCGAAAAAGCTATGAAATCACTGGTTGGTTCCAGTCGGCGACGATACACGTCGATGGAATAACTCATCGACTGGAACGTATAAAAACTGATGCCTACGGGCAGTATTATGTTGAGCGAGTTCGCTGGAATGTCGTAGCCTAAGAAAGAAAAGGCAGTGACGAAGTTGTCCAGGAAAAAGTTGTAATACTTAAAAAAGCCGAGTATGCCCAGATTGACGAGAATACTTGTCCATAGGAGTATTTTTCGTCTAGGTGTTTGTGTTTCCTTGGCGAGTGCCAGTCCTATAGCATAGTCTACGGCGGTACTGATGAGGATGAGGGTCAGGAATTTCCATTCCCACCAACCGTAAAAGACGTAACTGGCTGCTAGGAGTAAAAGGTTTTGCAGTTTGATATTCTCTCTGGGTATTAGCCAGTATAGGGCAAATACGAGAGGGAGGAAGGCTGCAAAGTCGAGGGAATTGAATAACACGATTTATGAGCCTACTTCAAAATCATATATTTTTGTCAATGAGTGTTCTCTTCGTCAAATGTACTCTGGTACATTTGGTGCTACGCACTACACTTCGTTCATGTCAAACACTTTTTGTGCAGGCCATCGCCACACTTAGCATTTTAGTCTTTAGGTTTTATAATATTGTCAATTTTTACTCGGACAAATTAGATGACTTCTTGAATATTTATAGTATTTCCATTAAATGATATTTGGTCTCCTGCTTTTTTGCCTAGCATGACTTTGGCGATTGGGGCATCTGTTGATATGCAGAAGTACGTTTTATCGTTTAGCTTTATTTTTCCTAGTCCTATGGCGATGTAGTAGCTGCCTTTATTGGTTCGTATAAAGCTTCCTGCTTCTATGGTTTCGCTGGTTTTGTCGGGTTTTATTTGATTGAGTTTGTTTTGTACTTCTTTGGCTTGCGCCAATTGTCTGTTAGCATTGTCGGCTTCTATTTGCATCATGGCTCGACCGGTTTCGTATTTATCGCCTGCACTGCTTTTGGTTTCGTTGTTGCGGGATTCTTCTATGCCTGCCAGTTTTTGATGAATGACATTTATCCTGTCTTTGATGTTTTGTTGACAGGTTTCGTAGAGTTGGTGTTTTATGTTGTTTTTTGAAATCATTTACTCCCTCTCTCCCTAATCAACTTATTAATTCTGCACAGTTATCCTTAATCAAAAATACTTTGTCTCCTTCTACATTATATTCCTCTATTAGTTCATCATGGGCACTTAAATTGACTGACAAAATTATTTCTTTAATTTCAACAAAATCACTCATACCATTGACATTATTTGTAGAGTGAATCCTATAGTTCATTTTATCGAAACTTTCAACAACTTCAATGTGGGGATGATTATACTTTTCGTTCTTTCCAACTGATATAACAGCTGGGTTATTTTGTTTGTACTTCAAATTTTTCCAAAAGTCAGGATAATCATTCTTAGAAGAACCATGATGTGGTATTTGACAAAGAATCAGATTTGAGTCAAAATAATCATCCATACACTTCTTATATAATCTTTCAAAGGTACTTTTCTCAGTATCTGAAGTTAGCAAAATAAAATTATTATCATCAGTAATCTTAAATACTGTACTCAATAAATTTGCTGCTGCGCTACATTTTTTTCTATTTGAGTTTTGTAAGAGTTTTACCTGTTTATAATATTCTCTTGTTTCATCATCTGAAGGCGAAAGACTAATCAATTTAAAAATATTATTTAGGGGTATTGTCCAATTTTGTGAGATATTTCCAATATTTTTTATTAGACCAATGCCATGTAATTCAATTATTTTCAGGAATATGGACTCTAATAGAGCTACTTTATCCTCTTCAAGCTCAAACCACTGCATATAACTTATATGGTGGATTGAGGTATGGGCGAAGTATTTAATTGATATTTTTTGTTTTTCACAAAAATCCAGAAGCTCAAACAACCCTGAATAATGGTCATAATGTGGGTGTGATAGCACAACAAATAAAATATTTTCAATCTTATTGTCTTTTAAGTGTTGTATGACAGGGTTCTCTCCATTAAATTTATTACAGTCTATAATTCCAGTACTGAAATCCATTTCAGTGGATTCAACAATAATTGAGTCACCTTGTCCAACGTTTTTAAAGGTTATTTTCATTCTTCACTTGCGAGGGGCTGAAACAACAGAGAATTTTCTAAACCTTTAAAGTAATCTTTTCTTGTTCTTTCGAATTTCCCTAATACTTCAGGAGTTGTATTTTTTTTATATGTAGACTTAATTTCCCCAGGTTTAGTATAAACTGTAATTTCAATTATATCGCCTTCTTTTAGATTTAATTCACTCAATACCTCTTTATTGTATCTTCTTCTCTGGAATTTTCTCTCATTTTCATTGATAAGGCAGGAACCTACTACAAAATGTTCAGTAATTTCTATAACTCTTGAGTATACTGTATCTTCTGTCAGATAAAGTTCTTTAGTAACTTCTGTCTGAGGGCTATGAATCGCATGAAATCCCCAAGAATAGTTTTCTGGTTGTTGCACAAATGAGTTCTCCTTTGGATAAACTGCGAGCATATTACGACCTTCAGAATATGAGTCTTTTAAGTCCATCGCATTAGATGTAGTGTAGTAAGAATCTGTTTCCTTCTGAATATCTGGATAAGATTTATCCAGATAAGAATCGTATTCTTTTTCTAAAGGTTTTGCACCCATGATAATTTAATTTTATTGTGAAAATTTCACTTTAAATATCTAGAGATTTTATGCCTATTTCTTCAAACTTCTTCTCTAACAATTCGTGCTGCTTAATTGATTTTTCTAATACATCTTTCAATCCAAGTAAATCATTTTTATCTACTTCAATAAAAAGTGTATTATTATCTTCTTTGTCTTGACCATTTACACTAAGTTGTAATTGATGTGTTATGACATTACCTAAGAATTCGACATTCTCGGTAGAAAATACAGGCTTAATATGCATTTGAATATTTTGGTCAACTAGATATAACCCATTTCCTTTTTTTATTTGAGATATTTTACGGGCTTGTTTTGTTGGGTTTGTAACTTCTATAAGTTGTTTAAATCTAGCTTGAAAACTCTCTTTAGCTATTGGATTATTCGTTTCGTTTTGCTCATATGATGCGTAAAAGCCCTCAGTTAACTCATTTGAAGCTTTTTCATTGACTACAATTGATACAAATAACTTTGCTACAATATCTGCTATATTATCTTTCTTCTCTAAACTAGCTTGATTTCTAACAAAAGCCGCTATTTGTTTAGGAGACAGGTCTACCCCAACTTCTCTGAGTGTAGAAATTAATTTGCTAAAATCTTCATCATTTAGATTAAATAAATCTAAAAACCCCCCAATATCTTTTTCAGGAATTGCTATCCTTGTCATTTTTTCTGTTTTGAAAACAATTTTAGTACTAAATAACGACTAATACAAGTTTTTGTTGCTTTATTTAAAACCCTTAAAATTGAAAATAGATAAATGACTGTGGCGTTCCTGTTCCTAAGAACAAAATCAAATAGACAAGCAAGATGTATAAGCCCCACCTTAGAACCACGGGCCATTCTTTTATATCTAATGCAAATACTTTTGTGCGCTGTATCCATTCAAAGCCTAAGACTGCAATAACATAAACGATGGGTAGACGATATTTATCCGGGATGCTGAATAAGCTAGGATCAAAAATTCCGCCTATGTATTGTATTGCATCTGATACCGTCGGTGCTCGAAAGAATGTCCAGGCTAATAAGACCAATAAGAAAGTAATGCCGATGGACATGGCTTCACGCAGAGAAGGAAACCAACTTCCTTGTGCAGCAATGTCATTGTATTTTTTTCTTCCCAGAAAAATGAATGGCAAATAGAACAGTCCGTGTAAAGCGCCCCAGGCTATGAAAGTCCAGTTGGCTCCATGCCAGAAGCCACTTACTGTGAAGGTGACGAATATGTTGAAAAACTGGCGTCCTTTACTGGCGCGGCTTCCGCCTAATGGGATATATACGTAATCCCGAAACCAGGTAGATAATGAAATGTGCCAGCGTCGCCAGAACTCTCCAATGTCTCTGGAAAAATAGGGAAAGGAGAAATTGGTCATCAATCGGAAGCCGAAGAGTTTTGCTGTGCCTATGGCAATATCTGAATAACCTGAAAAATCGCAATATATCTGTATGGCGAAGTACAGAATACCGAGCATCAATACGCTTCCGCTGAGTTCTCCGTAGTTTGAAAAAATAGCATCGACTGCCGGCGCCAGATTATCAGCTATGACCATTTTTTTGAATAGTCCCCAGAGTATCTGACGCATGCCGTCTCTGGCTAAGTTTTCATCAAAATCACGTTCTTTTTCAAATTGAGGTAAAAGGCTTTTTGCTCTTTCGATGGGTCCGGCTACGAGTTGGGGGAAGAAGCTGACAAAGGCAAAGAAGCCAATAGGATCTCGTGTAGGCTCTAGTTGTCTTCGATAAATATCTATGGTATAACTGAGGGTTTGAAAAGTATAAAAACTGATACCTACCGGCAATATTATTTTTAGTGTAAATGGATCAAGATCAATTCCGTTTCTGGCAAACAGGGCGACAAAGGATTCTATAAAGAAGTTATAATATTTGAAAAAACCAAGTATCCCCAGATTTGTTGCCAGGCTTACCCCCAGTAATAATTTCCTATGTAGTGGTTTTTCAGTATCATATAAAACCTGTCCTACTACAAAATCAACAGCAGAACTGATGACAATCAGCAATAAAAATTTCCAACTCCAACAGCCATAGAAGTAATAACTGGCGGCTAATAGAAACAGGTTTTGAAGTCGGATATTTCTTCGTCCTATTACCCAATATATCGCAAAGACGATGGGAAGGAAAAAGGCAAACTGTAAGGAATTGAAAAGCATATAGGTTGAGAAAGCGAGTTATATCAATAACTCTTTCAAAGTTCTTTTATATTTTCCTTTAATAGGGTGACCAGATAATTGTTCCAACGTTTTTTGCCTACTTCATTGAGATGATACACCGAATCATAAAAATGGTCTTTAGCGTATACAACATCTTCAACATTATTGATGATGGGGATTTCTATGGTTTCATAATATTCTTTCAATACGTTCACCTCTTCTTTCAATAATTCGTGCACACAGTCTGGGAAAGGTGGATTCATCATGTAGACTTTACAGCCTTTTGCTTTTAGTTTCCGATAAAAGATATTCAGTTGTTCAATATCTTTTTCAAAACCATCAAAAGGCCATTCCCAGTCACAAGGCACCTCACGCTCCGGGGGTATCTCCATATGCCCTATCACATCACCATGCTCATTGAAAGCATTGCGTTTGTATGCGTTCTTTGTTTTCTTTATTTTCTTTGTCTTGAAACCTTGTTTTTTTGCTTTTTGCAATGTCCTTGTAGCATCATCGATCCAGAATTTAAAATAATCGTAAGTCGAAAGATTCAATATCCATTTTTCTGCTTTTGGGTATATCTTGTACATCAGGTATTGTAATTTCTTAGTGCCGTCATATTTGAAAAAATGCCCTGTACAGAATATTATAATATCATCTTTTTCTGCGACTTCTAAGGTTTCATTAAAAATATAACCAGCTCCCAATGCACCATGTAAGCCCAGATTAGCCACTGGTTTTTTTAATTCATATTGTAAGCGTTCTGAGTCCAGTCCAAAAGCTAAATTGGAGGCTCCAGTAAAAATCAAACGAGGCTTTGAAAGTGTATCCAAACGTGCATGCCGATCAATACTTGATGCCAGATAGTGGTTATTGTAATCCTCTAATTCTACTATCGAATTGGCATACCAATATAAGGCGGCAAGAATCACTAGTGTTAATGATAAAACACCTGATAAATTCAGTAAAAATCGTTTCATGATTTTGCTTCGATCAACTCTATCAGATGCATATCTGGCGAAAACAAGAAGGCACATTTACGCATATCAAAGGCTTCAGACTTAAAAGTATTAATCATGCGAAACCCTTTTGCTGACAATACTTCTAGTTTAGCTTCAATATCTTCCACCATGAAACCAAGATGATAGAAGTTATGCCCCTTTTTGTTCATCATTTTATATAATGAAGAAGTCTCGTCCATAGGCTGAACTAATTCTATCAAGGTAGAGTTTTCTGATTCATCTACCTGGACAAAGCAGACTTTCACTTTTTGACTGTCAATGTTATAAATCTTTGATACACTGACGTTTTCATGAAGCAATTGATAATTTTGAATGCCTGTTTCTATATTTTCTACCAGGCAACCGATATGATGTAATTTCATGACTATAATTTACCAGCAATAGCCCTGACCATATCCCCCACTTGCTTGAAACCACCAACTTCCATCGAATTAAAACGAATATTGAATTTCTTTTCAATACCCACAATAAGCTGAATATGTGTTAGTGAATCCCATTCTTCAATATCATTAGCAGTTGTTTCATTGCTGAGTGTGATGTCGTCGTTTTCTAAAACATCACGGAAAATAGCTGTGATGTCGGTTAAAATTGTTGATTGTTCCATTGTTAAATTCTTTTTCAAAAATGCGGCATACATAAAAGGCACTTTCAGTTTTTCTGCTTTCTCGTGGTCAATATCTTCAGAATAAACTAATATATCATGTGTTACTTTCAGTCCGGCAGTTTCTATGGTATTTATGAGATGTTCTTTATTATGGAATAGATAAATATGGTCAATTGCGGGAGCATTACCCGGCACCGTAATAAAAACAGTACCGTTTTCATTTAACAAATCACCTAGTTTTTGTAATAATTCTACTGGTTTTTCAACATGCTCCAAAACTTCCCCCATTGTGATAAAGTCGTATTTTTCCTTTACAGGGAATTCATAAATATCATTGAGGAAAAAATTTACTCTGTCTACTGGCAGAAACTGTTTGGCAATGCGTATGGAGCTTTCGCTAATGTCGATCAGGTCATACCGAATCTGCTCTCCGAGGATTTCCATAGCTTCCATCAGATGTATTCCATGTCCTCCGCCTACTTCCAGATAACTTTTTAAACTCCCTGCCTGTTCTTTGAGATTATTTGTAAAAAAAGTAAAAATATCGTAGTGATGCTTCCAAAGGAACTGCGACATAATCAGTCCACTCATATAATATTCCATGACTTCAGGCTTACTATATACCTGTTCGTAGGCTTCCTGAAATGACTTACAAGTATATTCCCCTGTCTGCATAAAACGAATTTGCTGGAATACATAATCATTGATCATCCTTAGATAATTATCAATACCATCTTCCAGTGTTTTACCGTCTTTTTCCAAAACATGTTTATAAGTCTGAAAAAAGTCTTCTGCCCGTTGGTAAAACTCAGGTTCCAGATCACTCAGTCGCTGGTTCAGTTTTTTAGCATGACGAGCATCTTTAGTCTCAATGTTATCAATAATACTTGTTAATATCGGGCTTTTATTCATTTTCGATATAATTTTTCTGCTTATCATAATCCAGCACTTCTAAATGCCAGACTGTCCCCTCATTAGTAAATCCAAGGTTTTTATAATGATCTTTCACAATACCATTCTTGGGCGTTGGTAAATATTCGCCTATGATAGTTGAACAGCTATTTTGTCTTGCCAGATCGACTAAATGATTCAGGACAAAACGTTCCATTCCTCGTTTTAGCACCCGACAGCTCATAATCCAGGTGTCTATAAATAAACTTTTTTCTTGTTTTTTCAAAATCAGCACACTAATCAGTCCGTAATCTCCGAATCGATCTTTTAGACTGACGCATTGAGATAAGTAATCATCAGCCTGCTTAATATCTAAAATTTCTTTTTCGGTATAACGAATTGTACGTAAGTTGAATTGATTTGAACGTTGAGTGAGTTGGGAAACTCTAGGCGTATTAAACTCATTGATCGGTACGATCATCCCTTTCATATTGAGGTTTTTCAGATAGTCACCAATAGACGAGAAATTTTGCTGAAGATTTACACGTTTGGCTTCCTGTTGATATTTAGCAGTTCTTTTAGCGTCTTCGGCAGAGTAAGAAGCTGTTTCAAATAAATTCAGGCTACGAATATAAGACAGATAGTCAGCCGGATCTTCTGGCAATTCAGGTACCGTTACTGTGGGTAAATGTTCTCTTACTAAATTTCGTTCAAATGGATTGTCATCCAGAAAAACCATGCTGTCAAAACCGATATTGAGTACAGACTGAATGTGTCTGATATTATCAGCTTTATTTTCCCAATTGGCGACAAAGATGGAAATGTCCTCCAGTCGTAGTACCATGTCGGGATGTTTTTCAAAAGGTTCTTTGGCTATATGTTCTGTGTTTTTACTACAAATCGCCAGAATGACTCCTCTGTTTTTCAGTTCTTTTGCCCATAATTGTAAATTGGTAAAAGCCTTCCCGATACCTAATGATCCGATCTGGATGTTTTCCATTCCATCATCCCCAATAACGCCTCCCCAGGTAGTATTGTCCAAATCGAGTATCAGGCATTTCTTAAAGCTGCCTCTGATAGCGGATATGATTTTTATTAATTGTAAGGACACCTCCGGCAAAGCATCGGGTGCCAATGTCATGCTGGAATTTACATAAAATTTGGTATCAAAAAGTTGTTCATAACCTATGCGGGATTGTATTGCCAGCAAGTCGGCTATAAAAGCACCTTTGTGTTCTTCAGCCAAATCCATTAATCCGACATTGAGTCGGCGCAATTGAGATAAAAAGGAATGGTGAAGTTTATTGGCATAATTCCCAAACACATTATCATTGATCTCGACAAAATTGAATTGTATGATCTTAGCCTGACTTTTAGCAAAAACAGCCGACCATAAAGATGCTATGTTCGATAGTTTTTGCTGATAGAAATCATGTCTTTCTGCCTGAGGTGTTTTTTGAAATTGGTTTAAAAGCTTTTCTGTACTTTGGTAAATAATAATAAAGTCAGCTCCAAATTCATATAATTCAGAATCGGGTGCCAATACCTGCATGTCAATCTGATCGAAATCCGATTCGTAGAATTCGATATTCAGTTTATGCTGTTTTCCTTGAGCTATGAGTGCTTTACCCAGAAATTGGGTAGCACTGTCGCCCAGTAAGGCTACTTTTATTTTAGCCAAGCCTTCCGTTGGGAGTTTTAAGCTTTTTAATAGTTTATTCAGATGCATTTGGTTGTGTTGAGGTATTGCAGTGCTGCAAGCACAGTATAATTTCTAAAATTGAAAATATATAAAAGCGCCTTTTTTTGAAAATTCGCCCAATATTATAATGCTTACTATCAATGTTGAATAAATTGTCCAGCGGACAGGTTTGGGGAATTTTAATTTTTCGATGGGGTAAGCCTGATGTCTGCCCAACCATTCTACCAACATGAAAATAGCAATATACGGTAAAAAGCGTTTATTAGGTGGCGCTGCAAT
>JAHDFX010000020.1:14723-26687 GCA_020627965.1 Saprospiraceae bacterium | reverse complement strand
AGCCCATTCATATACAGCCACAGATCAGACATACTTTGTATACGGAAAATCATCAGCGTAAAGCCAAAAATGAGCATTGTAATTGCCCAGCCACTAATACTCATCAGTCTTGGGTATTGTTTTGTAAGTTTTTTTCTGCGTTTACCAGTCAGATATTCTACAGATAAAACAAGACCATGTATAAGACCGAATAAGATAAAATTATAACCTGCTCCATGCCACAGCCCACAGAGGGTAAAGGTTACAAGAAAGCCCACAATTATAGCTGCTTTTCCATAATCCCTCAATGCAAAAACTATAGGCTGATATAAATAATCCGTCAGCCAGGTAGTCAGCGAAATATGCCATTTACGCCACAACGCCGTAGTAGATGTTGTAAAATATGGGAAGTGAAAATTTGGCGAAAGCCTAAACCCAAACAACCTGCCTGTGCCTATGGCAATATCTGTATACCCGCTAAAATCACAGTAAATTTGAATAACAAAAAAGAATACTGCCCATAGTAAATAGAGGGCACTGCTGCCACCTACATCAGCAAAGACTGCATCGACAAATAAACCACAATTATCGGCTATGACTATTTTTTTGAACAGCCCCCAGAGCATTTGTCGGGCACCGTCTCTGGCTTCATTGAAATCAAATTTCCTTGTTTTTTCAAACTGAGGTAAGAGGTGAGAAGCTCGCTCAATGGGTCCAGCTACCAACTGCGGAAAGAAACTGACAAAAGCAAAAAACTGTAATGGATCTTTGGTCGGTTTTAGTCTCCCCCGATAAATATCAATGGTATAACTAAGGGTTTGGAACGTATAAAAACTAATGCCTACCGGCAATATGATGTATAAAGTGCGGAAATTTGCATGAAGGCCTGCACTATTCAGTAATGCGATCAGTGAGTCCGTAAAAAAATTGTAGTACTTAAAGAACCCAAGTATACCCAGGTTGATAGCCAGACTCAGCCACAACAGTAACTTCCGGCGTCTTTGCTTATCGGGTGGCGTATCGCCCATTAGCCAGCCAATAGTAAAATCGGCAGCAGAACTAATGATAATAAGCGATAAAAAACGCCAGTCCCAGGCTCCATAGAAGACGTAGCTGGCCATAAGTACCAGCAGGTTTTGCAGCCTTAAATTCCTGTTGGTGACAAACCAATACAGACAGAATACGACTGGCAAAAACAGGAAAAATTCTATTGAATTGAAGAGCATGACCTCATCCCTAACCCTTCTCCCACTAAGAGAAGAGAATTTGGTTTTTAGTTTTTATCGGTTTTGCCGGCAATTAAGAAATCAGGATTGTTTTTAATTTCTTTTTCAATGAGCTTATAAGTATCCTCGGCTGTAACAGCTAATATTTTACCACGTCCTAAGTTTACATCCCAGGCAATTCCGGCGGCTTTTGCAGCAGCATCAAATTTCGTAAAATCCGGTGCATGTTCGGGTTTATCCAAATCTCTTACGTAGTGATAAAATGTAGCTTCCTGCCCACGAGAATAGACGAATAAATTACCCGTGAAAGGCTTGTCCCAACGATAAGGTACATCTAGTTTGCGTTCCACATAATGAATAAAAGTAGAGCCTGCATCAAAGTTAAAATTGAGGAAGAGTCCTTTTTCGTTCAGGAAGCGTTCCCAGAAGCTATCCTCCCCAAAGGAGTAAGAAGGCATATTTTCAGTAAAGAATTTGGCCCGCATCCCTTCTGCTGCTATAGAAAAGTTGGCATCATTGGAGCGTAAAAAATTGGGATCTTGCCGGGCAAACTCAGAGAGCAAACCACAAACACTAGGCGTTACCAAAGGGTCATACTCTTCACCTTTGCAGAAGCTGTAAGAGAACGTAGGAAATATCATAGTTCCCCCCATACCAATAACCTCCCGAATAGCTTCTTTAAAAATTTTGAAGACATCTTCGTCGGTTTCTGCTCCTACAAGTTCGCCAAAGAAGCCGACATTACTGTATATAAAGACATGGTCTCCTCCTAAGATTCCCAGTCTGCGTATAGCTTTAACGATATCCTCTTTGGTGTAATTACTACTCTGAAGATCTTCCACGACTTCGATTTCTTTCTCTCCATTGAGCAGTATATCCATGATTGTCGTCAAGCCATTAATGGTGGCAAAATCTCTGTCTTGAAACTGGTCATTGGAGAATTCTATATCGAAATCATCCTCTACATCGCCAAGGAACTGAATAAATTTGATGGAATCTATCCAGCCGAGGTCAAAGTAATTTTTGCTAATATTGGCCGCTATATCGGTTCTGGTTTCAGAGGTGTTTTCTGCAAACCAATCGATAAGCCATGTTTGTATTTCGTTTTTTGTCATTTTTATCGGTGTAAACAAGTACGCACAGGTGCACCATCACAGCCCTTTATTTTGATTGGCATTACGGTCCAGTTCCAGCCTTCTGTATCTTGCAGTTTATCCAGATGTGCCAGATATTCGACCATGATAATACCGTTGCCTAACAAGATTTTATGAACGGGTGAATCTTTATCTGTTCCTCGGGTTTCACCGTCGAGCTTTATTTTACTATCGTCTGGAGATGGGCTGTCCATACCTATTATTTTCACCCCTTTGTTTACCAGATGATGTGCCAATTCTTCACTCAAATAAGGATAACCAGTATAGAATTTTTTACTGTACCAATGTTTGCCCCAGCCATATTTAAAGATGATACGTTCAGTAACTGGTTTGTCCAGCATATCAATTGTTACAGCAGTATCTTCATCAAGATGACTCAGATCATAAATACTAACAGGTCCGAGCATAATGTCCATAGGAATTTGGTCGATGCTTTGTCCGTTTTCTATGAAATGCAGCGGGGCATCCATATGTGTACCAGTATGTGAACCAAAGGATATTTTTCGACTGGCACGTCCTTCATGTCCATGTCTGCCCAATTGGTGTATTTCATAGCCAAAATGCCAATGTGCTGAGAAGGTCGTCATGCCCTCTTCCAGATCGTAAGTTAGGTCTATTATTTCCATTTTTTATCTATTGGGGCGTGCGATACGCCCTTGTTTATTGGGGCGTATGCAATACGCCCGTATGGCGGAGAGGTATATGTGCTTTATTTTTTTTGACAAATAGTTAAATGCCAATGGTATGCCAATCCAAAGCAATCATCGTGTATGGAAGCATGAATAAAATTTTTAAAATATTTTGAAAAAGTTTTTTCAATTTCTATTTCATCTTCAAATACACGTAACACTTCTCCATTGCGATAGCCAAAATAATCGTCTTGAATAACACGGTAGCCTGGCTTATGTGGTTCACTTCCATCGAATATGAAAGCTGTTTTTTTAGGGATAGAAAGTAGCAAATATGCTTCAGATTTCATTACTCGTGCAAATTCTTTGACATAATTATTGAAATCGGTTTCTTCTCCCATGTAGTAACAGGCGTTCCAGGACATGAGGTAGTCAAAGTAATCATCAGAGAAGGGGATATTATTATTGGAACCTGTCCGTATTTCAGCATCAGCAATCCCTATTTTCTCTAGGTTTTCTTTAATTTTGGCAACGATGTCATCCGTAATTTCTACACCATGAGGTACAAATCCACATTCTTTTGCCAGCGCAATATTCCGACCATCGCCACAGCCCATATCGCAGAAGTTTTTGCCTTTGAAGGCTGCTTTATCTAAATTAAGTCGAGGGT
The DNA here is from genome assembly GCA_020627965.1 of Saprospiraceae bacterium. Taxonomy (GTDB): domain Bacteria; phylum Bacteroidota; class Bacteroidia; order Chitinophagales; family Saprospiraceae; genus JAHDEO01. The sequence goes on along the minus strand of JAHDFX010000020.1, from coordinate 23,029 downwards.
ATTTTCCTTTTAATATTCTGATAACGTATTCGGAAGGATAAGCCATTTCACGTTTTTCACGGTAGGCTTTATTCCACATTTGCTTGGCATCGTACATTGGGTAATTGAGTTTATTTAGTAAATTGGATTATTGTGCTAATTAAGCATAACTGATAATTTCGACAATTTCGCCTGAGGGGCCTGTGACAAAAAATATGTCTAATAGCCGATCGTTCACGGTGATTTGATCAATTCGGCTAGTGGGGTATTCTTTTCTATCAATTTTACGTTTTTCTTTATCGACAGAGCTAGATATAAAAGCTATGCTGTTAAAGCCTTTTGTATCCATGTAGTATTTATATTCACCAGCAATATGACGGAGTAATAGATAATAATCTAAGCCTGTAGTCATGGCATTAAAGCGTAGTCGGGTCATATTGTCTTGAGTACCATCTGGTAGGAAACCGAAAGTTGCCCAGAATTTGGTGGATGCTCCAATGTCATTGCTGGCAACGACACAGGTATTGAGTATTGAATTTTCACTAAGTTCTGCGGAATCGTCTTTATTGTACGGGTATATAAAGCCTGGCTGTTCGGTTAGTTGACCATGATTGAGTAATTCAATGCCATAGACTTTGTCTTTTCTATATAAAGCCAAGCTATGCGTTTCGTTAAACTTTGTCAGATATGGTTTTTTGATGTTGAGGTTTTCAAGGTCATCTTCCTGAAGCACCTTTTCATAACCAAGTCCGGTCAGCAGTTGGTGATGCTGTTTGAAGTTGGTGGAGCTGAGCCCTATGTGGTCTATATTGACTATCATTGAAAATTACCTATTCTAAATTAATGAGGAACTTTACGAGCTTATCTACATCAGTATAAGGGTTTATATCTGTAATATGCACCTCTTCATCCTTTTGGTTCCTTAACCACTCAGTGTATTCATAGGCTATATCCAGCTTATTTTTTAATGATTGGAAATCATTTTGTCTGGCTTTTTCATAACGGGGCAGATGTTTTTGCAAAGCTTTGATTAAACTACCTATATCAGTGAATTCTTTTGCTGATTTAATGAAATGTAACAAATACCATTGTTCAAAGGCAAAAGCAGAAAAAGCGATGTTAAAACCTTTTTTCTTTCCTGCATCATATCCAGTTTTACGATTAGGGTTATTGTCATGGTCAAACACCCACCATACATGGTGATAAGGGTTGTCTCTTCGAGCTGCTTTAGCTACTATTTCTGCAATTCTCTCGGCTGTTTTTTCGGATGCCTGTTCTTTTATTATAATTTTTATTTTTACTGTTGACAATCGCTTTTTATACTCGGGGTCTAATTTTATTTCTTTGAAATATAACTGTTCTGTTTCTCCTTCTGTGACGATGAGAATGTGTGGTGGTTTACGCTTCTGCTTTCGTTTTTTTCGATTCATGTTGGAAGTTAAATTCTATTTCTAAATCATCAACACCCGGAATAGCGCCAAAACGTCCTGAAAGATACCATTTATCAAGAGGAAGATCGCTATTCAGGTCTTCAAAATCACAAAGAGAATACATATCAGAAGCTCCATTTCTATCCTTTGTAATAAACCATATTTGGTCTTGACGCATTTCGTTTTCTTCATCTAATAATGTAGCATCATGGGTAGTCACTATAATTTGTGCATTATTTTTATTGACTTTAGGATTATTAAACATTTGTATGATAAAGTTGGCAATATGGGGATGCAAAGATCGTTCAAGCTCATCAATGATTATGATTTTGCCATTCATTAAAACATCCGTTATTAATGCACTGAAATAAAACAACCTTTGTGTTCCTTCTGATTCTTTTCCTAAGTCCATTTTATAAGTACCGACCAACTGATTGTTTTCAAATATTTCATGCGTTGTTAAAATACGATACTCACCTATGCCCAAGTGGTTTAAAACTGGATGTGGTTGTTTTAAAATTTCAAAATCTGTAACTCCTGTATCGAAACTTCTAATGAAGAACTTCATGTTCTTTTTAAATATCTCATCATACGAACCATCATAAAGCGATTTATCGATTTTTTCAAAAATATTATATTCTTCTCTCTTGAAAACAAGCATATTCCCAAGAGAATTAACAAAATAAGTATATGCCTTAGCTAACAGCTCCATACTATTAACAGCTCCTTTAAAAAGATATAGCTGCCCCTCTGACGTTAAGCTTTCTACCGTCTTTTTTTTACCTTTTAGACTTTCTCCGTAAGAATATTTATTCCCATTCCTATCAAATAATTTAGCTTCTTTTCCATTTGGATAGTAATACAGGCTTTCCTTTTTTACTTTATTTTTTAAAATGGAAAGAAAATACTTATACCTAATGCCTTCTAACAGAAAATTTAATTCAAAGTCTGTCGGTTGTTTAATGGAATTCTGATCAAACAAAAAAGGTTGATAATACTCAAAATTTTGATCAGAAGGCATTCCACCTTCAATCAAAACGGTATGCTGTAATCCTTTCAGAGCTAATAATAAATTACTCTTTCCTGATGCATTAGGACCATAAATGATAGTAGATTTCAGGACTTTCAACTTATCACTAATTAAAGCAACAGCCTCCATACGCTTGTCTTCGTCTGGATCTGCAATCAGAGAAAGCGTTTGCGTTTCTTTGATTGAGCGGAAATTCGTAACACTAAATTCGAGTATCATACTATTGTAAGTCTAAAAATTCTGTGAATCTTATCCCAAAATACACAATAATACAGACTGCTGCTTGAATTATTTGTTTTTGTAATTGTTTTGCAACCTTTTCTTATCCACTTTACCATTCGTATTTCGGGGTAATTCTTTGATCAGCATAAAATCATCAACGAGATAGTCTTTGCCGAGTTCACTACCCAACAGGCGATTGATGTTTTTTTGCTGATCTTTTTCTAATGGAGTTTCATTAATGTAAAAACAGACGGTCTTTTCGCCCGTTACATCGTCTTTTACTCCAGCTATGACAAACTCTTTGAGTTCTCCGCTTTGCTGCAAAGTGCGTTCTATCCTGGCAGGACTAATATTGACTCCGCCCCTTATAATAAGGTCTTTTTTTCTGCCATTTATCGTAAGATAACCTTCTTCCAGAAAGCCTAAGTCGCCTGTAGTAAAATACTCTCCCTGATAGAAAGCTTCTGTATCCAGATTATAATACCCCAAAAAGTTCCAGAGATTTTTGATCTGTATTTCCCCGTCTTCTGCAAAACGACAGTCTATGTTATTCACAATTTTACCAACGCCTTTTATACGATCATTTAATTTGGAATTGGTAGAGATGAAAAGCGTTTCCGAAAGTCCATAACTTTCATAAAGTTCGACTCCATATTTCTCAGTGAAACTATGTCGTAGATTTTGGTCGAGCGGAGCGGTTCCGATACCCGCTGTTATGGCTGTTTTTCTACAGTATTCCACACCTTTTTCTCCTTTGTCTACTTTCATCAACAGGGAAATAATGGTTGGGATAAAGAAAAAAGCATTGACATTATATTTGATAATCGGTTTCCAAAAACGGAGTGTTTCCATGACACTAAAACGATTACCAATTACGATGCTCGCCCCAATAGATATTGGCATCCAGAACAGGTTGAGCATGCCCGCCATGTAGGTCATAGGCAGATTGTGGTAGAATCTGTGCTGATTGTTGAAACCCATTGCATCTGCAAAATCTCTACCTGCACCTAAGAGGTTGTTGATGGAGTGCATAACGCCCTTAGGCTTGCCAGATGTGCCAGAGGTAAAAGTAATAGAGTACAGTTTATTGCCATCAATATCCAATATTCTTTGTGGGTTAAATTCTTTATTTAAATGATAAAAATTTGCTCTGATTTGTTCAATATGATAGAGCTTAACACCAGCAAGATCACTGATTTTTAAAGAGGTACTGGTAATAAGCGTTTCGCATTTACCTTCTGATAAAATCTCTTCTATTTCTGCTTTTCCTTTGACCGGGTCTATAGGAATAATACATACGCCTTCCAGCAAAGCTCCCATGTATAAAGCCAATAAATCAACACTGTTTTTTAGAATGATTGCGACCTTGTCAATCTGTTGCTCGTGAAGGAATTTACCGGCATTTTGTCCGATAGTAAAAAATTCCTGCCAGGTATAGCTTTGTCCGTCTCTGCTGTCTGTAAGCAGGTTTTGGCTGGTTTGCGCTAAGTAGGTTTTATGTAACTGGTTAATCAAGTTTTTCCTAGTCAAGTTTTTTATAAAAAATACAAACTCTTACCCCTGCTCTTCTCCAAAATATCTGCTAAAATTAAACTTGCCGATGTATAAATTTTCATCTTGCTCCAGACGGCTTGCCAATTCGTCTAGTTTATTTTCATTTACATCGACTTTATCTATTTTGGTAATTTCCTGCATAAGCATCACCGGATCGACAGAATATTTTGCTGAGTATTTATGGATCATTCGCATATAACTGGTATGAAAATCGGCGTATCCTGCTGTGATGTCTAATGGGTGTCTGCCATTGCTGCTGTATAAGGGAGCAATGTAGGTGTGTCCAATATCCAGTAAAGCTCGATAATCAAGATCCAATTTGTAGCCCAGCTTAAGTAGGGCGGCAACAACCGTTTCAGTGCAAGCATTTCCTGCGCTGCGCCCCATACCCTGTAAGGAGGTATCTACGATGTCGTAGCCAACTTCTACTGCTTCAAGCGTGTTGGCATTGCCAAGCATGAGGTTGTTGTGCCCATGAAAGCCCAGAGAAATATCAGTTACTTCCCGGATGGCTTCATAATAGGCACGTACATCTTTTGGAAACATGCCACCAGCAGAATCTACTACATATACCGTATCTGCTCCGTAAGATTCTGACAGCTTTACTTTTTTTGCAAATTCTTTGGGCGAAAGCCCGTATGATTTCATGAAATTTGCTGCTACTAACATACCTTTCTTTTTGGCTTTTTCAATGAAAGGTTGTGATAATTCTGCTTGTGTGACATTGGTGCCTACACGTACAAAGCCCATATTATAATCAGCCGCCATGTCTATATCAGATAAACGGGCAATACCAGGAATACAAAACATTCCAAACTTTGAAGTGCTCAATGCTTCTGCGGCAGCTTTCAGATAAGCTTCATCACTTTCCAGCGCTTGTCCGTGTTTTTCACTTCCATTAAACCCTACTCCATGCCCGATCTCAATGTAAGGTATACCAGCTTCTTCTAGTTTTTTAGATATAATGGCGGTATCCCTTGCGGTAAAATTGAAATTAATAGCATAGCTGCCATCACGCAATGTGGTGTCCAGGATTTTAAAGTTTGCTGTCATGTTGTTATTGTGTTATTGTGTTATTGTGTGTCTATTTAAAAATAGATTTTCTCTTCTCGCAGTGGGGAAGGCATGGGCTTGCATCTAATAATTTTTCTTTGCTTTTTCGTACAGGCGATCAAATCTTCTTTTATATACGCCCATTTTATTCATTCTATGGTGGATATTGAACGTTCTTTTGAATTTTCGATATAACCTGCCTCTTAGTCCGGCATTGCGCCAGGCTCTTCTTTTTAAGAAAGCTTCCAGATGTTTTTCATAGCCCAGAAATTCTCCCATGAATTTGCCTTTGCCTACTGCTGTCGGTTCGTAATATTTGAAGTCAATGCCTTTTGTGGCATTCCAGAAGGCATATTGTAAAGTGCCTAGTTTGGGCATAGGTTCATTGATCTGGTCGATCATTTCCAGCAGATGTTCTTTATTCTCGGGGATATATACACTGCCCAGTATTTTGTAGGTGGATTGTCCGACCAATATGGAAGGTTTGTTCCAATAAGTGGCTTCAATACCCATAGTAGAACCAAAGGTGATCGTTGCCGCACAAGTATCCATCAGTGCATAGGAATCTACTTCGCTATCAGGTGGTAATACAGTAAGGTTGGGAAAGTTGAGTTCTTTAATACCTTTTACCTGACTGTTCTCTACTTCGCCCAGATTGGGGTGAACCCTAAGGTAAAAATGGACATCGGGGCGCCTGGCAAACTGTTCTGCCATATAACGTACGCCTTCATTCTGGTCTTCAAAGTATGGATTTTCCCAACCTTCGAGTGCTTTACATTCATCTTCTGAGGTATTGAAAATGGCTATATTCCGTTTATTGGGGTCAAAATTGTCAGGTAAAGCATTTTTTTGCTGGTCATTGATGTAAACATACCAGTTTTGTGGGATTCCTTTTCTCCTTTGCATGTACCATTCATCCGCTTTCGTCTGCCTGTAATCATGGTCAGCTTCTTCCCAGTAGCGATTAATTTCTTTGTAATTATATTCAAATGAGAAAGGCGTGGAGTTATAGTATAAAATGTACTTAGACAATGTTCCGCCACGTTCGTGAACGACATAAGGAATATTTAACTGCTCCGCAATTTCTACAACAGGGCGTTTCTCGGCAAAGCGTCCATTAAAAATAAGGAGTTTGTCTATTTTCAATGCTTTTAAATAATGCTTGAAATTGAGATAGACATTCACTGCCATACGGATATTTTTCTCAATTCTTTCTCCATATTTTTCGCTATTCAGCTCAAAGTCGCGGGTTTGGGTGATAATAGAACTGGCTACTCCTCTGCCTATTTTAATGCCTTCGTATTCGTAAGCCAGTAAATCATCAAGTATTTTGAAATCCGGGATTTTTAACTGTTCTACTTCATTGAGGTACTTTAAATCGTGGATATTTTCTTTAGGAACTCCTATTTTCTTTAATCCATGATAAGCCCTTGACTGACATTTGGCACATTGTAGCATACCATGATGCTCGTTGAACATACAGGCTTCCAGTACTTTTGCGCACTTAAGTACGTGTAACTGGTTTCCTTCATCCATTTCGTCTTTCATCAGCTCTAGCTGAGTTTCAAACAAGCGGGTTCCGAAGGAGTAGGTTGTGAAGATGAGGGTATTCATAAAGTTAGCACCTTTTCCATAGTGATTCCAGTATTTTGCTCAAAACCAGCTTTCTTAAATAGTTTTTCTGAAGCCCTATTTTCGCTATGTCTGGAGCAGATAATCAAGGTGTATTTTTTGGCTTTTGCCTGATTTTCTATATGTTGTAAAATGGCTGATGCAATGCCTTGTTTTTGAGCTTCGGGGCTGACGTAGATGCCGTTTATCCAAATATAACCGCCACCGCAGGAATAGCCTGTTCCTTCATTGAAATAGCTGATACCAACGGGTGTTTCATGTTTGTCAAGCGCCAGTACATAATGGGTGTAATTTTCAGGAGAAACCATTAATTTCAGGATGTTTTCCTTTTCTTCCAATGTTCTGGTATTGTTTTCTCCCAATGATGCCAAAAAAGCATCGCTAAGTTCAATGAGTGTTGATTTGTATTTAGGTAAGTTATCCGTTGTAATATTAATAACTCTCATAAACCTATTCAAAACAAGTTTCTAAAGTAGGGTTATTATCCTGTGTACAGATCGAAAAATCGCCATAACCGGAAAATACCAATGTGCCATCCTGCTGATAAAAAGCATAATATAGCCGATGTACTTCCTTTCTTATTACTTCATCAAAAACACTATTTGCAATAGCATAATTATTAAAACCTGTATTGGTATTTATCTCACTCGTTTGTAATACTTCGCCTAGATTGTTGACTATCGCTGATTTGTATTTGAGTGGAGCTGTTGTTTCTATTCCCAGGAAAGCATCTCCTGTATTCCAGATGGGATTCGGATATAAAGTAATAAAATTGACCGTTCCTGTTCCAAGATTGTCAAAGGGCAGGTTGTTCGCAAAGTTGAGAAATTCCAGTTCTTCTGTTGTCAGTGTTGTATTTGTCCAGTCATCATTACAGTCCCCTCCATAACAACCAATTGGAGCGCCATTGAAATCCGTCATTTGTACACCTGTGAAGGACAGCGTATCTATCATTGAGGTATCTACAGTCATTGTGTCTACTGGTGGTTCTACTGGTGGTGTGGAGTCGTCGTCTTTTTTGCAGGTGAATAAGGTGATACTGACTAGGAAGACTATCCCTGATATTTTTAGTTTGTTTGTCATTTTTTGACCTTTATTACTCCTCTTGTACCTATACTTTTTATACGCTTCGTAGCTAAGTCAATTGATATGCTTTCAATGTCATCTGCCTTGAGAGCTTTTTCAAAGTCCTTTTTCATATTTTCAAAAAAGGTAGGATTATTAGTCATTTCAGAAATTTGCTGCTCACGAAGACTTTCATCATCCTTAAAACTTCTAAATAGAAGTTTTAATGTAAATCCAAATGTTTTTATAATAAAATCTGTTTCTCCTTTTTCATAAAGCTGAATAGTTTGCCGATTGACATTTACTTTGTCAGTATATTTTGCCTGTAGATATTTTGTAAT
>JAHDFX010000020.1:0-14623 GCA_020627965.1 Saprospiraceae bacterium | reverse complement strand
TCATCATTTGCACAAAAATCTCTATCGCTGACTGGGTTTTGGGAATTGGTATAGCGGGTTACATTGATGTCGAAATCCTCTCCGCCTGATCTCAGTAATCTCAAACTCAACAAGGCATCTCTGTCCATTTGCCGACGTTTGGTCACAGAAGCACTCCTATAAGCTCTGTATATAGCATATACTGTTTGTGCACCATTAATGATCTGTAAACCTATAACGGTCATTGTTTCAGCTTGCCGTCCTAAAGTAGGCAAATCATAAGTAATTGCTGTAATTCCATTATTATAATACCAAAAATAAGCAGGGTTTTCTATAGCTGTTTTTTCTATTTGCTCATTAAATTCAGATTGCATTAATGGATTTCTGACATTCTTATAAAATAAGGCGAATCCGTATTTATTAAATAATTCAAAAATGGTTTTGGGTTGCAGTAAAACCGTATAAGCCTCAAATGGTCTTTCTATTTTAATAAAATTACCACTTTGAGCAATTTGGAGCGTAATTGGAGCTTCTTCGGGGTTGGGATAATTTTCAAGTGGATTTAGAGGGCTAATTTTTTTATAATTTCTGTCAATGTAATCGTTTCTGATTCTATTAATATCTATAATTTCAAATTTTCTTTTAACATCATCTTTTAGAAATGCTCTAATATTATCATCTGCACTACCTTTATACGGGGCCAAACTTAAAAAAATGAACTTTACTTCCCCATTTGCTTTAAGGTGGCTGTCAAGTTCGGTTAGCTTTTTCTTTAATGTATCATTGAGTTCCTGCTTTTCCCCTCTCAATAATGTGTCAAAATCACTTAATGCCTTTAATATTTCATCTTTTTGACCATCCTTGTCTTTATCTTTTCCGGCACTTGCTTTTCTTGCATTATTCCATTTAGACTGAACCAGATAAAAGACTTTGTTACCCTGATTATCAACATTGTCAAAGATAATATCGCAGGAACTATCGTCTTTACCTTCAGTGATAAAATCTAAATAATTAGATTTCCTCCCATAAAACTCCAGAAACCAAATCAGAAAAGCATAAGACTTTTGGTTGTGACTCTTAGCTTTATGCTTCTGCAAAAAGGGATCGTCACTATACTTCTCCAAAAGCGTGTCTAACTCACTATCAATAATTTTATAAAAATCTGATGTTACCATTTCACTGTTTTACGCAAAGATATTGATATTCTTTTTATTGAGATACTTGAACATCAATAGTCTCTTCCTGTTCTACCTTTTCAAAACGGGCAAAATAAATAGTTGCCATCATGGAAACCAGTATGTAAACAGCAATTAAAGCACTAGCGCCGTACATATATTGCTCTATGCCAAACCAACTATTCCCCATTTGATACAGAATAAAAAAGCCAAAAAAGAACCTGACTATTTCAACAGGGATTGCAAGTGGATGCCTGTCCATTAATGTCGTATACGAGAAAATACTTATCATCAAAAAAGATGCATATAATGCTACATCAGAGAAGGTGAAAGTTGCAAAACTCACCAGCATATGATACAGGAGCAGATTAACAAAAATAAGCTGAAACCATGACCAAGCTTTGAAAAGCGTAGATGCCGGGGTTTGGTATTTTTTGCGCGTGTATGGGTTCTTTGTAATGTCTATCGGGTATTTCTCACGAACATCAGCAGGTCGCCAGCCAGTTGGCATAAACCAGACTCTCGCTTTATCCCATAATTTTTCTGTTCTCCAGGCATCTTTGATTAAGCCCCACATGTGGAGATAATTGATGAGGATGGGGTTCCAGGTTTCGACTGGTTTTTTAACGCCATAAACCGGAGGTATATCAGGTAATTCTGCCTGAAAGGTGCCAAATAACTTATCCCAAAGAATAAAAATCTCTGAGAAATTTTTGTCAATATATTCATCATTGATAGCATGATGTACTCTGTGATGAGAGGGGGTGACAATGACATATTCCAGCCAGCCCATTTTGCCGATCAGACGAGTATGATACCAGAATTGAGCAAATAGATGAATAGCTCCGACCGTTGCTACGGTTTCTGTTGGCAAGCCCAGGAAAGCCATTGGAATATAGAGGAAAAAATAAATGCCAATGATGGCTGAAATATTTTGCCGTAAGGCACAAGATAGGTTGTACTCTTCACTACTATGATGGATAATATGACGATTCCAGAAGATGTTGACTTTATGATTGAAACGGTGTGACCAATATCCAGCAAAATCATGCCCAATAAAAGCCAATATCACAATAAGTAGACTATTTTCAATGGTAAAAAAGGCTAAGTGTTGTACCATCCAGTCGTAACTGACAATGACTACTGCCAGTCCAAGCAGTGCTTTAAGTGTATTGGTTACGCCAGAACTCAGGCTTGAGATCATATCCATGCTATTGTTGATCTCCACGCCTTTGATTTTACTAGCGATCATTTCGATAATAATCAATACAAAAAAACCGGGGATGGCGTAGGTAAGTGCTGTAGCGTATGCTTCCATTTAGTAAAGTTGAATGATAATTTCCTTGAAAATAGAAAATAAATCCGAAAGAGTCAACTACTTAAGTCGCGGAAGAATTTCATTTTAAACTCCGCAATTTGCCAATCTTCTACCGTATCTATGTCTTGTGCTTCGCTTTCTTTAAGTATTAATGGCATAGCTTTTTTAGGATAGAGAATTTGTTGTTCCAAAAAGCTTTTTATTTCGAGGCAATAGAAAGATCCACTATCGTGGTAAGTGGGTTCGAGGTCTTGTGAACGGGTATTGTAATGTTCGGGTGTAGGCATGTATAGAAAGCCTTTGTCGTTGATACGTACTGCTCTTTGTACAGGGAAAGAAAATCTTAATACAGGCACAACACCTTCTAGTTGGTTTTCTACTAGGGTTTGCATAGCTTCTTTAATGCGGTTTGAAGTTACAAATGGCGCCGTCGGGTAGATACAGCACATGTAATCAAATTCTTTTCCAATGGCTCTATATTCTCCGAGAACTTCGTTTAATACGTGAGCTACAGTGGCGTAGTCGTCTGCGTTCTTAGCAGAGCGAAAAAAAGGAACGACTGCTCCACAACTTTTGGCTACTTCTGCAATTTCTTCATCGTCTGTAGATACCATGACTTCATCGAACATCCCGGATTCCAAGGCTGCATCTATGGAATATTTGATGATGGGGTGTCCGAGAAATGGTTTGATATTTTTGCGTGGTATACGCTTGCTTCCTCCTCTTGCAGGGATGATCGTTACTGCTTTCATATGTATTTTGTGTTATCGTGCCTCGTGTTATTGTGTTATTGTGTATTGGTGTTCTGTGAACCAGTCTTTGAATTCTGTTTCTATTTGTTGTAGTAGCTCGCCATTGACTTCATTTTCCCAGTTTCCGTGTCCGCCTTTTGTGGTAGCGTGGTTTTCGTGGAAAAGGGATTGTTTGTCATGAGGCTTATCTTCCGCACTGGCTGATTTTTTGAGATTTTTGATTTCTTGTAAAATATCTTCTACGGTGTAATTGGTGACCTCCAGTGTTTTAGCTATTTTTTGAATTTCTACGGCTTGATCGCTTACAAAATCTTCGTATTTCATGATGCAATGGGCATCTGTTTTCCAATGTGTATCATCATAAATTAAGCGACGTGGAAAATTTATAGTTGTTTTGACGCCAAATTTTCTAATACAACTAGCGAAAGCATCCCTAATATCTCTGTAGGAATATAGAATGGTTTGTGCCCTTCGTGCCAGCCCTGCATCATACTGGTGAATTTTAATGAGCATGATGGGCTTTTTATCCAATTCTTTGTAGTCTTTTATCCAGCCGGCACTGACTTGTCCTGGGTATTTTTTTTCTAATAAAATTCTGGTGACATTATACATCCAGGTACTGGCAGAACGGGGCATGCTGGCGCAGAAGATGAGCTTTCTATTGCCCATGAAGGTGTAAAATCCGGCTAAATGACGGAGTCTTTTGTATTTTTTGCTGATGCGTTTAAACACTTTTTTAATTCTCAGGATCAGTTGTGTATTCTTTTCTTAAAATGGAAACCAGATAAGAATCCCAATAACGATTTCTGTAGAAACAATTATCTCTGAGTACACCGTCTTTATTCATGCCCAGTTTTTCATAAATTGCCATTTTCTTCTTGTCAAATTCGTATAGTTCTGTCCATATTTTATTGAGGTTAAGTATTTCAAAGCCGTATTTTATCAATAAACGAACTGAATCTTCTGCCAAACCTTCATCGTCGATATAACTGTCATCTTTGCCTATATATAAGCTAATTTCGCCAGAACGGATGATCCAGTTGATATAGGTCAGTCCGGCTGCGCCAATAGGTTTCCCTGTTTCCAATTCGACGACCATGAACATAAAATCGTTTTTACTGGCTGTTACTTTGGGCAACCAGCCTTCCTGATTGAGCATGTTTAATTCAGCTACTTCACGAAAGTGTTTACGCAGATAGGGGATGTTGCGCCAGTTGCGCAGTAGCGGTAGGTCTTCTCTTTCTATGGCTCTGAATCCTACTTTTTTTCCTTTTATCATTCTTTTTGTGTTATTGTGTTATCGTGTTATTGTGTTATCGTGTTGTAATATAGACCATAACACGATAACACGTTCACACAATAACACATTTAAACGTGTTTCATTGTAATATGCTCACCGGCTACTAAAGGCTGTTTTAGTGTTTTACCCAATAATTCTTTGATTTTGTACGGTGGTAAACCATCTTCTGGTATTGGTCGGAGTGCTTCCAGGTCGGCATGTTCCAGTACTTTTCCTGTTGGCAAATCGGCAGTGGCACGTAGGGAGCGGCGTTGTACCAAAATAGCACCGATCTCGTTGTCTTCAATGCGCTTGATTCCATCACCTAATGCGGTGTAAGCTTCATTGGCTATATCCACCATTGCACGCCAGCTCTTAGGATTCATGGCAAATGGATGATCTGGTCCAATACGATCATTGTCATCTGTAAAGTGTTTTTCAAATACTCTTGCACCTAAGGCAACTGCTCCGACTACACTGGCATGACCAGCAGTATGATCGGACAGACCCAATATTGCATTGGGAAACTTTTCAGCATAGGCTTTTAATACATTCAAATTGACATGCCCCATTTTTTCTGGATCAGTGGTGTAATTTGTATTGCATTGCATTAAAACGACATCACCAGTAATTGCCTGCAATACGTCCATTGCCATTTCTACTTCATTCATTGGAGAAGCACCTGTAGCGATCATGACGGGTTTTCCCTTACGGGCAATATATTCGATCATTTCATGCCAGGTAATGTCGCCTGAGCCAATTTTGTATACATCCAGATAAGGTTCTACCAGGTCTACGGATTCTTTATCGTATGGACTGGTGAAATAATCAATCCCTACTTCGTCGCACTTTTCTTTTAGTGAAGCAGTCCAGTCTTTATTGATACTTGCATCATCAAAAACTTCAAAGACGCTTTTTTTCCAACCAGAAGTATGGGCTGTTTTTCCTAATGATCTGAAGCCATAATCAGAGACGATCTTGGCTGCCTGAAAGTTTTGAAATTTGGCTGCATCTGCGCCACATTCTTTAGCGAGTTCGATGAGCATGTGGGCACGGGCAAGGTTGCCTTCGTGATTGGCACCAATGTCGGCGATGAAGTATAGTGGATGTCCGTCACCTATGGTGCGATTACCGAATGTTATTGTTTTTGCCATGATGATTGTGTTATTGTGTTATTGTAGGGGCGTATTGCATACGCTCCCGGATATGTTTTCTACATTCTAATGATGTTCAAAAATTCCTGATAGGAGACCTTTTTATCAAAGAATAAACTATGAACAGCCTTAGAAGCTGGTTGAAGCTTATTTAAACGTAAACGTCTGTATACGTTTCTAAATTTTTTGTACTTACCATTTTCGTGATATTTGAGGTAGGCATTTTGTATTTCCTTGCTGTGGTATCTTTCATAAATTTTAGACAATTCTTTTATGCGCACCATCCCACCCAAGGAGGTTTTTTTCTCTGAGTGAAAACGGTTAATAGACATAAATCGGTCAGTTGGTTCAAAAGTGATATTCTCTCGGTTAGCACGAATGAACCAATCCCAATCCATACCATAATCTAAGTCTTCATCAAGTTCGCCGACTTGTTCCCAGACTTGTCTTGTCCAGAAAGATGAGGGTTGTATAACGAAATCTGTCAATTCGATAGTAAAGTCTCTATGTTTTTGAGCTACATCTGAAGGGAATATGCCTAGTGTTTCTGTATTGAGATTGATACAATTGCCAAACAATATCTTGTGCTCGAGCTTACCTGTTTTGATGTATTGTTCTGCTACGTAGTGTAGTGTATTGGGCAGGTATTGATCGTCAGAATTGAGCCAGGCTACAATATCTCCGGTGGCTTTTCTGAAACCTTGATTAATGGCATCAGATTGTCCATTATCTTTTTCACTTTTCCAGTAAGTAAAGTGGTTTTCGTATTTTTTAATAATATCTACAGAGCCGTCATTTGAACCACCATCTATAAGTATATGCTCCAGATTGGGATAGTTCTGCCCAATGACTGATTGTATGGTGTCTTCCAGGAAGTCGGCCTGGTTGTAGGAAGGGGTTATGATGGATATTTTTGGTAATGTTTGCATGGTTGGTCATTTATCATTCCTAATCCCGATAGTTATAGTGGACTAAGCTTCAAAGGTGCTGTCAATATGAGTTTTGATCTGTTGGCGTAAATCGTCTACGCTTAGCCATTCTGTATTATCTCCTGAATTGTAACTGAAGCCAGACTCAACGGTTTTGCCTTTAAAAGCTTCACAGAATTGTTCCTTTGTCCAGAACATCACATTAGAAGGGCAAATAACGTAGTATTTGTTTAGTTCAACGGTATTAAGGCTATCGGCTGCAGTGATCATTTCTTCGTGAATTTTCTCACCAGGGCGTACGCCAACTATTTTTTGTTCGCAATTTGGGCCAATCGCAGTTGCTACATCTGTGATTCGATATGAAGGAATTTTTGGGACAAAAATTTCTCCTCCCCAAGAATGTTCCAGGGCATACATGACCAGTTTTATACCATCATCCAAAGAGATATTAAAACGAGTCATATCAGGGTGAGTGATGGGTAATACGCCTTCTGAACGTTTACGCATAAAGAAGGGCATTACGGAGCCACGCGAACCGATCACATTTCCATAGCGCACCACTGAAAAGGCTAATTCCCGGTGTCCTCGCATATTATTAGCGGCTACGAATAATTTATCAGAACATAACTTGGTTGCACCATACAGATTGATAGGAGCAGCAGCTTTGTCGGTGGATAAGGCAACCACCTTAGTGACTCCACAATCCATCGCCGCATCAATAACATTTTGAGCACCAAGAATATTGGTTTTGATACATTCAATGGGATTATACTCTGCTGCGGGAACTTGTTTTAAGGCGGCAGCATGAATAATATAATCTATACCTTCACAAGCTCGTTTGAATCGTTCTCCATCCCGAATATCGCCAATAAAGTAACGCATGGACGGATATTTCGACATGGGGAATTTTTGCGCCATTTCAAACTGCTTCAATTCATCACGAGAATAAACAACCAGACGCTTTACATCCGGATAATCTCGCAATACCGTCTCTACAAATTTTTTCCCGAAGGAGCCTGTTCCTCCTGTTATGAGGATGTTTTTTCCGTTTAAGTTCATGGATGTGTTATCGTGTTATTGTGCGTTGTGTTATTGTTGTGTTTTTTGTTTTGAGGTATTGATGTGTTATCGTTTGAGGTGCGCCTTGTGTTGAAGTAAATTGTATCAGAGATAGTTTATAAGAACGTAGCTTATGTACTAAGAACCATTAGCCCCCATAGGAGAAATAAGGCTTAACTCATTCATTTTGGGTTTTCGTTTATTCGTCAAGTTAAAACATTGATATACTTTTATTGATATTGAAATTAAAAGTCTCTCTTCTCTCAGCATTGCCTGCAATGCGGTCTCGCTTCTCGCAATGAGCGTAGCGAATGGTCTCGCCTCTCGCAGCGCAGCGGTCTCACTTCTAGCCAAAAGTGTAATCCATATTAAAATAGCCTATGGAACGTCGGTCTGTATCTGAATCGTGACGGATAATGAGCGGCGCATTGGCATTATCCAGGATATCGAAAGCAATATCGGTTTTTTGTTCGCCGAGCCAGAAATACCAGCCATAAATACCTGGTTGTAGCTTAGGTTTATTGAAGGTGAAAGTAAATTCCATTTCATCACCAACCCGATATTCATTTATACTGATAGGGTTTTTACCTGTAGTGGTGATAATTTCACGATTTTTACCTGAACGCAAGGCAATACTAGCTGCCAATTCTTTGATTGGTTCGTTGATTTTGCAGGAACATTTTACAATAATGTCTTCTTCTCTGTCAAATTCATTGACCAGGTCACCATTTCTATTGTAAGTTTCTATTTTATTGAAACGAATTTTTCCACTCCCTCTTCTGATTTTTTTATCTCCAGAACCTGTACTTTCGTCGATTCCTGTACCCAATGAGTCATCGAGGTATTTTTCGATTACTTCTTTAGGTTTTCCTTCGAGTGCAACTTGTCCCTGATTGAGATAAATAGCACTGGAACAGATGTTACTGACGGCACTCAGATTATGGCTAACAAAAACGATAGTGCGCCCGCCGGTGGCTATTTGGCCTATTTTGCCCAGACATTTTTTCTGGAATTCAGCATCCCCTACAGAAAGTACTTCATCAATAACCAGTATTTCTGGTTCGAGATGTGCTGCCACGGCAAATGCAAGGCGTACATACATACCTGATGAATAACGTTTTACAGGAGTATCAATAAATTTTTCTACTCCTGAAAAAGCGACAATTTCATCAAATTTACGTTTGATCTCATTACGCCCCATACCAAGGATAGACCCATTGAGGAAAATATTTTCCCGACCGGTAAGCTCCGGATGAAAACCTGTACCGACTTCTAACAAACTGGATATTCTTCCTTCTATCGTGATACGTCCTTCTGTTGGCTCAGTAATCTTACTCATTACTTTGAGCAAAGTACTTTTACCAGCTCCATTTCGGCCAACGACACCAAGAACATCACCACTTTTAACATTAAAATTGACATTTTTTAATGCCCAAAATTCGTCGGACTGTTTGTCTTTAGCTTTGCTAAATAGTTTTCGTGTGCCTAGTGTCAGGCTTTCACGTAAACTAGCACTACCAATAATTCCAAGCTGAAATCGCTTGGAAAGGTTCTCTACTTTTATTGCGTAATTATCCAAGATTCAAATGATAAATTCAAGAAGTTTTTTCTAGCAAATACATACAATCTATGTTACCTTTTTCCTCCTCGTTCAGGTAGGGGACAATTTCTTTTTTCACCAATTTCAGGTCAGGAAAACGTTCCATAAACATGGCACAGTAATCTGCTTTCCACAATACGTTAGCATTACCTCTGTAACCAATTTCCTGAAGTTTATCTGCATGATACTCTAAGCCTAAGATATAGCGCCCCGAACAACGGTACATTTCGTCCATCACAGTTCCCAGATCATCGGGTGAGATGTGGATCAATACGTAATGGGTGCATACCAGATCAAAGAATCCTGTTTTATAAGGAATATTCAATGCTGAACCTTGAACAAAACTGGCTTGTTTTACAAAGTCTCTGGCTCGTTCGATAGCATACCATTGTATTTCCAATCCAAAGAGATGCTGAAAACCATTTTGCTTAAAGCCTCTCAGTTGCATACCCGTATTAGAACCTACTTCAAGGATTTTGGATGCTTTATCCAAATGCCCTATAAATTCCTCATTAAGTGCCAACTTCGTTTTTCCATAACGTTTGGTGTATATAGTATTCCACTCGTCTAGAGGAAAGGAATTTCTCTCTGTATAATTTTTTCCAAAATCGCTTTCCCAGAAGTTTGTTTGTGCTGTTTTCATTATTTTCTGTTATAGAAGTTATCAGGATTTGATACTTTGTGTTTTTTGCTTTTGTTTATGCAATAAAAATTCTGCAAATTCAAAATCTATGGGGTCATTAATATCAATAGAGCGTTCTTCGGGCATAATGTGTGCCAGGCAATTATTTCCAGCAATGATTCCTCTTTCTATGTTTTTTAGACGAGATACATATACTGAGCCATTCCTGGTATAAACATCAGGCAATTCATTAGCCGAACGGATAAATTTTTCTTCTTTGATAAAAGGTTTTAAATATCCATTTCTCAGCTTTTTCAATTTATAAGGATGTATAACCTGATTGATTTTTACAATACTGACGGCACTATCTGCCTTTTTATCATCTAAAAGTAATTGAATAGTCTTAGTAATATCTTCGGCAAGTGTAAGCGGCGATGTCGGCTGCATAATAACAATGATGTCAAAATGCTTTCCCTTGTTTTTTTTCATCCAGTTCAATACATGATGTACATAATCTATTGCAGGAGAAGTGTCTGCACTTAATTCTTCTGGACGCCGTATAGGAATAATGCCTTCAAAGTCAGTTGTCAATTCAAGTACAGCTTCACTATCTGATGAAACAACAATTTCATCCAGTAATGAAACTTTTTGACTGGTTTCTAACATATACTGAACAAGTGGTTTCCCAGCAAGTTTTTTTATATTCTTACCAATGATACGTTTTGATCCAGCCCTAGCGGGTATGATACCTATTACTTTCATATTGTAGGGGGCATGTTTTTGATTTCTGAATAAAGTCTATTGTACCGAGGTTGTTTGTAACGATCTTGCTTTAATGATTGCAATAATCTTATCGGCGATAAAGTGTTCTGTTTTTTCAAAAGACTCGTAAGTATTTCCGCCAATGTGAGGTACAATCACCAGGTTACGATTTTTCTTTGCATATTGTATAAGTGGGTGCGATATATTCATTTCATGTTCCCCCTGTAAAACATCTAATGCTGCCCCTTTTAGCCATCCTTTTTCCAATGCTTTGAGCATAGCTAATTCGTCAACAATTCCTCCCCTTGAGGTATTTACTAAAAATGAGCCTTTTTTGCAAGCCCTGAAGATATTTTCATTTATAATATGGTGTGTTTTTTCATTATAATTGACATGGATGGAAGTAACATCCGAGCGACTGACCAATGCCTCTAAAGAGTCTACAAATTCTACCCCAGGATGTTGCAAATTAGTTTCCACATCATAAGCTAGTACTTTCATGCCAAAAGCAAGAAACAAATCTGCTACAATTTCTCCAAGTCGTCCGAATCCGATAATACCTGCTGTTTTTTTATATAGTTCATTTCCTCTGAACTGATCTCTGTCCCATAGCCCATTTTTTACAGAGTGTTCTGCTGCTGGTATATGGCGCATGACAGCCAATGCAAGCCCTACAGTCATTTCAGCTGTAGCTCTCACTTCTTTTAAAAATTCTTTTTCTCCTCTAAGGCAGACAATTTTTACACCAAGTTCGGCACACAAATTTTCGTCAATATGATCAATTCCTGTTACAGGTGTAGCCAGTACTTTACAACGGCTATTCTTATTAAGAACAGCGCTGTTAATTTTCCACCCCAAACGAAACCAGAAAACATCATACTCATCAAGTACATGTTTTAATTCCTGTTCTTCCACAGCCCGAACATCTACTTCCGCACAAGAACGAAGCCTTTCTATTACTTCTGGGGAAAAATCTAAAGGTTCTGCAATGAGTATTTTCATTTTTCTTTCTTAATTGTAGAGTATATACTCTTAGTGTTGGATTTCGGTATGGCTTCGCCTACAATAAGTCGCAACTTAAAGTCAAGTAGATGCTAAAAAACCAATTTATAATTTATAAAACGGTTTTTCTGAGCCAGTTGGGATGTACGCTTAATAAAAGCGAATAGCCCATATTAGTAAGAGCTACCAAGAACTCTTTCTTATTATTTCTTCGCACCAATTGTCCGCGAAGCCCGGTTAGTGTTCCCGCTATTACCTCTACTTCATCTCCCGGCTCCCAACGATACGGTTCTGCGCTGATGACAAGTTTTTCACCGACCACCTGCTGCATAAATTCGATTTCTTTTTCGGGGATGGAAATTAAGTTTTTGGAGAATTTTACAAAACCTTTTACATAATCCGTTTCTAAAACGGGTACATAATCAGGTTTAGTTATTTTGACAAAAAGGTAACAACTAATCAAAGGTAATTCCAGTTTTTTAATCTTTCGCTCATATTGTCTTGTTTGTTGTAATATGGGCAAATATGTTTCTATACCTTTTTTTCTTAACTCTTTTTGTATATACTTTTCCTTTCTAAAGCCAGTATAAACGGCAAACCAGCGTGCTTCGGTTTTGCTCAAGTGGTTTTCATATGTTGCTATACTACGCATCATAAAAATTCAAGACATTAGTATTGAAGCACCTTATGAAAAGTCAATGGTTCTTTTGCAATCACTTCCGCAATTCGTTTACCTGAATTTCCGTCTCCATATATTTTATCAGGCGCATAATGTCCATTATCAATATGCTGACGGATGGCAGCTATGATCTTAGCTTTATCATAATTTACATCAATAACATTTCTTCCTCTTTCTCGTTTATTTTGACGAGAACCAATATTCACAACAGGCACCCCAAGATAAGCACATTCTCTGATTCCAACGCTTGAATTCCCAATAAGACATTGGCTGTTCTTCAATAATTTCAAAAAGTCTGTTGGTTCCATATTTTTGAAAAAATGAATATTCGGAATATCATTTTTTTCTCTGAACGCTCGAATCCCTTTAGATGTACCGTCAGAACCAGCATCTACGTTTGGCCAGAACCAAAAAGTAGCCATATCCAGCTCTTGTATAGCCGTTAAAGTTTCTTCTACATGATGGCGCGCCTCTTTATACTCCGTTGTCACCGGATGCTGCATGACAACGATATATTCACTTTTGCCATTCATATTGGCACCTACTCCTCCATAGCGTTTCATCGGATCAAAGTCCATTTTATAATCATCCAGTATTTCATGAGCCAAATCTATAGACGGACAACCTGTTTGAAATACTTTAGCAGGAATTTCTCCCATTTTGATGACCCGCTCACGGGCTTTAGGAGAAGCAACCAGATGTAAATCCGCCAATTTGGTAATCGCATGACGAACTTTTTCATCGATATTGCCTGTAACTTCTCCGCCTTGCACATGGATCAGCGGAATATTCATGTAAGAAGCTGCAATAGCTGTTGACATGGTTTCAAAACGATCTGCAACGGTCACTACTGCATCTGGCTTTAGCCTTTCAAATACGGAAGCCAACTCTAAAATGCCTAAGCCTGTTGTTTTAGCCATTGCCGTAAGGTTTTCGCCTTCCAGTACATTAAATACTTTTGCACTGATAGTAAACCCGTCTTTTTCCATATAATTAACTGCTGTTCCATAACGGTCTAATAGAGCAGATGCCGCTACTACCAGCTGCAATTCCAATTCAGGATGCTCATCAATTCCTCTCAAAGCAGTTTTTATCCGACTATAACTTGGTCGTGCAGTGACGACTACGCAAATTTTCTTCATTCTCGTTAGTTGTGTTATCGTGTTAATTTGTTATTATGTTATTGGTTCGTTTACAATAACACGACAACACATTAACACACTAACACGATTAGTTTAAGTTCTCATGATTGAGAAAATCATATTTCTTAAGCGGGGCATTTAGCGTTTTGCCAATGATACTTCTGAAATTGGAAGCTGCTATGCCGTAGCCAGCTGGTTTTTTGGCTTCAAGATCATCAAAAGTAATGGCATGTCCGGCGGGGAGGTCTTTATTGATTGCCAGTGATTTTTCAAATATTTTTTTCAAATCCGTGTAAGCAGAGTTGTCTGCTTTATTTACAGGATTGAATAAGGAGGCTTCCACACTTCTTACACCTTCTACAAGCTGTTTGGTTTGGTCGATATCGAGAGAAGAAGTGGCATCTGGTCCAAACATGCGTTTGTCAAAAACAACATGAAATTCGAGCAATTCAGCGCCCATTGCTACAGCAGCAATGCCGGAATATATATTGCCTGTGTGTTCAGATAAACCAACAGGTATATTGTATCTTTCTTTTAATTGAGGAATAACATTTAACCCAACACGTTTTGGCGGTGTTGGGTAGCTTGTTGTACATTGGAGTACAGACAATTCATTGCCAAAAGACTGAACAAATTTAACTGCTTCGTCCAATTCAGCAAAAGAACTCATGCCGGAAGAAAGAATGACAGGTTTACCAGTTTTAGCGATCTTTTCCAGCATTAGAAAATTACTAACTTCTCCTGAGCCGATCTTATAACGCTTAACTTCTAGTTTTTCCAAGAGGTCTACTGCCGCCTGGGAGAATGGAGAGGATATAAACTCAATGCCTACTTCATCGCAGTGCTTTTTTATTCCTACCCATTGCTCGAAATTAAAGCCCATACGTTTCCAATAATCGTAACGAGTTTTATCTTCATAGCTAAAATTTACCCGGAAGGGTTCAAATTTGCTACTTTCTGCTTCTGCAATATGTGTTTGGAATTTAATGGCATCTGCTCCTGTAGAAGCAACAGCATCTATATAGGAGTGCAAAATTCCCAGACTTCCATCGTGTGCCTGTCCGATTTCAGCTATGATAAAGGTGGGTTTCCGCATTTTCGTTTGATTTTAGTGAACAACCAGTGTTTCCTTATACCACTCATAAGCCATTTTAAGTCCTGTTTTCACATC
>JAHDFX010000258.1 GCA_020627965.1 Saprospiraceae bacterium | reverse complement strand
ATTTTGACAAAGAACGTGTTTTTTTAGCGCATTTTAGAACCAATCAACCCTGCCTGTGGCGGCCGATTTTTAAAAATGAAATAATTTAAAAACAACGAATATTATGAAAACAAGAATTCTCATCATTTTACTACTTATGCTTAATGTATTCAGTTCATTAAAAACTGATGCGAAGAATATGCCCAACCCAGAGGATGATTGGCATAGAAAAGGAATCGCCCTGATTATTGGCAATGCAACTTATGAGTATGGGGCAGCACTTAAACATCCAACTAGTGATGCTGCTATCATTGCTAATGCCTTGGAGTCTGATGGCTATACAGTCATATTAGTCAATAACCTTGCCTTGGATTCTTTACGTACAGTTGTAAGGGATTTTGCAGAGCGTACAAATAAAGGCTCCTATAGATCCTGCTTGCTATACTATGCCGGCTTTGGTTTTCAAATAGGCAGTACACAATACTTGGTACCAGTAGATGCCAATCCTACGAATGAAACTGATGTCAAGCGGACTTGCCTATCGCTTAATGAGATCCTTAGGGAAATTAATAATCCAAGAATATCAAAATTATTGTTAATGGATACCGATCGATGCAATCCATTTTCTAGAGATGGTAATAGTTTGGGAAACTACTACAGTCCTATAAAGAATACTCAACACCTTGCTAACAGCTTGATCGTAAACGTCACGGTTCCAGGTCGAAACGTGAAAGATGATAATCAATTTGCTGAAAAATTTGCAGAAGGTGTACGAAGTGGCGAATGTCTTATGCCCTTATTACGCAGAATATCTAAAGAACTACTAAAGCTCGATGAAGGCATGCTGATATCTCCTAGAGGGATATTATTGGAAGAGCTGTGTTTTGGTGATGAAAAACGTCGTAAAAACAATAGAAAATGAGACACTTACTCCCCTCCTTTTTCCTACTCTTTTGTTCAATTATACCAATACCTATTGATGCAGCAAATAGCTGTGTTAATAAGGAGTGTAAGACCTTCAATTATAGCAGTTCCACGGAAAAAATACCCACAAAAATGGTATTGGTGGAAGGCGGCACTTTTACAATGGGATGCCAATACGAGTATAATTGTAATGATGATGAAAGACCAGCTCGCAGGGTATATGTGGATGATTTCCTGATGGGGCAACATGAGGTAACCAATAAACAATTCGCAGCTTTTCTAAATAGTGTAGGCAATCTTAGTGAAGCTGGAGTTAAGTGGTACGAAATTGAAAACAGCGATGCCCAAATAGAGCAACGACTTACTTACTACCGAGCAAAATCAGGCTATGAAGATCATCCTGTTATGTTGGTCAATTGGTTTGGAGCGGTGGCTTATTGTAAATGGTTAAGTGAAATAAATGGAAGAAGCTATCGACTCCCAACAGAGGCAGAGTGGGAGTATGTCGCACATAGAGGTGAGTATGGAATAAGGTATCGAGAAAGAGAATATTGGGATGATGAAAACTGGGATTGGTGGTATCTGGAAAGAAGAACAAGGCCAGTGATGGCTAATTCTCCGAATATCCTTGACCTGTATGGTTTAGCTGATAATGTACAGGAATGGTGCAGTGATTGGTATGGAGATTATTATGATAGTTATTATCAGCGCAATCCTGTAGGACCGACGATAGGTTCCGCTAAAGTGGTACGTGGGGGTTTGTACGGCTACGGCTATTATTCAGAGCCTGAGACTAAGCGAAGATATGCTGATCCATTACGCCAGAGTATGAGTATTGGCTTTCGGGTTGTCGCAAGTCTTGACCAAGCTTTTCCAAACCCTTGCGGTTCACGACTTACTGCGGAAGACCGAGCATTTATGGGGAGCTATGCAGAAGCTTCCTATAAGATAAATATAGATACAGCAAGGGGCTTTACAGATATTCCGGTTCAGTTTCATGTCGTCGGTACAGATGAGGGACAATATGGAATAAGCCTCGTTGAATTAGATCAAGCCCTTAAGGCATTGAATGCTATATATAGAGCAGCCAACCTGCGTTTTCTTTCTTATAGTCCTCCAAACTATATCAATAATAGCTATTATAATGACTTGACATCAGGCAATCGGAATGAACTAAGTCATGAGTATGGGGTAGCACAGGTAATGAATATATACTGTGTGGATAATTACTGGGATGCTCTATCTGGTACACTCTGCGGTATTGCTGACTATCCTAGCGCCGACAAGCAAAAAAACCGAATATTTATTCAGAATAGCTGCATGACCAACGGTTCTACATTTAGCCATGAAGTCGGACACTTCTTTGGGCTTTATCACACCTTTCAGGAAGAACATATGGGGAAAGAAATGGTCTGTAGAATGCTGGATGAGAATACTAACGAAAAGGCAGACTGCCGGGAAACAGGCGATGAATGCTGCGATACACCAGCAGACCCCAACTTATCGAGATATTATTTGTCAGGTCAATGTGGTATTGATGCCTTTATAGAACACAGAGACCCAAGAGGAGACGTATATCGTCCTATGTTCAATAACCTGATGAATTACAATCCCAATAAAGAATGCCGAACACAACTGACAAAAGATCAATATGCCAGAGTGATAACTGCTGCAAAAAGGGATCGATCACATTTTAGAATACCTGAAGAATACTTGGTTTGTGATCAGCCCATAGCTGGAAAGGTAAAGCTTAGCATAGCCAGCCAAACATCAATATCCGTCACCAGGGATAGGAATTTATTTCGTTTCAGTGGCTCATTTAAGCTAGACAATAGCTTTAAACTGAAAGTGAGCAATAATGCCGACATCAAGCTCAATGTGTATGTCATCAGTATGAAAGCAAATCAAGAAATATCCTTGATGTACCCTGATGAAAGCCTCGGAGAGCAGCCATACCTAAAACGAAAAGGGGCTTATAAACTGAAAAAGGAACATACTCAAGCCAACAAACAAGCTGGTCTTGAACATATCTGTATATTATATACAGGAACAAAACTAGACACGTCAGCATTGCTCCAAAACCTGGCGTATGCTTCGGGAAATTTTACACAAAAACTCTATCAGGTACTCGGACAACAGATACTACCAGCAGACCAGGCAAACTACCAGGAAGGAAATACCATCAGTTTCTCTGCTTGTCTGAAAGAAAATGAAATACTACCTGTCATACTCGAAATGAAATGGCAGTAATGTTTTATCAATAAACCTATTATCTAAAACAACAAAACCATGAAGACAAGATTACTTATTCTTTTACTCTTAATGTGCAACGTATACAGCTTTGCACAAACAGAACTCATCAATTATCGTGACTGGACACGTAGTAACAATGATAAAGTTGCCTTAGTCATAGGCAATAGCCGCTACGAACATAGTAATCAGCTATCGTATCCTGCTCATGATGCTAAGATCATAAAAAGTGCATTACAAACTCAAGGCTATGATGTTCTTGAAGCCTACAATCTTGGCTTAAATAGCTTCAAGCAAGTGCTACGGGATTTACATGCGCAACTGTATAATTATAATTCGCTAGTGATATTTTATGCTGGGCATGGTCTCGAAATTAAAGGCACCAACTATCTGGTACCCATAGATGCTAATCCAATAGATGAATTAGAAGTAGATTACCAATGTATCAAATTGGATTATCTATTTGCACTTATTGACAATCCGGGAATGCCTAAAATTGTTGCATTAGATGCTTGTCGCAATAATCCTTTCTTTGGGCGTGGTGACACAGGAATGAAAAGAATTTACCAACAAAAGAAAAACACTAAAATCATCTTCTCTACCTCAGTAAATACCACAGTAAATGATAATAATCCCTTTGCAGAGGCTTTTGCACAGCACATTCGTGATGGTGGCTGTATAGATGATATTCTTCGCCTGACGACCAACACTGTAGAACGAAAACAGAGCAATCAGATTATCTGGGAGCACGGTTCACTAAAAGAAGAGATTTGCTTTGGAGATCATATAGATCGCAGTACAATAGACTCAGATAGAGACGGAATAGTTGATGCTAATGATAGATGCCCTTATGAAAAAGGAGATTTTCCCAGCTATGGCTGCCCACCTGGTTTTATCCCGGAAGGAATGGCATTTGTAGAAGGAGGCGAATTTATGATGGGCTGTACGAGTGAACAGGGAGATGACTGCGATAAGAATGAATATCCTGCTCACAGAGTATATGTCGATGACTTTTTTATAAAAATACATGAAGTGACAAACGAAGAGTATGCCGCTTTTCTGAATAGTGAAGGCAATGGAAGTACCAATGGAGAGGAATGGTATGAAGTCTATAAATATAATAGAATATTAAGAAAAACTGATGGTACATATTATCCTCAGGAAGATTGGGAAAATAGAGCGGTTACATTTGTTACTTGGTACGGAGCAGTCGCTTATTGTAAATGGTTAAGTAGAACAACCGGACGAAAGTACCGATTACCTACTGAGGCAGAATGGGAATATGCTGCTCGTGGCGGTAAATATAAGGAAGGGTTTAAGTATAGCGGTAGTGATAATTTAAATAAGGTAGCCCATCATTCAACAGGTACAGAAAAAGTAATGACTAAGCTTCCCAATGCTTTAGGTCTATACGATATGAACGGTAATTTAGAGGAATGGTGTAGTGATTGGTATGGGGATTACAGTGATACTTATGAACGTAACCCAAAAGGTCCTGGAGAAGGTCGCTTCCGTGTATTACGTGGAGGTGATTGGTATGACCATCACTCTGATTTACGGGTAACTAGTCGTGGTAGTAATGGTAATTATTATACTATAGGCTGGCTAACTGGCTTCCGAGTAGTCGCATCATTAAAATAGCTTCAAGTATCAAAAACCTCAATAGTGAAATATCTAAAAAAGTACCAAAACGCCCCCACAGGTTCTATAATAAAAACAACAAAACCATGAAAAAAATCATCCAATTCACTTTAGCTTTACTGTGCAGCCTATGTTTCAGTCTTCTAGCTTTTGCACAATGTGGTACACAATTTACTCCACAAGATATTGAAAAACTTAATAAATACCGAGATAGC
Source organism: Saprospiraceae bacterium (assembly GCA_020627965.1). Taxonomy (GTDB): domain Bacteria; phylum Bacteroidota; class Bacteroidia; order Chitinophagales; family Saprospiraceae; genus JAHDEO01. The sequence goes on along the minus strand of JAHDFX010000258.1, from coordinate 2,720 downwards.
ATAAGTAGTTTGGTAAGGGATTGGAAAAGAACAAGGGGAGTACGCGATGTGCCGATTAAGTTTCATGTTGCTGGAGAAAATAGCGTGTCGCTTTGGCTAATTGATGAGCAGGTTAAAATACTAAATCACATATACATAAATGCTAATCTCCGATTTATCCGGTATGATGAGCCGAATTACATAAATGATGATCGCTTCAACGATTATCAGATTTATATGGAAGACGATCTCGCACTTACTCATGAGATTCCAAATGTAATCAATGTTTTTTATGTTGATGATATTCCAGGGTATGCAGGATATACTTATATGGCAGGAAATTACCGATCTAATAGAGTTTTTATATCTAAAAAGTATATGGAAAATAAATCTACTCTGGCTCACGAAGTTGGTCATTTTTTTGGACTATATCATACACATGGTAAAACGAATGATGCTCCGACTGATGAATATGTTAGTAGAATTCGGGATGCCGATAATGATAATAAGAAAGATTGCCTTACCACTGGCGACGATTGTTGTGATACTCCCGCAGATCCTAATTTAAAAACTCATAAAGGATACTGTAATAGTAACTGCACGATTAATAATAGCCCCTCACGTGTAGACCCTAACGGTGATTACTACAAACCTATGGTACGTAATCTGATGAGTTATAATCCTTATAAAAATTGTCGGGATACACTTACTGTAGAACAACTAATGAGAGTATCCATGATAGCTAAAAATGAGCGTGCATCTCTGAAGATACCAGATGAGGATTTAAGAACTGGAAAAAAAGTAGCTGGACGAGTAGTCTTTACTATGACGAATCAGGACCCCATGCCAGTCACCAAAGATATTAATCTCTACCGTTTTGATAAACTGTACAAATGGGGAGACAGCTTTACTTTTTCAGCTACGAACAACTCAGACATTTCACTAAATATGTACATCATAAATTGGGGTACTAGTGGTACTATGAACCTTCTCTATCCGGTCAAGAGATATGGAGAGGAAGCAGATATAAAGACTGATGCTACGTATTCTTTCCCTCAGAATTTCAAACTTACAGGCAAGCCCGGCAAAGATTATGTCTGTTTCTTGTTTTCAAGAAAGAAGCTGAATGAAGTAAAACTAACCCAATATCTGCAAGACGCCGAAGGGAATTTCACGCAGCGACTCTATAGTGTAATCGGTGAAAATAGCGTATTTGATCTAAAATTACTACCCTTTGATGAAGTAGACTACCGGGAAGGTAACACGATCAATTTCTCTGGTTTCCTCGAGGAAGATGAAATACTACCCGTAATGGTAGAAATGGAATGGCAACAATAAACTTTTAAATAACTACAATCATGAAGACAATAATTACACTCCTCATTAGCTTATGCAGCCTCGTATCCATGCTTTATGCCCAGCCAGATAAAGACTGGTCAAGAGAAGGCAAAAAACTAGCACTAATCATCGGCAATGCCAACTATCCGGGCATCAATACCCTGTGCTTTCGGGATGGCACCTGCCCGCCCGTCAATGATGCCGATGACTTAGACGCAGCCCTAAAATCATTGGGCTTCGAAGTCCTGAAATACACCGACTTATCCAAAGGTGGAATGGAAAAAGCCCTCGATGAGTTCGGCACTAAACTACGTAGCGGCGATTACGTGGTCGCTTTAGCACATTTTTCAGGACATGGCTCGGAAGTAAAGGGAACGAACTACATCTATCCCGTAGATGCGAGTCCCTTGCATATCGCAGATGTCAGTAGCGAATGTATTGATGTCAATGCCATTTTAGGGAAAATGGATACCCCCGGTTTGGATGCCCGTATTGTACTATTAGATGCCTGTCGCAGTAATCCTTATGAAAAAGCATGGAGCAGATATCGTGATCAGTATATCAGCGGTCTTGGCTATATGACCACTCCGTCGAATACTTTTGTGGGTTTTGCAGCCAGACCCGGAGCACCTGCCAGCAATCTATCTTATAATGGTAGAAATGGACTATATACAGAAGCTATTTTGAAGCACATCAAGACACCGAATTTAAGCATCAATGACATATTCACGATGGTGGGTAATACCGTAGTAGATATTTCGAATAAGCATAAAGACATCAAACCACAAGAACCTGTAATGCTGTCGAATCTGACGGGCATCCTTTATTTCAAGCAGGATAATACCCAGGTGAGCCGTCCACTTCCGCAACTACCGCCTGTTGCAATTAAGCGAGACTTGCCCGCACCTGTAAAACAATTATTAAATGGTACTTGTTAAAGGTGATACATTTAAAATGGGGTGTACCCTTGAGCAGAGTGATTGCGACAATGATGAAAAGCCTGTGCATATAGTGACGTTGAATGATTATAGAATTGGGAAATACGAAATAACACAGGAACAGTGGCTATACGTAATGGGGAATAACCCATCTCATTTTGAAAACTGTGATAAGTGTCCTGTAGAAAATATCACATGGAAAGAGGCAATGGATTTTACTCAAAAACTTAGTGATATGACTCAATTGAATTTCAGGCTCCCAACAGAGTCAGAGTGGGAATTCGCAGCAAGGGGAGGTAACATTGGAGAAAAGTCCCTTTATGCTGGTAGTGATGAGATTGAGGAGATAGCACATGGTAGCGGAACGAACAAAACTGTTGGAGTCGGTTCAAAGCTTCCTAATGTACTTGGAATATATGATATGAGTGGAAATGTATGGGAATGGTGTAGTGATTGGTATGATAA
>JAHDFX010000019.1 GCA_020627965.1 Saprospiraceae bacterium | reverse complement strand
AATTAGGGGGGCAATGGAAATCGGAATTGGGGGGGCAGTGCCATCGGAATATGCAAATTAGGTTTAATCAGCTAATTAAAATGATAAATATATTTCTAAACAGCAAAAATTTAAAGTATGAAAAGAACATTCTTCTTATTACTTTTTGCGATGTGGATTTGTAATATCAATGCTCAAAGCTCAAATCCTGAAGTTGTTTCCTCGGCAGGAGAAACATACCAGGGAAATTCTATGCAAATAGATTGGACTTTAGGCGAGTTGGCAATTACAAGCATCCAAAATTCATCCCAACAAATAACTCAGGGATTTCACCAAACGAATTACACAATAACAAGTGTAAATGAATTACCGCAAAAAATTGGAAAAATTACGGTTTTCCCAAATCCAACATCTGATAAAATTGAAATACAACTCAATTTTGCGCAAGCCAAAGATGTTAAAATCCAATTGGTTGACTTGAACGGCAGGTTAATTTGGTCAACGGAACAAAACGGAAGTCAGATTGAGCAAATCAAAGACCTTACAAATTTGTCCAACGGAAGTTACTTTTTAAACTTCTTAATCGAAGACAGTCAATATTCACAAACATTTAAAATCCAAAAACTCAATTAATATGAAACAAATAGTAATTACATTTTTCGCAAGCCTTTTAGCGACTATAATATTTGCCCAAGCACCACAAGCATTCAATTATCAAGGTGTGGTAAGAGATTTATCAGGAAACCCTATTCCTAATCAAAATATCGGATTGCAAATTGCTATATTACAAAACGCTGCAAGTGGAACAGAAGTCTACAAAGAAACCCATAATACAACAACTACAGACTTAGGACTATTCAATATACAGGTTGGTACGGGAGTAGCAGTAACAGGAAATTTTGAGAATATAGACTGGGGAAGTGACAATCACTTTCTTCAAATCGAATTGGATGAAAATGGAGCAAGTAATTATCAATTGATAGGAACGAGTGAATTATTAAGTGTACCTTATGCTTTGTATGCTGAAAACGGGAGTCTATGGACAAAACGCCCTGAAGGTATTACCTATATAAATAGCACTTCAAGTAATTTACTCGACAGTTTACCATCAATAAATGACAGAGATGTAGTCATAGCAAGTGATGATGATGTTTCCACAGGGATAAGGATCGAAGATTTTGGGGCAGGAGGACAAAGTTATTCTTTTGTTTCGACGAACAATGCTTCATCTCTTGGTGGAGGAAAATTCATTCTGTATAATGATAGCGGAACAGGAAGTGCCTTCCAAAAAACAAGGATCAGCATTTCAGAAAATGGAAATGTTGGTATAGCGACTCACGAACCACAAGCCAAACTCCAAGTATCCGATGGAGATATTTATATTGAAGAAGTAAACAGCGGTGTAATAATGAAATCGCCAAATGGTCAATGCTGGAGAATGACAGTGAATAATTCAGGACAACCTGAATTTAACTCAATAGTTTGTCCAAATTAGAAAAATAAAGCCAAGTAAGTGGTCAAATTTAATTTGATCACTTACTTAATGGAAGCCTTTCAGTGTACTATTCTTTTATACATCGAATCGCAACTCCAAGTCGATTTGAGTTCTCATCATACTGAATAGTAGACTGGTCGAACAGCATGATTGCTTTTCTTGTCTGGCTTACCGGATCAACATCAGATGTCCCCAGAATGCAAAATAACTGATTCCCTACTGCTGAACCGAAGGCCGATACATAACCACTTGGTAAGGCATTAAATCCATAAGTATCAGTTCCGTTACCACTGGAAGCAGCCCATCCAGTGGTTGATTTTAGTGCTATGGCTTCATTACCAGCTTGTCCATTGCCTGCAATGAAATTTTCTAAGTCAATAAAATCCTGTTCTGTTGGAATTCTCCATCCAATCGGTGCCAGTTTTCCTGAAGAAATAGCAAAATCATTGTATATCGCACCATAAAAATCTACAGGAAGTGGATCGGGGTAAATATTGCCTGGATCATTAGTATCTGCCCATTGATAATAAGGAATTGGATTAGTTCCATTCCACCAGTCAAGCCCAAATGACCATTCAGCTATGGGCGTACCATCATTAAATGTAGTAGTTTTTAGATTTTCCAGCATCCACTCCTGATCGCCTATCTTAATAGTTTGATAGGTATTTCCATCAATATCAGTCACTGAGCCTACTGTGATACCACCAGTTAGGGAAACCCAGATTACACCATTCCAACCTTCAAAATCACTTCCTGTCCAGCGGATAGTTCCAGGATCGGGTGTTGGGTCAATATTTTGGGAAATTTGAATCGCACTTTCGACTTCTATAAGTTCGTTCTGTGCAAGGAGACTAAAATTGAATGATAAAATGCTTGCTAGAAATAATAGTAATTTTCTCATAATGTTGTGATTAAATGATTAAGGAATGTATATTTCTTATTAAACTTGCTCAAAATATGAGTACATGCTCAACTTTACAAGTAAAAATTTCACTAAAAATAAGGTTTCTAAACAACTTATATATCTGATAACCTTCAATATTCAATTAACTTTCAGCAAAATCTGACAAGAATTCTAATGAGCATTTTAAATAAAAATAGTTTGAAAAAAGAAAAAATAGTTCTGGGCGGTTTTGCTGGCTCAGGTAAATCGACGGTTGCAAAAATAATATGCCGACAACTAGGCTATGAATTTATCTCTGTTGGCAATTTTGCAAGAGCATATGCAAAAAAAGAATTTGGTCTGTCTATTAATGAGTTTCAGGAAAAATGTAAAAATGAACCACATTTAGATCAACTTATCGACCAGAAATTTCAGGAAAAATGTAATAGTTCTTCAAAGATTGTTGTTGATTACAGGCTAGGGTTTAAATTTGTCAACAATGCCTTCTCTGTATTCCTTCACGTTTCTGATCCTGTGGCAGCAAAAAGGCTTTCTTCAGATAGGAGCACTTCAAGAGAGAAAGAAAAGACAGATGCAGCAAGTATTTCAAAAAGAAACACAGATATGAGGGAGCGTTTTAAAGAACTTTATCAAATTGATTTTGCCGATACAGTTAACTATGACCTGATAGTAGATACAGACAAAATAAGCCCGGAAGAAGTCGCTCAGATCATCATTAGAAATATTAATCTCAAACACTAGTGTTCTAAACAGACGCTTATTTACACTCCTATCACTCCTGCCAATACTGCGTCCCTCTAGTATCTACTATTCCCCATTTCCCATTGCGCATCACCTTAGCAAAACCATTTTCGAAGGGCTGTACTCTGTCATAGATACAATACACTGCAAAACGTCCACGCTGATCCAGAAAGCCCCAGTATTTACCTAGTTGGGCTGGTGCTAATCCTTCTTTAAAAGAACCACCATCCTTAAAATTACCAGATATAATCGCCTCTCCATCTTCATCAATAAATTCGATCTTTCCTCTCTTCGTTCTTACAAAAGCTGCGCCGTCTGAAAACGATAGTGCATCTGCATAAGTCGGACGGATAATATACCTGCCTTTACGATTGATGTATCCCCATTTGTCGTTAACAGATACACAGGCAATTTCACCTTCAAAATCCATCGCAGCATCGTATTTAGGCTGGATCAACCATTCTCCTTCTCTATTGATATATCCCCATTCTCCACCAACCTCAACCCTGGCTAACCCATCTTTAAACGCACCTGCATAATCAAATTCAGGATGTATCAGCATATAGCCATCTGTATCTAAATACCCCCATTTATTTCCTTTTTTTACTGCCGCTCTGCCTTCGTGGAAAGGTTGTACCGTTTCATATTTACAACGAATTTTTTCCATTCCTTTTGAATTAACAAAGCCCCATTTGCCTTTAATTTTTACAGGAATTAATCCGTCTCGGATAAGGTTATTCTTAGCGTTTCGATGTATGTTTTCAAAGCGATGTGAAAACAGATCATTCTTGAGATTAATTAAGCCCCATTCCCCCTTTGTATATACTGCTGCAGTACCTCCATCGAAGGCAGTGATTCGATCATATATGCAGGGTATGACTTCTTTACCGGCTTTCGTGATATAACCCCATTTTCCATCTTTTTTCACGCCTGCCGTAAAATCTGAAAGATAACCGACCTGCTCATAAATGGGTGTTACCAGTATTTTTTTGTCTTTATTACAAAAGCCCCACTTATCTCCTTGTCGGTAAGGAATAAAATCGGCAGAGATCTGAGCAGCAAGTTGTGCAGTAAAAAATAATAAAAACAGACAACTTACAATGGAAAAAATTTGTTTAGTGATTTTCATGAGTATATTTTTTCACAATTACTGTGACGTTGATTGTCTTGAGCAAACATATTACTAAAATCAATCCAATTTGCATTTGGCTATGGAATTATTCGGCTATTTATGCACCAATGTAAGGTTTGTACAAAATAATTCATTGTAATCTCCCAACATCTACGTATCTTTTGGGGTCGAAAATCACATTTACAATAGATTTAAGATGTTTTTTGTTGCCCCAATGTTAAAAATTTTATATGAATCTAAGTTGATATTCAATATATTTTTATTTTAATTTATTGATGTTGTGACAACTGACAGACAAGGGTTTACAACAAGAATCAACATTCACTTAGGGCAGATTCATACAACCTGAATATTTTTGATTATCTTTACGAGCCGATATTTATAAAACTGCTAAAAATGAAGAGACTAATCTACGGTTTTGTTCTGGCTATATTCTTTCTCACACTATCGACCTGCCAGTACCAGGATAAAGCCAAAATTTCAGCTAAGGATGCTCCGGCACCTTCAGCTACAGAAACATCCCAAGAAATAAAACAGCCTGAACCGGAAGCTCAATTCGTAGCTGCCCGTAAAGCGCCTATCAATCCCTTTAAAGAAAAGAAATACGAGGATTCTATTGTTACTATAACAGGAAAAATTCTGGGTAAATCTGATCGTAAAATCAAATTCAGAAAAAAAGTCAATGATCTATCTTACAATAAGTCTAAAAGCTTTAAAGTAGATAAAGAAAGTAAGACTTTTCAAGGTGAATTAGTTTTAAAAGAATCAGGTTATTACATTCTTTACTATCGTAGTAAAAAATATTCTATTTATCTGACTCCTGGAGATCATTTGGACATTACGTTCGACCCTGACAACCCAAATGGAGTTATGTATGTAGGTAATAACGCTGCCATAAACACTTATCTGGCACAAAAAAACGACTTCGACAAAGATATTTCCCTTTCTAAGAGAACATTATTTAAGCTAAAATATTATAGTTTTCTGGACAGTATTGCTGAGGAACGCAAAGCTAAAGAAGAGTTTTTGTGGAGCTTCATCAAGGATGATGACTCTGTTCCTTCCAGATTTGTAGGCTATGAATTAGCTGATATTAAGTTTCAATGGGCTAATCAGCAATTGTCTTACAGAAATAATCACCTGAAATACAATCCTGAAGATTTCGAATCATTGGATAAATTCAATTACAAGTTCATTAAAAAGCTGGATTTGAAAAATGACCATCTTCTGGTATTGGATAATTTCACAGATTTCATAGAAGACTACATAGATGCTCAAACTTCCGGCGCAAGACATCAGGTGGCAGGTAATCCATTGAGTGGCTATGTCATTACTGAAAAATATACGTTAAAGTATGATGCTGTAGATGAGCATTTTAAAGGTTCAGGTATAAAAGATTACTTGCGTACAAAAATTGTAAAAGAATTAATTACAGAGGATGGTACACCTACTATGAATCCACTGATTCTGAAGTTTAGAGCAGATGTTGAAAATGAAGATTACAGAGAATTAGTCGATGACAAATATACTAAATACGCCATGATAGATGATGGCAGTATTGCACCCGATTTCAAAGGAACAACGGTTGATGGGCGTGTTGTAAAATTAAGTGATTTTGCAGGCAAATATGTTTATGTTGATGTATGGGCAACCTGGTGTGGTCCTTGTAAGCATGAGCTTCCTTATTTCGATCGTTTGAAAGAAGAATACAGAGGACGTAACATTGAGTTCTTAAGCGTTTCTATAGATAAATCAAGATTCGCATGGGAACAAATGGTACGCAATAATAATATGCAAGGGAACCAAATCTTCGTTCATGGAGACTGGGGTTCTGATTTTGCAGCCTTATATGACATTAGAGCGGTTCCACAATTCATACTTATTGATCCGCAAGGTCAAATCATTCAATTAAGCGCAAGACATCCGTCAGGACGTATTCGTGAAGATTTGGCTATGCTCAATCTTTGAGAAAGAGAACATTAAGCAACAAAAGCGACTTTACTTTGTAGAGTCGCTTTTTTCTTATGCCACTTTATTCTACATATCAGTATCGGTTGCTGGCTTTATTTGCTTTTGTGTTGCCACTTTCTCTTGATGCAGCCCATTTTTGTCTTGGTATCAATCTGATCTATTGGCTATTTAATATCCGCTCTACTCAGCCTTCCCGACTAGTTTCTCCTCTGGCTATTTTTACAATTTGTTTTTATTTGGTACATGTCTTTACGCTGTTTTATAGCGACATTCCATCCGGCTTTGCCGAACTATTGACTGCATCCGGTTTGCTGATTTTCCCTTTGATTCTATTCACTATTCCGCCGCCTTCATCTACCGATATTCGTCATATTTTTTTAGCTTTTTTAATTGCATGCTGCATCACCTTTTGTATTTGCTTTTTTAAATCTCTGTTCGATTATCATAAGATTGGCGCTGTAAGTTATTTGTATTATAGTTGGTTATCTGGTCATATGAACTTCTTGCCTGCATACTTTGGCTTATACGCAGTTACCGCCTTCTTTATACTTTTCAAAATCATGTACCATGACTGGGCAGTAAGCAGCTCTCCACGTAAAATAGCCGGTATTTTTGGCTCTTTTTTCCTATTCTATATCGCCATCATGTCCAGTGCAAGGCTTGTAGTGGCTACATTTCTATTATTGCTTATCCTTACTTTTTTAGTATGGATGCAAAAAAGAAGATTATTGATCGCAGGAATGATAAGTGTGGTGTTGGTACTATTTGTTATGCAGGCTGTCGCCTCTCATTTTTTTATTACTCGCTCTCGCTTTATCGACAGGAACTTTCGTTCAACAGCTTACCGCAAATATGAACACAATTTTTTTATCAACATTAATGATCCCAGAGGACAAGTATGGGAGTCGGCTTTTATTTTGTTGGAGGATATGCCATTTGGAGGATATGGTATTGGTAATGATGTAGATGATCTATTATCAAAAGTTTATGCAGAACGAGGTTATAAAAAACTCATTAAAATAAAAGCCAATGCCCACAATCAATATTTACAGACATTTCTGGCAACAGGTGTACCTGGTTTGTTTTTCCTATTGGCAATGATGATTTACCCTATATTTTTAAGCTGGAAAAGTAAGAACTATGTCTATCTCTTAATCATACTCATGATGCTCATCCCTATGCTCACTGAAACAATGTTAGCAACTTCACATGGCATACTGTTTTTTGCTTTTTGGAATCACTTTTTGGGACGTTCTCTATAAAAATTACTGGACTTCTCCCTTAATCAAGACCTTATCTACCAGATTACTACCAAAGGAATAAGGCAAGTAAGCTAGGGAAGGTATAGGTTTTGTGATAAATACATTGGCTATTTTTCCTTTTGCAATACTCCCCAAATGCTTTTCTTCCTCTATAGCATAAGCACCATTGATCGTTGCAGCATTAATCGTCTCTTCCGGCGTCATTTTCATCTTAATGCAAGCTAAAGACAAAACAAAAGGCATCCGCCCGGATGGAGTAGAGCCAGGATTAAAGTCAGTAGCCAAAGCAACAGCCAATCCCGAATCAATCATTTTTCTTGCTGGTGGATAATGATCGTTTAGGAAAAATGGTGCAGATGGCAGCAAGGTAGACATGAGCTTATCGTGTGCTTTCAAAAATTCAATTTCATCATCGTTCACTACTTCCAGATGATCTACTGAAAGTGCATTATGTTTAGCCGCTGCCTGAATACCTCCCATACTATTGAATTGGTTGGTGTGTATTTTGGCTTTTAGTCCATATCCTTGTGCAGCTCCTATGATCTGCTCCGTTTCAGCCACCGAAAAAGCTACTTTCTCACAGAAGACATCACAATAATCTGCCAGTCCTTCATCAGCGATCTGGGGTAACATTTTATCAATAATGAGCTTTATATAGTCGTCTCGATTTTCTTTATATTCCTGTGGAACAACATGGGCACCAAGAAATGTAGCTTTAATGGTCATATTGGTCTTTGCTTTCAAGGCTCGGATCACACGAAGCATTTTCAGCTCACTTTCGAGCGTCAATCCATAGCCACTTTTGATCTCTATGGCACCTGTACCGTAAGACTGTACCTCCAATAATCGTCGATAAGCATTTTCCAATAAAATTTCTTCAGGTATATCCCGTAAGCGTCGGGCAGAATTCATAATCCCGCCTCCGCTTCTGGTAATTTCTTCGTAAGTCAATCCTTTGATCCTACCGACAAACTCCCCTTCCCTACTTCCGGCATACACCAGATGAGTATGTGAATCGCACCAACAAGGAAAAACCATTCCTCCATTAGCATCTATAATTTCATCTGCCTGAGCAGGGCAATTGGTCATCTCTCCAAAATCGCTGATGCTCCCATCTTCTATGAGTAAAAAAGCATTATCAATACAAGATACCTTTCCCATTGCAGCTCCCGCTTTCTTCACTACAACTTGTTCTTCTACCTGAACCAGTTTTTGGATATTTCTTATTAGTGTCCTCATTTCAATAAAGATAAATCTGCTACATAACCTGCAACTCCCTTAGATTCCATTGTTTTCTTAAAAGCATTGGCAGAACTACGGGAGTTAAACTTTCCGACAATCACTTTATAAACCGTTTTGCCATTGAGCTGATTGATATTAACCAACACCTTTTTATTGAATTTTTCTTCTAATTTTTCTACTTCTCTCAATACGTTTCCGTACTCAGCAAATACACCGATCTGTACACCATACCCGGCAGAACTTGTCCGCTTCACTGTAAATTCAAACAAACCTGTTCCAGCAGAAATTACTGGTGCAGCCGCAGGTTCTTCCACTACTGGTGGCGGAGCCGGGCTTGGATTAGATGTAGACGATGAAGATGTATTAACTACTGTTCGGTTGGCAGGTGTATTATATTGCTTCAATATCTCTAACATTTTTGTACCACCCATTGATTCCTCATAACGAGCTACTACTTCTCCTTTAGAATTAAACAGCATGATCGTCGGTAACAAACGTACATTATATTCCTGCTTCCACATAATTCCATCAAAGTCCTCAATATTGATCTTTACCGGTATATAATACTTGTCCATATAATCGACAACCCGACTATCTTTGAAGGTCGTCTCATCCATCATTTTGCACATATAGCAATAATTAGCCACAAAGTCTACCATGTACAACTTTCCTTCTTGTCCAGCCTGCACCTTTGCCTTAGCTAATCCACCTTTATAAAACTCTACCCCCTTTGTTGAACTCGTATTGCTCAGCAATAAGGGCAACAAAGCCAGCATAATAATCGGTATAATATTTTTCATATAAATAATTTTGCAACAATCGTTCCCAAGTAATTCAGGCTGCAAGATATTTATTATCCGTTTGTAAAACAAAAAATCTATGCTTAGTACAATATAATTTTAAGGCATGTTGTAAATTTAGAATTGTCTTAACTTCAATGGGTTCAACTGATAGACATTCGTACAATTTCCAAGGCAAAGAAAAAAGAAGCAGAATGATCGTTATAATAAAAGTTATCGTTTTCATTAGGCTCAGTGGTTAATAAATATGAGTGATCCTAAATATTATGCCTAGGATCACTCACATTTCAGTTAATCAGAAAATAATCAGATTTTAGTAATTAAGCCCCAGAGCTCTGAGTGTTTCAAAGTCAAGCTGACCAATAGGTAAGCCATTATCTTTTTGAAATTTAACTAGCGCTGCTTTACTCCTTTGCCCCAGAATATTATCAGATGGTCCGGGATCATAGCCACGATCTCGCAGCGCATTTTGTATTTCCCGAATAGTGGCAACATATCCATCACCACTAGGACAAAGGATTTCTCTCCATTCTGTAAATCCGCCTGGTTTCACCAATACTTTTTTTGTAATTGTTTTGTATTCTGCAGGAATCGTCACTTCTCTGGTTAATCCTGAGTTTTTCAATACTTTTCTTTTTCGTGTCCCATATTCGGCTGGAATTTCAACTTCCCTGTAGCTTGGTGCCTCTTTAATCACCTTACGTGTAATGGTTCCCATTTTGGCTGGTACAGGAATTTCTTTGACTGTCTCCGGTGTTTTGAGTACTCGCTTAGACACTGTTGTATATTGTGCTGATGTTTCTTCCATTGTACAACATTCTTCACCACTCATAAACGCTCCTGTAGGGCAATTAGGAATTTTACGGTTAATCACCTCTGTTCTTGCCGGCACCTCTACCAGGCACCAAACCAGGCAGTCATTAGGATCAGCAGAGAGGCAGTTCTTATCGGCTTTACGTCTTACCCATTTGGTAGTAGCCGGAGCAACTTCTATTGACTCTGATTCAGTTCTGTACACCATTGGCGTACATTTTCTGCGAACACCTGCGGGTACAGACTCTACTTGTTCAGTAATGGTCTCATATACTGCTGGCACGACTTCGTATCGAATAGTTGCTGGTTCTATTTCGTATTGCTCTGTGACCGTTTCACGTGATTCGGGAACGACTTCTATACGTGTAGTAGCTGGTTTGACCTCGTAGGTCTCTGTAACCCATTCATAATTTGGTGTAGAAACTTCAAGCTTGGTTCTTTCTTCTTTGATAAGAACCTGTTCGGTCACCGTTTCGTACTGATCAGGAATCAGACATTTAGCATAACATTTACCGGGTTCGGCATTAGGCGGATAGTCGCCTGTTTGCGCATTTGTAGTACTTGCAATTAGTAGGATGAGTGCTGTGAAAAACAGCATGACATTGATCTTTTTCATTATTTAAACATTTAAATTTTAAAAAAAATCCGTCCTTCTTGTTCTGTTTTTTCCGTGTATTTTCTGTTTTGTTGAAACAATCCGCGAATTGTCTCCTCGTTTATTTCAGGGCTTATTTTCTGATTAACTATTTTTAAATGGGGATTAACCGAATGCGAAGCATTGTCAAATAAAAGACCTGACAAACTTTGTAGCTTGTCAGGTCTTGAGTACTATCAGATTGTCTGCCAACGCTCTGATTATTTTGTGCCTTAATTTTTAATCTTCTTAAAATAGGCCCCCGCACCCTAAGATGCAGGGGCTCCTATTTTAGTCTCTTAACGCTACCGTAGGAACAGGTAGGTTATATAGGTATTAATAGTTTAAACCTAGAGCTCTAAGTGTATCGAAGTCAAGATTTCCGATAGGAAGACCATTGTCTTTCTGGAACTTCACAAGAGCAGCTTTTGTGCGTGCACCCATGATGTTATCAGATGGACCTGGATCATAACCACGACCTCTCAAAGCAGTCTGTACTTGACGAACTGTAGCAGCAGTAACATCAGCAGGACAGATTACTTCTCTCCACTCAGTGAAACCACCAGCTTCAACAAGAATACGTTTAGTAACGGTTCTGTATTCAGCAGGAATTTCAACCGAACGAGTAGAAGCGGCTGTTTTTAATACTTTACGAGTTGTAGAACCAGTTTGACCTGGAATTGCTACTTCGCGAGTTTGAGCAGGTGTTTTCAACACTTTACGTGAGCGAGTCGCTGTTTGACCAGGAATCGCAACTTCACGAGTCGTTGCAGGCTCAACCAGTTTACGTACAGTACGAGTACCATACTGAGCTGGAATAGTTACCTCACGAGTCGTTGCAGGTGTTTTCAATACTCTGCGTGTACGAGTCGCTGTTTGACCAGGAATCGCAACTTCACGAGTTTGAGCAGGTGTTTTCAACACTTTGCGTGAGCGAGTCGCTGTTTGACCAGGAATCGCAACCTCACGAGTTGAAGCAGGTGCTGTCATAACTTTACGAGTACGAGTTCCCATTTTCGCAGGAATCGCAACTTCACGAGTTTGAGCAGGCGTCTTCAACACTCTACGAGTACGAGTCGCTGTTTGACCAGGAATCTGTACTTCACGAGTTGTCGCAGGTGTTTTCAATACTCTACGTGTACGAGTCGCTGTTTGACCAGGAACGGCCACTTCACGAGTCGTAGCAGGTGTTTTTAACACTTTGCGTGTGCGAGTTCCCATTTTTGCAGGAACAGGAATTTCACGTACAGTAGCAGGTGTTTTCAACACTCTGCGAGTAATCGTAGAAGATGTACCAGGAATGGCAACTTCACGAGTCGTCGCAGGCGTCTTCAACACTTTACGGCTAATCGTAGAAGATGTACCAGGAATGGCAATCTCACGAGTTGTCGCAGGTGTCTTTAACACTTTACGTGTACGAGTTCCCATTTTTGCAGGAATCGCAACTTCACGAGTTGTCGCAGGAGTTTTAAGTACTCTGCGTGAGATAGTAGAACTAGTACCAGGAATGGCAACTTCACGAGTTGTCGCAGGAGTTTTCAACACTTTACGGCTAATCGTAGAAGATGTACCAGGAATGGCAATCTCACGAGTTGTCGCAGGTGTTTTCAACACTTTCTTGGAAATAGTCTCATATCTTGCAGGAACTTCAACTGTGCGAGTTGTTGCAGGTGTCTTTAGTACTCTGCGAGAAATCGTAGAAGATGTACCAGGAACGGCAATCTCACGAGTCGTTGCAGGTGTTTTCAACACTTTGCGTGTACGAGTTCCATACTGAGCAGGAACATCGATTGTACGGTAACAACCACCATCAGCAGCGCTCTGACCAGCACAACCCGTAGGGATACGCTTAGTAAGAGTTTGCGAAACAGCAGGTACTTCTACCAAACACCAAACGAGACAATCGTTAGGATCGGCAGAAAGACAGTTACGGTCAGCTTTACGTCTTACCCACTTAGTAGTAGCAGGTGAAGTTTCGATAGTTTCAGTAACAGTCTCGTACTGCATAGGAATAGCCTCGATGCGAGTAGTCGCAGGAGAAATTTCGTACTGCTCACTAACAGTCTCGTATGTAGCCGGAATGACTTCGATACGAGAACCAGCATCGCCGTTATCAACAGTTTCAGTAACAGTTTCGTAAGTTGCAGGAATAACTTCTAAACGAGTAGAAGCTTCAGCAACAAGAACTTGCTCTGTAATAGTTTCATAAGTCGCAGGAATTACTTCCAGGCGAGTTGCGGCATCGCCGTTGTCTACAGTTTCTGTAACTGTTTCATACGTTGCAGGAATGACTTCAATACGAGTACTGGCGTCACCATTATCTACAGTTTCTGTAACAGTTTCATAAGTTGCAGGAACGACTTCAATGCGAGTTGATGCAGGCTCAATTTCGTAAGTCTCTGTAACTGTTTCATAAGTTGCAGGAATGACTTCCAAACGAGTTGCAGCATCACCATTGTCTACAGTTTCTGTAACTGTTTCGTATGTAGCAGGAACAACCTCGATACGAGAACCAGCATCACCATTGTCTACAGTTTCTGTAACTGTTTCAAATGTAGCAGGAACGATTTCGATACGAGTTGTTGCAGGCTCGATTTCATACGTTTCAGTAACAGTCTCATAAGTAGCAGGAACAACTTCTAAACGAGTAGAAGGAGCAACTGACTCATAAGTTTCTGTAACAGTTTCGTACTGAGCAGGAACAACTTCAATACGAGTTGAAGGAGCAACTGACTCATAAGTTTCCGTAACAGTTTCATACTGCGCAGGAATAACTTCTACACGAGTTGTCGCAGGCTCAATTTCATATGTTTCTGTTTCAGTACCATACTGAGCAGGAACAACTTCAATACGAGTTGAAGGAGCAACTGACTCATATGTTTCTGTAACAGTCTCATATGTTGCAGGAATAACTTCCAAACGTGCAGAAGGTGCAACCGACTCATATGTTTCTGTAACAGTCTCATATTGAGCAGGAATAACCTCTACGCGAGTAGAAGCTGGTTTGATTTCGTATTGCTCTGTAACGGTCTCGTATTTCGCAGGAATTACTTCGATGCGAGAAGAAGGTGCAACCGACTCATATGTTTCTGTAACAGTCTCATATTGAGCAGGAATTACTTCTAAACGAGAAGATGGAGCAACGGTTTCTACCTGTTCCGTAACAGTTTCATACGTTGCAGGAATAACTTCTGTGCGGTATGATGCTGCACTAACCAATACTTGCTCAGTTTGAGTTTCGTAACGATCAGCGATCATACATTTAGCATAACATTTACCAGGCTCCGCATTAGGCGGGTAATCTCCTGGTTGTGCCATAACAGCAACAGAAGTTAAAGCCAAAGCTGCGATAAGCAGAATTAAATTGACTTTTCTCATAACGGTAAAAAAGAGTTTAAGATTAAAAAAAAATTGATTAAGGACTAAATTTCTAATTGACGTTCTTTCAGGGAATTATAGTAATTTTCGCAAAGGTAAGTAAAACTTCATAAACAGAAGCATATTTCCTCTTAAAAATATTTTGCAATTTTTATAACGAAAAAAATTGTTTAACAGAATTTTAACCCGTTTTTGAGCACCTGAGTGAACAATTTATTTGGGAAAGCATAAGTAATGCTTGATAACAGTTTTGGGCTCAATGCCATGATCCGAACATTTGGAGACCGGAAGAACCCGGCCATCTTTCATTAATATCTTGATCTCCCCTTTGCTTTGATAACTACTTATCTTCTCTTTAGCTTCAAAAACGAGATAAGACATATTGTTCTTTTCTATTGGATGTTTAAGCTCGGACTTATGACGTATTTTCTCTACCTCGTCACTAGTAAAAGGGTCATTACTCACCCGTACTTTTAACAACCTCCTGCTAATGATGCCTTTAGATAAAAAAGATAAAACATAATCGTCGCATTTAGCCCATTGCTTTATAGCCATCGCGATATCAATATCATCTAAATTTGCATAGTGTTCCAGCAGTTTTTTTTCGTCTTTTTTGCCTGTTCCGTAAAGAAAGTATTTTAAATTATCGGAAACAGGAAAATTAAAACCATTTTTTGCAAGCTCTTTTGCCCGCATTAATATCTTTATCAGCATTTGCTCCGCACTTACTACTGTTTTATGCAAATATACTTGCCAGTACATAAGCCGACGCGATACCAAAAACTTTTCGACTGAATAAATTCCTTTTTCTTCTACAACCAGTTCTCCATCTTTGACCGCCAGCATCTTTATGATACGATCATAACCAATGACTCCTTCGTGAACGCCAGTAAAAAAACTATCTCTATTCAGATAATCCATTCTGTCCATATCCAATTGACTGGATACCAGCTGGTGTAAAAAAGGTTTATTATAATTATTTTCAAAAATGTCAATTGCCAAAGATAAACGTCCACCAAATTCTTTGTTCAAGGCTTCCATGAACATCAGCGATAAGTTTTCATGATGAACATCGACTATAGTATGTTCCAGTGCATGAGAAAATGGTCCATGTCCTATATCATGTAATAAGATCGCTATCGAAACTGCTTCCGCTTCTTCTTCTGAAATATCAACTCCTTTTGAACTCAGAACATCTACAGCTTGCTTCATTAGGTGCAAAGCACCCAACGCATGATGGAAACGAGTATGCAATGCTCCCGGATACACATAGTGCGATAACCCCAATTGCTTGATACGTCGTAATCTTTGAAAGTAAGGATGTTCCATTAATTCAAAGATGGTTCCATCGGGGACTGATATAAAACCGTAAACAGGATCGTTGATGATTTTTTTATGTTTCATTCTTAAATTTTTCCTAAAAACCTCAACATAATAATATTATTACGGTTCAAACGTTAAAACAGTTATCTTTATAACTGTTACACCATCAACAACGATAGCTTTTAAAAAATGGTTGGGTAGGTATATAATAAAGCCTTACTTTTGCAAGCATTGAACCTGGTGATGGACTTAAAGTTTTGAAAATAATGTATCAAAACTTCAATACCCCAGCACCTCAACACAATAAATACATGGATAACATCAGAATTTTGTGGGCGGATGACGAGATAGACTTGCTCAAACCGCAGATTATGTTTTTGGAGAAAAAGGGATATGAGGTTATTCCTGTTACTAATGGACATGATGCATTGGAAAAAACAAAAGAGACCAATGATATAGATGTCATTTTTCTGGATGAAAGTATGCCAGGGATGACAGGCTTGGAAACACTGGAAAGTATCCGCGAACACGACAGCCTTACGCCAGTGGTCATGATTACTAAGAATGAGGAAGAAAACCTCATGGAAGAGGCTATTGGTTCTCAAATTGCTGATTACCTTATTAAGCCAGTCAATCCTAATCAAATTTTACTGACCCTCAAAAAGATCATTGATAATAAGAGACTGGTCAGAGAAAAGACAGCATCAGGCTATCAGCAGGATTTTCGCCATATTTTTATGGAAATCAATAGTGGGCTTGGGCATGAAGAATGGGCAGATATTTACAGAAAGATCATCAACTGGGAAATTAAGCTGGATGCTTCTAATACAGCCGAAATGGCAGACATTCTCTCTTCTCAGAAAGCTGAAGCAAATACGGCTTTTTCAAAGTACGTGGTTAAAAATTATATCGACTGGATACAAGATGAAGATCATGCCCCAATAATGTCGCATAACCTTCTTCGCAAAAAAGTATTCAGTGACCTTAATGATACACCTACCATTCTATTATTGCTGGATAATCTGCGCTATGACCAATGGAAAACGATAGAGCCATTAATGCAGGAATTTTTCAGAACAGACGAAGAAGATTACTTTTACAGTATATTACCAACTTCTACTCAGTATAGTCGTAATGCTATTTTTGCTGGAATGATGCCTTATGATATAGAACAACATTATCCGGAATGGTGGAAAAACGATAATGACAAGGGCGGAAAAAACCTGCACGAACACGATTTGCTCTCTAAGCAGATTCAAAAGACTTTCCGTAAGGACATACGTTTTGATTATCTCAAGATCACTAACGCACATAATGGCAAAAACCTGATCGACAACATACAAAACTACTTACAGAATGATCTGACGGTTATTGTTTATAATTTTATAGATATGCTCTCTCATGCACGAACGGAGATGGAAGTATTGAAAGAATTGGCAAGTGATGAAAAAGCCTACCGTTCGCTGACCCGTTCCTGGTTTGAGAATTCTTTTCTTTGGCAGGCTTTACAGCGCATTGCCGATAAGGATGTCAATCTTGTGATAACCACAGACCATGGCACTATACGTGTTCGCCAGCCTTCTAAAGTTATTGGAGACCGAGAAACTACAACAAACTTGCGTTATAAAGTCGGACGTAATTTGCAGTATGACCGAAAAGATGTTCTGGATGTAAAAGATCCTAAGACAGCTCTCCTCCCCCGCCCCAATGTAAGCTCAACATTCATTTTTGCAAAAGAGGATAAATTCTTTTTATATCCAAACAATTATAATTATTACAACAATTACTATAGAGATACTTTCCAACATGGCGGGATTTCTCTTGAAGAGATTATCGTTCCTGTGATTAAAATGAGTACACGATAAATAGTTTGACCCCATTTCAAAACAAAGCGTCTTAAAGTAGCGTATAGTAATCATAATAATGTTTCTACAGAACTCAGAACTACTAATGAAATACCGATTTTTAATTCTTTTATTTTTACTTCCCTGTATTAGTTTCACGCAAGTACAGCCTACAATAGGCTTAAAAGCTTATTATTCTTTTGACAATTGTGATGCAATAGATGATACCGGAAATGGCTCAGACGGCGATATGTATGGAGTACCAGACTGTGACTGTGGAGTAAGTGGCAATGCACTTTCACTTGATGGGCTCGACGATTATGTGATTTTTTTTGGCAGTGGGCTGGTCAATACTTATTTCGATGATGATGATTTTACCATTAGTTTTTATTATAAAAACCTTGGTGATGCTTCTCGCAAAAGCCTGATCTCTAAAAGAGCCGCCTGCGATAATATAGGTAATTTGGATATTCGCCTGCAATCTTCCCAAACATCTGTCTACCTGGAAATGTATGAATCAGAGACTGAAAATTTACAGCTCAGTATTCCTACAGATATTGATCGTTGCTGGCAGCATGTTGTTATTGGGCGTTCTGGCGCTACCGTTCGGGTATATTTAAATGGTGAACAAATAGAGGTAGCCGCTACAGGAACAACATTGGATATTGATAATAGTGCTGTTTTATCTGTAGCAAATAGTCCATGCATTGGGCAGGATGGTACCAATCGTTTTAAAGGTTTAATTGATGAAATGGCTATATATGACAGAGAATTAACGCCATTGGAAATAAAAGATATGTTCTATCATCCTGATGAGATCGGAACTCGTGACACCTTGCTCTATCTGGGCAATTCTTTAGAAACTTTCCTGACTCCCAATTGTGCCGTTTCTTATAATTGGTCTCCGGCTGAAGGGGTTAGCGATACTTCTATCCCTAATCCGGTACTGACTCCTGATTCTACTACAGTATATACATTGGACATGGTAGATTTTAATGGTTGTATAACTACAGATCGTGTTGAAGTGACTGTCATTGATCCGGCAACACTGGATTGTAATAATATTTTTCTGCCTAAAGCATTTACGCCGAATGGCGATCAATTAAATGATACTTATAAAATCAGTAATCCGCAGGCTATTCTGGATTTCACCAGTTTTGATATTTATGATCGCTGGGGCTCCAGAGTTTTCAGTGCCGATGATCCTTTTGATGAATGGGATGGTACAAATCTCGGCGTAGGGTTGAATACAGGTGTTTATGTGTATCAATTGAGGTATAACTGCCAGGGGGAGCCACTGACTAAGTCGGGCTCTATTACTTTGGTGAAGTGATTTGAGTTATTGGGTTAATTGAGTTATTGAGTTGAAATTTATTATTGAAAATATAGATAAGCTACCTGATGTAGCTGCTGAATTTCTCCGTTCTTTTCCTGACAAGCGTAAGTTTGCCTTATATGGTGAAATAGGAACGGGAAAAACTACATTTACCAAAGCTGTTTGTCAGCTATTAGGTGTTGAAGATACTGTTAGTAGTCCTACCTATGCTATTATCAATGAATACAAAGCTGGTCAGCAAATGCTACGTCATGCCGATTTATATCGTTTAAAAAACAGTGATGAAGCATTTGATATTAATATCGAAGAGTATCTGGATGATGAAGATTATTTTTTCATTGAGTGGCCGGAACTCATTGAAGACTGGTTGCCAGATGATATTGTAAAGATGTATTTTGAAAGTCAGGAAGACGGAAGTCGACTGGTTCGCATTATTAGATAACATTTATCATCCAAAGAAAAATTGTATCTTTATTCTTGGAATTAAGTATTGGTCATTCTGTAAATTATATTCATGAGCCAGCGGAAGACTCCATTTTCCTTTGAGGAACAATTCAGCACACAGCCAGAAATGTTAGCTGTGTGGCAGAAAAGTAAAAAATTGTTTATTGGTATACCCAGGGAGGCGTCCTTTCAAGAAAATCGGGTGGCACTAAAGCCTGCATCGGTATCTATGCTATGTGCTCACGGGCATCGTGTGGTCATTGAAACACAGGCAGGCGATAAGTCAGGCTATACCGATCATGAATATTCAGAAGCCGGAGCTGATATTGGTTATAGTAAAGAGCAAGTATTCAAATCACAGGTCGTTATAAAAGTAGCTCCGCCAACGCTCGATGAAATTGAGCTCATGCAGCCCGATCAAATCATCATTTCCCCTATTCATTTGCCAACCATTAAGAATGAATACATAGAAAAGCTCCGTCAAAAGCGTGTTATTGCTCTGGCGATGGAATATATTCAGGATGCTAAAGGCTCCTACCCTTTTGTACGTGCCTTAAGCGAGATCGCAGGAACAACAGCCATGCTGACTGCTGCCGAACTCCTTACGAATACAAATGAAGGACGAGGTGTGTTGCTCGGCGGTATATCTGGTGTGCCACCAGCAAGAGTAGTTATACTAGGCGCAGGTGTGGTTGGCGAATATGCAACAAGAACAGCACTAGGCTTAGGCGCAGAGGTAAGGATATTCGACAATAATATTTACAAGCTCATGCGCCTGCAGTCCAATATCGGACAACGTTTGCATACTTCTGTATTAAATCCTATTCATCTGGAAGAAGAACTCATTAAAGCACATGTAGCGATCGGGGCGGTTCATTCAGAAACGGGTAGAACACCTTGCATTGTCAGTGAGGATATGGTATCCAAAATGCGCCGTCGCTCTGTTATTATTGATGTGAGTATTGACCAGGGTGGCTGTTTTGCCACTTCCAGAGTGACTTCACATGACAAGCCGACCTTTATCAATTATGATGTTATTCATTATTGTGTTCCCAACATTGCTTCAAAGGTGGCTCGTACTGCTTCATCAGCTATTAGTAATATTGTAACTCCTATTTTGCTAAAAACAGAACATACTGGCGGATTAACTGGCTTATTTGATGCCCGTACCGGCTTAAGACATGGTATATACATATACAAAGGAACACTGACAAATCAACATTTAGGACAACGTTTTCAAATGAAGTCTACGGATATAGATTTGCTACTGACCTCTCGTTTGTAAGTCATTATTTCCTACTGAAAAGATTATATTTTAAGATGCAGTAAATCGCCCTAAAACCATCTTTCCAGTTGATTTTTTTCCCTTCTTCATAAGTTCTTCCATAATAGGAAATTCCTACTTCATATATCCGCACTTTAGGTATACGGGAAATTTTAGCCGTTACTTCCGGTTCAAAGCCAAAGCGTTTTTCCTTCAGATTGAGTCCCTGTACCATTTGGGTATTAAACAACTTATAACAGGTCTCCATATCTGTCAGGTTCAGATTAGTAAACATATTAGACAGGAAAGTCAAGAATTTATTACCGATAGAATGCCAGAAAAACAATATTCGGTGTGGTTTACCTCCCATAAACCGAGAGCCATAAACTACATCTGCAAAACCATCTAATACGGGTTGCAACAATTTATTGTATTCATTCGGGTCGTACTCCAGGTCGGCATCCTGAATAATCAGAAAATCACCAGTAGCTTTATCTATTCCTGTATGAAGGGCAGCCCCTTTTCCTTTATTCACTTCATGACTGTGCAATTGCATGTTTGCCGCAGCATGTTTGCCAATATATTCATTGATAACACGCTCTGAATCATCAGATGAAGCATCATTAACAAGAATGATCTCTTTTTGAATTCCTCCGACCAACTCAACCGTCCTGACTTTATCCAGTATTTGATGGATAGTCCTTGCTTCATTATAGACGGGAATGATTATCGATAATTTTTGTATCAACATATTTATTTAGTCTCTTGTCTGCGCTGTCTGAATAATTGTTTGCCATATTCATACAACTCTATGTCCAACTGATTAAGCTCAGTAATTTGTTCTAATAGTTTTTTGGGGAGCACTTTGCGCTTTCGAGGCGTTACATTCTTTTTCAACCTTTTGCCCAATTGCCAGTTGAAAGTCTTTTCCAACAAATCTACAGAATCTTCAAATGCTTCTGTTATTCCTATAAAGTCACAACGTTTTAAATTTTCTTTCGCTTCTTCCAACTGGTTTCTACTTAATGGTTTTCCAATGTAAAACTGCGCTGAAGGCTCCGAAAATTTGTCACAAAAAAAGCGTGTTTGCAGATTATCCATCTGGTTAGGCACTTGCCGGATAATTTCTTCAAAAGAGCACCCCTTTACTCTTTTATTATATCGTTGCAGATGATAAATATTAGAAATAGTTCGTTCCACTGGAGGTCTTAAAAAGGTCAGAAATTTCACTTTTCGATCAAAAGCCCGTCCTACCACAAAAGGATAGTGTCCAGCAATTACAGCAGATGTAGCCATTTTATCTCCATATTCATCTAGCAGTTTTCGATAATACGGATATAAACCATTATTAGCTTTCAGGTCTTCTTTATTAGGAAAAAAAGTTTCTTTGCTAAACTGTTGTTCCAACATTATTCTGAATGTTGTTCCTGCCGTTTTAGGAATATGTATAAAAAAATACAAATTATCACTTGATCTTTCTGGATAATTTTGCACCGTCACCGCTTTCGGTTTGCGCAATTGGTAATCTTTGAAAAAGACCTGAACATTGTCCTGTGACGTAAGAACAAAGTTCTTTAGGGAGAATACGAATCCGCAATATCCAGTTGGGTGAATATTGTTTTTCTTAGTCCAACGATTAAATAAATTGGCTGTTTTTTTAAGGACAATCTTTTCGTTGATGACCAAGCTGAGTTCCAACGATTCGTTGGAATCAGGAATAAAGGCCCATCCTTGTATTTTTTGTCTGGTAATGCGCCCGATTTTTCCCTTTACGTTATAATGTTGTTTTTTCATCCAATAAACAATAACCGACTGCAAAAATAGACTAATTTTTGAGATTAGGCATGCCTTCTCAGTCAAGTCTAAACTTATAGTCTTTTCTTTTACCGCTAAGTAATCGACAGGTTCAAAAAATCACTCATTGAGCGAAGGATTCATTCTTTTGTATTGTCTAAGGGAATGATGAGCAAATAAAAAGCAGAAATTTTCATCTTTTTTACTTAAAAATGAAAATAATCAGAGTATTTTATTTGTAAAATGTTCTAATACAGAGGATGCCCTGATTTAGATTGGTCTGTTGTTTTAGTTAAATTTCTAACAAAGCCTATCTGCAAAATAATATTATGCATAAAAAGCAAAAACTATGCAACTAATTTTTGCTTTTTTGAATCCAATACAATATCTTTGGGTGTGTTAAATTGATAAAAAACAAATTATTAAACTAATCTATATCTTTATTATCTAATATTACAAACTATTTAGCCATAACTTATATTTACGTATAAAAACTCTTTAATATTATGAAAAAACTAATCTATCTTGCAGTATTCAGTTTAATCCCAATGCTAGCTTTCTCTCAGGTCTATGTTCAGGCTCCTGATGGGAACACAACCGTTGGTGGCGATGGCTCAACAGTAGCTACTGAAAAATTAGAAGTCCTTGGAGACTCTAAAGCAGAAGGCGGTATTTTTGAAAAAACTGGTCAGTCAGCATCAGTTTTATGCCACAGAACAGACAAGTCTGCTTTTACGTTTGGTGCGGGTGTACACGGTGGTTTCTCTGTAGATCAGGACTTCCACTTAGAATTCCGTTCAAATACAAGAGCTAACATTCTTAACAGACTAGTATCTGTAGGAAATTTAATGCTAAGATTCAGACAAACTTCGGGTTGGGCTGGTTTTGGTGTTGGAAATCCAGCATCAGAATTACATGTTAATGGTTCTATTACTTATAATGGTGCATTAAACAACGCTTCTGATCGTAGACTAAAAACTAATATCAATAACTTCAATTACGGATTGGAGGAAGTACTTCAGCTAAGTCCAGTTACTTATCAGTACAATAACAAAGCGAAGTTCAGAAATGCAGGTAAGCAGCAAGTTGGTTTAGTTGCTCAAGATCTACAGGCAGTTGCTCCTGAGTTAGTTTCTACTTTCACTTATGAGGAAGAAGATGCTGATGCTAGAGTTGTAAAATCAGAAGATTACTTAATGATCAACGAAAGCTCTATCAAGTATATGCTTGTTAATGCTATCAAAGAGCAGCAAAATGTTATCGAAGCTCAGGAAGATAAAATTGCTTCTTTAGAGGAAAGATTAGAGCAAATCGAAGCTTTGATTGGTGCTCAAGGTACTTCAGGAACTCAAACTATTGAGTTAGGTGGTGCTTCTAGCGAGTTATTCCAGAACCAACCTAATCCTTTCAGCGAAACTACTCGTATCAAGTATACTTTAAACAGAGACGTACAGAATGCTTCTATGCAAATCACTGACATCGATGGCAAAGTATTGAAAGTAGTTCGTCTAGACAACGTTAACAATGGTGAGGTAGTAGTTAAAGCTAACGAGTTAGCTGCTGGCACTTATTTCTACAGCATGATCGTTGACGGTCAAATTATCAATACTAAGAAAATGGTTTTGACTAAATAATCACTACCATCTTAAAAATTTAAAAAGTGTTGTCCTTTCGGACAACACTTTTTTTTATGTCTGTTAGGAGCTAATAGGGATAAAATAAGGGTATGTTTAAATTTAATTGTCTCCGAATAGTGTCAAATCATGACTTCTGCGTCTCTAAAAAGTCAATTACCTCCAAACATTGTTAAATTTTAAAATTGAAAGCTGGATTTTTACTAACATAGTATTACTTTTGCTCCACGTAAGACTAAATAGAGGTATATGGACAATTATTTCGCTCAACTTTTTATTGATACAGGTGCTGGATTCAATGAAAATGAATCCCTTAAACAAGACGTTAGTGGAGGTGAATACTTCCTGGTCTTTGAATTACACACTTTCAAAAACATAAGGGCGCTACGCTTCGATCCATCTAATAGTTTGGTGGCCTTGTATATCAATAAAATTGAAATCACTCCAGTTTCAGATGACAATTTTGAAGTTGACTACGATTCCAATGCACTAAAAAGACATAGTGATCTACTTGTATTTGACACAGGTGATCCAAATCTCAATTTACTCTATAATCCTGAAATAAAACCATTGAAAGTTATTATTAATGTGGATTATATATCCTTTGGCAAAGCTACGTATCCTTACGTCATAGAAAACCAACGAGAGGTATTCAAAATTGAGCAGCAAGGACACACGGAGAAAGTTCAAAGCATGGAACAGCAATTAAAAGAAATGGAATTAACGGCTTTATCGTTGCAGCAACAAAATGTACCCCCTCCCCATGATGAAACTCTAGTGAAAGATCTTCTAAGTGAAAAAGATCGACGTATTCAGGAACTGAACCATATCTTACTTGAAAAAGAGAAAGAAATACTAAAATCCCAACAGACAGCAGAAATTCGTCTGCATAATGTTCAGGAGAAAGAGCGTCAGATACAGGAACTCAATCGCCTTATACAAACTAAGGAGATCAATCTCATCTCATCTCAGAAAGAGGTAGAACTGAAAAATAATCTTCTTGCCGAAAAAGAAAAGAAAGCACAGGAAGCTCAAGAAAAAGGAAGACAAATTCAAGATCTCAATCGACTACTTAAAGACCGGGAAACTACTTTGTCTGCACTTCAGAAAGAAGTAGAACTGAAAAATAATTTCCTTGCCGAGAAAGAAAGAAAAGTACAGGAAGCTCAGGAAAAAGGAAGGCAGATTCAAGACCTCAATCGACTACTTAAAGACCGGGAAACTGCTTTGTCTGCACTTCAGAAAGAAGTAGAACTGAAAAATAATTTCCTTGCCGAGAAAGAAAAAGAAGCACAAGGAAAAGAAAAACAAATTCAAGACCTTAGGCAATTGCTTAAAGACCGGGAAACTGCTCTTGCCACCTTCCAAAAAGAAATTGAACTCAAAAACAAGCAGGTTCAAGAACGCGATAGCGAAATAAAACAGCTTGACAAATCACTTAGAAAAAATGAAATTGAGTCCATTACTTATAAAAAAGATCTCGAACAAAATGAAAACCAAATAAAAGAGATCCATAGAACGATTAGAGAAAAAGAACAAGAGGTACTTGCTGTATATAAAGAAGCTGAGTTAAAAAACAACCTCATTCTTGAAAAAGAAAAACGAATCAATGAACTCCATAACACCATCAAAGAAAAAGAACTGAATGTAGAGGCGCTACAAAAAGAAATTGAGCTAAAAGAAACGGTCATTGTTGAAAAAAATGAATACCTCCAACAACAGAAAAGTCTGCTCGAACAACATAACAAACAGCAGGAACAACAAAGAGAACAGCTCCAACAACAATTAAATCAAATCCAGTCTAAAGAGGCTATTATTGCCGAACAACTTCGACTGATCGATGAAAAATCGAATGAAGTTCTCAATAGAGAGCGAGAGGTAAGTGCTCTGCATGCCCAGCTTGAGATTAAAGAAGGTGTTATTTTAAACCATCAGGTACAGATAGAAGAACTTAAAAAGATTATTGCACACAAAAACACCATTAGTTACCGTCCGGTCATTACCCTCGAAGAACCTCAACATGCAGCTCTACAACAGCAAAATGATAAAAGTAAAGTATGGCTATTTGGTCAACTCATTTCTTCTGGTTTAAGGTATCCTGGTAAACTTGCAGGACATCTAAACAAAAAGAATTTTGATACGCTTCGCAATGCAGTAAAAAACGAAAGCCCAGCCCAAATTGCCCGTAATTTTAAAAACCTGTTGGTTTCGGGTAAAAATGCCACTCCTGAGCCTGTTCAACCAAGCCCTCCGGGAAGTAATGAAATTCCGCCAGCCGATCCAGCTCCTTTACAAATTACGGAAGCGATTGCTCCTGAACCAGTACAGCAAACAGCTATAGCTGCTCCTGCTTCTAATGCTGAAAGTAATGGCGTTTCACCTGCGCCCCAACCAGCCCCTCAAATATCTTATTCCTTGCCAGATCCCAAAAACCCATCGGGACCTGTTGTCGTTTTTATTGCCCCCAACTTACCTGACTACGATACCTCTAGTGGTGGGAAACGCGCTACCAGAATGTTGGCGCTTATGGCAGAGGAATTTGATGTATACATGTTCACATTGGGCGAAAAGCCGGAAAGACATGTTGCAGAACTTAACAGACTTGGAATTAGGGTACTTGTATCACCTTATTTACACGATATAAATATCAAAGAATATGACCATGAGGATATTCGGGCACAATTACCCGAAAAAGTTCATTCCATTATTTATGCATGGTACGACACCTATTATCACTCGCATATTCTGACTCAATTTTACCCCAATGCAAAAATCATTTTTGACTCTGTAGATGTACACTGGGTAAGATTAGAACGCCTGGTCGGTATTCAGGAAGGATTGACTTTGCGTAATGTACTCATTTCAAAAAAGAATGAGATCGACAATTACAAACAGGGCGATATTGTATGGGCAGTAACAGAGGAAGACAAACAGGCTGTTATCAAAGAAATTCCTGATGCAGATGTTCGGGTAGTTTCTAATGTACACGATGCCGAAGTATTTGAATATACAGATCCTGGTAATAATAACATTCTCTTCTTTGGCGGCTATCGCCATACGCCCAATATTTCAGCGATCAAATTACTGGCACTGGAAATTTTACCCCTGGTACGCCAGGAAATTCCGGATGCCAAACTGATTATTGCAGGTGCACATGCTCCTGATGAAGTAGTGGCACTAGGCGAACAACCGGGTGTCGAGTTCAGAGGATTTATAGAAGAAGAAGATCTCCCTAAACTTTATACTGATTGCTTCGTAACGGTTATACCACTGCTTGCCGGAGCAGGTATTAAGGGGAAAATTTGTGAAGCTATTGCTTATATGCTACCTATTGTTACCAATGATATTGGCAATGAAGGTATTCGTCTTGAAACAGGTAAAAGTGGACTGGTTTCTAATGACATCAAAGAAATGGCAGCACTTACGGTCAAGGCTATGCGTCGGGAATACGATATGGCTGCTATGACAGCACAGGCACAGGATAAACTATTCAAACTTGTTGGTTCTGATGTGGTCAAGCAACGGATGATCGACTCCGTTATCACCGAAATTTCTATCTGTATTGTCACCTGGAATCGTCTGGAACTGGTGAAACGCTGTATTGAATCTATCATAGAGCACACCAGCTATCCTAAGTACAAAATACTAGTCCACTCGAATGGTTGTGCAGATGGTACGCAAGAATATTTGGCAGAAGCAGCAGCAAAAGACAGTCGCATTGTCCCTATACTTTCAAAGGATAATGAAGTATTTGTTATTCCGAATAACAATATGATGATGATGTTCCCGGAAAACGATGCCGTTCTGGTGAATAATGATGTGTATGTTACACCAAACTGGCTGACAGCGCTCCACGATGCTGCCTATACTTCCAAAGATATTGGTATTGCAGGTTCAAAGATATTGTACCCAGATGGTCGCTTGCAAGAGTTTGGTTCAGAGCTTTACTCCAATGGTACGGGTAATAACATTGGGAAATTCCAAGACCCAAACAAAGACGAATTTAATCATGTCAGAGTGTCTGGCTATGTATCCGGCTGTTCTTTCTATGTCAAAAGAACCACGATTGATCGTATAGGGGTATTTGATCTCCAATTCCACCCTTGTTATTGTGAAGATAGTGACTATTGTTATACGGCATGGGAACATGGCATCAAGACAGTAGTAACCCCACATTCAGTTATTTATCATGACGAAGGAGGTACTTCAGGAACCGACACGAGTTCGGGTTTCAAGGCTTTTCAGGAGATCAATTTCCAAAAATTTATGGAAAAACACCGTGGTAAGGTGAATGGTATACGCTGGGGGCTTGAAAAAATTACGCTGCAAGATATTAGTGCTTGTCTCAATACAAAATATAAAGATATTATTGGGCGTACTTTGCTCAATGGCACTCAAAGAGTACGAAGCAATCCAGAAAAAGCGCATTTCGATTTTGTAACTTCTTATGCTGATTATAAAGTTTTCAAACATGAGATGACCAGTGTTTCCCGCAAACGTTTTGAAATAGAACGTATTTTAAGCAAAAACAATACTGGAGCTTTCGATATGCCAGGCTTCAACCCGATGCTGAAAGAGCAAGTTACTTATCATGTAGGGCAAGATCGTCCTTATAATTTTGCCAATACTCCTTTCCCTAATTTCAGAGAAAGTCTCTACTGTCAGAAAAGTGGTTCTAATAGCCGCCTGAGAGCTGTTGCTACGCTTATTGAAAAATATATGGAAGATAGGGACGCTGATAAAACCAGCATGTTCTTCACAGAACAAACGACTTCTTTCTTCAAGCATTATAAAGAAAAATATAAAAACATAGTTGGTTCGGAATATAAAGGTCCGGGGCTTGAAAGCGGAAAAATAGAAGGCGGAGTTCGTCATGAAGACCTCACACAGTTGAGCTATAAGCGCAAACAATTTGATTTATTCATCACACTCGAAGTACTTCAATTTTTTCCTGACTACAAACAAGCTTTCAAAGAAATACATCGCTGTACAAAAGAAGGAGGCTGGGCAATCATTACAGTTCCCTTTGATATTAACAGACAATATAATAACTTGCGAACTATTGTAAAAGAAGACGGTAGTCTGCAACATATAGAACAGCCTATTCACTACCACACTCCTGCTGGTCCTAAGGAAGGTTTGCTATGCTATCAGCATTTCGGTTGGGAAATGCTAGATGAATTACATGAAGCAGGCTTTAGTGAAGTAAGAGCTACTTTTGTCTGGTCTCTATATTTTGGTATTTTAGGCTCGGATGTTATGGTTATCCTGGCTAGAAAATAGATAGATTGAAATGAAAATAAAAGAAATAAAGGTTTACGGAGAGCGTAATTCAGGAACAAACTATCTCATTTCCTTATTAGAAGCAAATATGAAAGGAAATGATGTAAAGATCGTTCAAAAAAAATATGGTTGGAAGCATCGCTTTGTTGATGCTCAAGAACTTCGTAAAGCAGATACTCAACATACACTTTTTATTCATATCTCTAAAGACCCATATTCCTGGGTGGTTTCCATGCACGGCAAACCACATCATGCACCACATCTATATGGGCTTGACTTTGACACCTTTCTAAATAGTGAGTGGGCTTGTTATCAAGGAAAGGGCTATGCTACACGAGATCTGGTGAAAGACCCGATCAAACCAGAGGAAGAGATGATGTATGAACGCAACCCCAATACGGGCGAACGGTTCAAGAATGTAATTTTACTGCGCAATGCAAAAAATGAAAGATACCTCAAACTAAAAGAAGTGTGTGAACATCATCATTTTATAAAATATTATGATTTATTGTACACCCCCAAACGTACACTGCGCATGATGGCCAATAAGTTTGGTCTTAATTTGCGTGCTGAAATACAATTGAATGACGGTTATCATGGTAAAAATCCAAAACTGAAATTTAACCGTAAGCGATTTTACCTACAGCAAGAATATTTTCAAAAATACACTCAAGAACAGCTTGATTACGTCAATGAATTCTTTAATGAAGAAACAGAGTCGGCACTCGGCTATGAAATGGTAAAAAAATTGCCAGCAAGAACTGACATATCAAGTGTCCAAACGTAAAGAATATGACTGTCAAAAATTACGATACCTTTATTTTTTCACACATCCCAAAATGCGGGGGAAGTAGTTTTAGAAAGCACATTATTGAATCTTGTATAGCAAGCAATATTAGCCCTTCAAGGGTGTATGCTCCAGGAATAAATGGTGTTAAAAACAATAAAAATATCCCACAGCTTACTCCAGATGAACTAAAAGACTTACGAGAAAAAGACTTGAGAGTCATTGCAGATCACTCACTTTTCAATGTACATCGTAAGTATAAACTTAAAATGTCTAAACCGTTCTACTACACCATCTTCAGAGAACCTGTAGAACGATTCGTATCTCATTATAATTTCTTTTATCGTAAGCTTGGATACGCAAATTGTAAGGGACTTTCAATTAATGATTTAGACAACACAAAGCGCACAAGAATTATTAGATCAATAGCTGATCTGCATGTCAATTATATCACGAATACCCTAACTGACAAAGGTAGAGCTAATAAAAAGCTATACATACTGGCTCTTAACAATCTAGAACGGTATTACGCTTGTTTTGGATTGTTAAATGATATGAAAAAATCATTAGAAATTTTGGATAAATATTCCCCTGACTGGATCAACTGGCGAAAAGGTTTTCCAACTGAAAACAGGAATTCAGGCAATAAAGGAATAGGAACGATAGAACCTAAAATTATTACGCAAATACAAGAGATCAACAAGTTTGATATGTATCTCTACGAATTTGCCGAAAAACTTTTTCATCTTCGATACAGTGAATATTGTAGAGATATGACTAAGTAGCGTCTAAACAACGCAGCTATACTATTTGAAACTCTTCCAACTCCAGACCTCCAAAAAACACATAAATACATTTTTAACTGTTGTATGCTCATGTATACAACGCCCCTTGACTGATTATCAATAAAATGAGTGAACAAATTAGTATTTGTATCCCCACTTACAACGGAAGTCAATATTTGAGAGAGTGTATTGATTCCGCATTGTATCAAACTTATTACAATGTAGAGATTCTTATAGTAGATGACTGCTCTACAGATGATACCTTTGAGATAGCGCAGGAATATGCTAGCTATGACAATCGCATCAGAGTTATTCAAAACAAAGAGAACGCTGGTCTGGTAGGTAACTGGAAAAACTGTATTGAAGCTGCCAGCAACAACTGGATCAAGTTTCTTTTTCAGGATGATATCCTCTCTCCTACTTGTTTGGAAAAGATGTATACATCCTGTCTTAGGCACAATGCATTAATGGCTGTCTGCCGCCGAAATTTTATCATCGAGTTTGATACAGCTCCCGAAATCAGAGAATTCTTTCAGAAAAAAGTACTTAAGGCTGAAAACTTAATTCCTGACCAACAATTGGTTAATCCACAGGATATTTCCCGACTGACCAATAACAATTTGATGGAAAACTTCCTCGGCGAGCCAAGTTCATTATTATTTCACAAACAAGTACTCGAACAGTTTGGGGGCTTTAGTGATGAACTATCGCAGATGCTGGATTATGAATTTACAATAAGAGTAGCTAGTAATATAGGCTTCGTTTTCTTACCCGAAACACTCAATTATTTCCGAGTGCATGGAGGTGCAGAAAGTAATAGAAACAGAAGTGATGAACGTATGGAAACTAAACGTATCAAAATAGAATACGTAGATAAATTGCTCCTGTTACACGAGTTTAAATATAATCCACATTTTAAAAAGTTCCGCAATGACGCTGGTATGGATAAAGTACAGGAAAAGATGCGTGGTGAATTTTTGAAAGGACTCGACCAAATAGGTAAAGAAGCTTTACAAAAAGCCTTGACACCTTTTTTCAACAAATACAAAGGCCTTGAAGCCGAGCTTGCGTACTTTGAAAAAGTCTATGAAGAGGAATTCTCTAATGCGGTCTGAACAACCATAAGGCAAAACCAAAGCTTTTAAAAACACAAAAAATGTATACAGGCAAAATCATTAGTAAAGGCAAACAATACATTATAGGTTGGGTAAAAAATGAAAACCATAAATTTCCAGTAAGAATACAAGTAATATCAAAAAATAAAAACAGAGTTATCCTTGATTTCCTCGCCCAAAGACAATTAAAACGCGATCCTGGTGGGAAAATAGGCAAGTATGGATTCAGGGTATCTGTTGACAGACTTATCGAAACGGGTGTTAAAGGTGAAGTCCTTATACAAACCGCAGATGAAAGATTTCAGTTTAAACCAATTAACTTACCTTCAAAAATTAGTCATAAACGACAAATGAATTTAAATAAACGACAAATTAATATGCCCAATATCTTTTTGATTGGAGGGCAATATAGCTCAGGAAAAACAACCTTTGCCCGTGAGCTTGCAAAGATAAACAAAGGAGTACATCTCTTAAGCCTTGACACTCTATTTAAAAATGATGCTTTCCCTAGCGGAGTACATCAACGAATACTAGGGTATGTCAACTCTCCAATGTTCAATAAACAAGATTTTGTACGCTTGTTTTTCAATGAATACCTGCATACTATTCCTTTCAATGAAGTCAATACAGTTATCATAGAAGGTTGGGTACTTAGTCATGAATTTATAAGAAAAAAACTAACTCAGGTATTGATGCTCTATGGCAATCCTGTTTTTATGCAACTTGTTGACCACAAATTAAGATTCAGAAAACAGCTTTTTACCAAAAGTCATGAAGAAAATGCAAAAGCATTTTATGAGTTTTATAAAAAAATACGACTGGAAGACTTGACAAAACGTACAACTTATCAGTTTTATAGTGATTTAGGACAAAAGACATTTAACTCTAATACTGCCGAAAAAATAAAAAAAGCTAAGATGCCCACCCTCAAAGGGAAAACGATTCTTGATATCGGTTGTAATGCAGGTTATATGTCTAATACTTTTGCTCGGGACAAAGCAAAGGCGGTACACGGAATAGATGTAAGAAGAATATCGGTCAGCATAGCTTCTCAATATAACAATGTATTTTATCAGTCTCCCAATGTCAAATTTTATCATATAGATGTTTATGACTTCAAACCCGAAGAAAAAATAGACATTATTTATGCTTCTTCCGTATTCCACTACTTTAGAGAAAAACAAGACTATTTCTTCGAGCATGCTCACAACATAATGAGCAAAAATGGATTGATGGTTATTGAAATTGAACTCTATGAAGAAAAAACAGATAGCCCATATACCTATAAATATAAAAGAGGCGTAGATGATTCTCCTTGCCATTTTCCAAATCAAAAGATGCTGGAAAAAATGATAAAAGGTAAATTTGAAGTTAAATCAAAAGAATTATCTGTAAGTCAGAAGGGGTCTAAATTAAATAGATATTTTTTCCACCTCCTAAAAAAATAAATATGGTTTTTAATGACGACGTTTTATTTATACATATAGGAAAAACAGGCGGCACTTCTGCTGCAAGTTATCTTTGCAAAACCCTTTCTACTCCTGTATATAATGCTATCTCCCAAAGAGCACATCATCAAAAATTAGGACATGAGACCATTATTGAAGGGCAACGTCATGCTACATTGGGCGAAGCTAAAGGGTTTGTCAAAAAATTTGATAAAGAATTAGATTCATTTAAAGAAATTGTAGCTGTTATCAGGAATCCTTACAACTTTGAAATTTCTTTATTCAATTATTATAAAAGAATACTTGAAAAGCAGCCCAAGATACTTGATAATGCACCCAAACGTAAAGAAATAATCGAAAGTGGTTCATTCGAAGATTTTGTAAAAGGTAAATTCTATCACAGACATGGTCTCAATATTAGAAAATATGTGACTGTTGATGATAAAATTCCTAAAAATGTACGCATCATTAAATTTGAAAACCTACGTGATGAGTTTCTTGAAATAGGCAGAAAATATGGTAATGGAAATCCTGATTTTCCACATTTAAATAAGACTAAACCTGTTAATGTAAAAAAATATATTACTCCAGAAACAGAACTTATTATATACAGAAAATATAAGTGGGTTTTTAAAGTCGGCAATTACAAACGCTTAAAATTCTAGTTGTTATATTCCTAACGAAAATGAGGAAAGTATTTATTCATATTGGTTATCCTAAAACGGCTACAACGGCCCTGCAAAGCTTTTTTTATACCAACCCCCAAATATTAAAAGACAACAATATATACTACCCGCTGAAAGGTATAGCTGTGCCTGAAAAAGGACACCATAATCTGGTGCGCGCTATTGCCTCAAATCCTCATACTACAAATCTATACAAGCCTGAACTAGGTGATATACATACTGTGTCAGAAGAAATTAAGAACAGAACAGAGAATATCATTATAAGCAGTGAAGGTTTTTCACATTTATTCAATCAAGACCCAAAAAAAGTACATAAATATCTTAAAACCGCTTTTAAAGCAT
This sequence comes from Saprospiraceae bacterium, assembly GCA_020627965.1. Classification (GTDB taxonomy): domain Bacteria; phylum Bacteroidota; class Bacteroidia; order Chitinophagales; family Saprospiraceae; genus JAHDEO01. The sequence continues at coordinate 6,465 of JAHDFX010000019.1, read as the reverse complement.
ATGAAATTGAGTACCTCATCGTAGTCAGAAAAGCAGATGAGTTTATAGAATCCAGCTTTTTCCAAAGATTGAATGCCTGGAGTAGAGGAAGACTAAAAACACAATTGCCCGACATCAAAGCCAGCAAAAACAAACATCTAAGAGGTGAATTAAACTATTTAAGGGTTTTAAATAAAGTCCTTAGTATTGAAGCAAAAGTAACTGTATTCACTTACACCAATAATATTGTGAATGAGTTGGCTAATTATATCATGCAGCCCCCCTCCCCTATTACAGTACCTAAAATATCCATAAACAAACGACAAGGCAAAAAATTACTCAGCCTTTTATACACTTTAGCAACTCACGATAAACAGACTGCATATCAGCAAATTTTTATCAAAAATAAAAAAAAGATCATATATTGTTTTTCTGAAGAAGAGCAGGAAAAATATGGTATCTTCACCAAACCTGAACGCTCCATAATACTAGAGAAATACGCCAAAAAAATACAAGATTTCAATACCCGGTACAATCTAAATATATCCATTCCTCAAGAAGATAAAAGTGAAAAGCATTTTTTCCTCGTTGACGATTTCAATGAACGGCAACAAAATATTGCACGCTCAATTTTTAAACTCGAATTAAAAAAAACAGTGGCAAAAGAAATAATAAACCTATAAGAAGCTAATGTTATTTAATTCACTAGAGTTTTGTCTTTTTCTGCCTATAGTATTTCTGCTATATTGGTTTGTCTTCCAAAAGGATGTAAAAATCCAAAATATTCTGATCGTTGCAGCAAGTTACCTGTTCTATGGTTGGTGGGACTGGCGTTTTTTATCACTGATTATCTTTAGTTCATTTATAGATTATGGCTTAGGTGTACAGTTAGGAAAAACGGAAAATCAAAGGCGTAGAAAGCTTCTGCTCTGGATCAGTATGCTCATCAATTTAGGCTTTCTCGGCGTATTTAAATACTATAATTTCTTTGCCGACTCCTTCGCTGACCTTCTCCAAAGTGTAGGCATGAACGCCGACTTTGCCACCCTGAATATCTTATTGCCCGTAGGTATTAGTTTCTATACCTTCCAAACGATGAGCTATACCATAGATGTTTATCGTCGTAAACTGGAACCAACAAAAGACATTTTTGCTTTCTTTGCCTTCGTTTCATTTTTTCCTCAGTTGGTTGCCGGACCTATTGAACGCGCTAAAAACCTATTGCCACAATTTTATACACAACGCCATTTCGATCATGACAAGGCTGTAGACGGAATGAGACAAATCCTTTGGGGCTTTTTCAAGAAGATCGTGATCGCTGATAGTTGTGCAGTATATGTCAATGTTATTTTTGCTGATTCAGCAGAGCTATCCGGCGGTATACTTCTACTGGGCGCTATTTTATTTGCTTTTCAGATATATGGAGATTTTTCTGGTTATTCTGATATTGCCATCGGTACAGCGCGGCTCTTCGGTTTCAATTTGATGCGAAATTTTGCATATCCATACTTTTCAAGGGATATTGCAGAGTTCTGGCGGCGTTGGCATATTTCCCTCTCGTCCTGGTTCAAAGACTATGTGTATATCCCGCTTGGAGGTAGTAGAGGAGGAAAACTCATGCAGTTGCGTAATGTATTTGCCATATTTCTCATCAGCGGATTCTGGCATGGTGCCAATTGGACATTCATTGTATGGGGTGGCTTGAACGCCTTGTATTTTATTCCTCAAATGCTATTGAAAACAAATCGAAATAATCTGGCGATTGTTGCTCAGGAAAGTGCTTTACCATCTATCAAAGAAATCTTTCAAATATTGATTACTTTCTTGCTGACTTGTTTGGCCTGGGTATTTTTCCGGGCGCCCTCTGTAAAAGATGCGCTTATTTATATTGGCAATATGTTTACAGTCGGTGATGGTGGTTTTCAAACTTATATACGTACCTTAAAATTATCCGGCAATCACCTGATTGGTGTAGCTGGCTTAATCCTGCTATTAATTATCGTTGAATGGATACAACGCAGAAAAGAACATGGTCTGGAAGATATAAAGTGGCCACAACCACTACGTTGGACAGTTTATATAGGGCTGACAATGCTCATCTTGTATCATTTTGGAGATAGTAGCCAATTTATTTACTTTCAATTCTAATGAAGAAATTTATACGAAAAATACTATTCCTGTTATTATTGTTTTTTGTCATTATACAAATTCCTAAATGGGTATTACCTCCATTTTGGGGAAATGAGATATACGATAAAAAACTAAACCACCTGAAAGAATCCGGGCAAAAGTATAATACTTTTTTCATAGGTACCAGTCGGGTAAATAATGGCATCATTCCAAAAACATTTGATGCTGAGTTCAATGGCAATATAAAAACTTTCAACCTGGGTGCACCAGGATCAAGTGGACTCGAAAATATAGAATTGGCAAAGTATCTGATGGAACATAAAACATTGAATGTTAAAAATATTTTCATCGAATTACCTTCATTAGAACTTCACGGAGATGAAAATCGGGTGTCTCTTCGAGGACGATATTATTACGACCTCAATATGTATTCTTTTTCGCTCAAAAAAATCTTTAAAAGCAGTAAAACCTTTAAAGAAAAATATCAATTATGGAGCGAACATACCAGGCTTATTATAGAAAATGCCTTTTCAATAAGTATTTTTGATGATATGCTTAAATACTTATTCTCCTCTCAAAGTAGTGGTCAGCAATTCGCCAACAATAAAGGCTATAGAGCGCTTTACATCAATACTAAAAAAGAGAACGACCTCGCACGTAGAAAGGCTTTTCTGGCAGATAAAACTATTTTGACCAAAAGAAGAAAAAGTGCTGAACGGATTTTCAATCAGGCAAAATATCCCAAAGACGAATTTGTTATAAAAACCTTCGAGCAGTTGATCGACAAAGCTGAAGAACAAAATATCCGTCTTTATTTTGTTTTATACCCTAAAGCCGCTGAAGCTATTTATGAGAAATCCAGACAAGTCAGTTCAAAAAAGATCAAAGCCCATGTAATCAACCTAGCCTCTCCAAAAAAATATGATGATTTTTATAAAAAAGAATACTCTTTTGACAGGGCACACCTCAATCATAAAGGAGCTAAATTATTAACTAAAGCCTGCGCCAGGGAGTTTAAAAAGATAAAATAGACAAGCCTCTTTTTCTGATAAAAAATCAAGTATGAAATTTCCCACAGAATTACTGCATTTAGATTACCTTGTTTATAGTTCTTATAAGTCTGGAACTCAAACATTGACCAATACACTAAAAAGTAATGGTTTTAAATGTAAACACTGGCATCGTATGCGGAATTACAGACTACAAAAAGGGCAATTCCGACCTTATCTCAGAAGATACCTCAAAAAAAATAATGAAAAACTAAAAGTTATCACAGTATTCAGAGACCCTATGAAAAGACACGCTTCCTCTTTCTTTCAGGGCTACGGCGCCAAACCGCTAAGGCTAAAAGAAGTAAAAAGCAAAAAAGAAACACTCGTTTATAAACTCAAAACCAAGGAACTACAGGAAAAATATATTGCAGAGCTAAGAGATAAATCCCTGATAGGGTTTCACGAATCTTTACATGAAATCTTTGAAGAATTACAGATCAGTGCCGATGACCTCAATTACGATAAGGAAAAGCAATTTGGCGTGTTTGAAAATCGCTTTATAAAACTATTTTTCTTTGAATTTGATACTCTTTTTAACAACTTTGAACACCTTCTACAAGAAATCACCCAACACCCCATTGCTAAAAATGATTCAAATATCAGCGAAGCCAAATGGTATGGCAAAAAATACGCAGACTTTAAATCATCATTGGTCATACCAGAAGATATTATTACGGAGGTTTATCAAGCCAAACGAGACCTCATTAACCTGTTCTATGATAAGCAATTTGATAATAAGCTATCTCAAGCCCTAACGAAATATGAAAAAAAAAAGACCCGCAACTAAGGGAAGCCTCAAAGGTGAGTCATACAAATAAAACAAAACTGCAAAAACTCATCACCCAGCTCACCAGATTTGGTTTCATCGGTATATTCACAACCGCTTTTGGTCTCATCTGCTATTATATTTTTCTGGAAAGATTAAAATTCCCCCTTTATCCAACTTATGCAGGCGTTTATACTGCGGGAGTTTGCATCTCTTATTATCTCAACTCTCGCTATACTTTCCAACAGAAACGCAATTTAAAAGATGCTGTAAAATACTATGCTTCCTATGTCCTGGGCTTTCTTATAGGACTGGCATTACTATATTCATTTGAACAATTATTCAATTTTTCTGACTTCATCCTCATTATTCTCACAATTCCTCTCAGGGTTTTGCTTACCTTTATACTAGTAAAAAAACTTGTATTTAAAAATTCTGAATGACCTACATCAGCATATCTACGGTCACACCAGTCTATAATGGCGCTAATTATCTGAAAGACCTGATTCAGGAACTCGAAGAGTTTAAAACTTATCTTATCGAATCAGATGTTCAGATTCGATTGGTTGAGAGTATATTTGTCGTTGATGAATGTATTGACAATTCACGTGAAGTACTTCAGGAAGCCCGCCAGAACAGAGAATGGGTCAATGTCATCGAACTCTCCAAAAATTTTGGGCAGCACCCCGCTACCATTGCAGGTATTCTACATTCTTCCGGCGACTGGGTAGTTACGCTAGATGAAGACTTACAGCATCGCCCAAAATATATCATTCAACTGCTGGAAGAAGTTGTCAAAGAAAATTCGGATATCTGTTATGCTGATGGCAAAGACAGAGTACATAGCTCCGTTATGCGGGATAAACTAGCCAGATATTTCAAACGAATTATTTCCTACCTTCTCAACAATAAGTCTATTCCTTATTTCAATAGCTTCAGATTGCTCAGAGGTGATATAGCCAGAGCAGCCTCAGCTATTTGTCGCCATGAAACTTATCTGGATATTGCCTTAAGCTGGTTTACACAAAGGGTATCTAATACCACAATTGATATGACCGATATTCGAAATCAGGAAAGCGAAGGCAAAAGCGGATATTCATTCATGGGGCTTGTCCGGCATAGCAAACGCATGATTATGTCATCTAAGGTAAAACTATTGAGAATCGGCATAATTATAGGCGTCTTGGCTTTTATTGCCAGTATTGTTTATGCTGCCTACGCTTTATATTCATCTCTTATCTACCCCCAAAGTGTAGAGATCAGAGGCTGGACATCCACTATATTGATAACACTGTTCTTTGGAGGACTTACTTGCCTGTTATTGGGTTTCAGTCTCGAAAGTTTGTCAGAATTATCGCTCAGTCATAATGGAAAACCTACTTTCTTTGTAGTCGACAGAAGTAAAGACCAGCAACTTAAACAGGCATTAAACAAACTCTCAGATGCTGATCTATAAGATACAAAACTGTGCTCAACAGCCCTGTATTATCTTGCATTTTGGCATTGGTCTGGTTGGTGCAGCCATACAAAGGACAATGTTCTTTTTGTCTCCTCCCACTCACATAGAAGAAGTATTTTTTCCCTGGGATCTGGCACCCGCCCAAAAGCAGTTGGATCTTATTTTAAATAAAACAAATAGCCTTATTCAGACTGCTGATATTCCTATTTATATTATCTGGAGTGCCGGAAAATGTGGCTTTAGTGCCACTACAACGGAAACAGAACAAGAGGAAATATTTTTTAATGCCATTAGCAATTTGCTTAATGACTATGCGGCTCAACTAGCTAATCCGGTTTTCTTTTATCTGAGCAGTTCAGCAGGTGGTTTGTTTGAAGGACAGAGTTTTATTAATAGTCATTCAAAACCTGCTCCAAAGCGCCCTTATGGTTTTCTAAAACTAACACAGGAACAACATTTATTGAATAAAACGGCTTTAAAAGCAAAAATTTTCAGGATAAGCTCCGTATATTCCAAATACTTGCCCCAAACCAGAATGGGACTCATCGCCGTTATGATGAATAACTGTATCAAGCACAAGATCACAACTATCTTTGGAGCCTCAAATACCTTACGTGACTATATTCTTGACGAAGACATTGGTCAATACATCGCACAATCCATCTGGACCGGAATAGAGCTTTCGCAAATAAGTTTCCTAATTTCCGGTCAGCCTTCATCCATATTATCTATCCAACAACAAATTGAACGGATCAGTAATAAAAGAAGCTATATTAATTTCACAATTTCAAAATCAAATGCTTCTAATATTTGCTTTTCGCAAAAATTGGTTCCAGATGGATTATATCCAAGCCCATTGTATTCTAATTTAAAGCTATTGTACCTTAATATACTTGGTAACAGGAAAATTTAAATATAATCTTATTCACAGCCTACTAGATAAAATAAAAGGAGACCGCTATAAGGCAGTCTCCTTCCTCCAATTTAAACGAAAAAGCAATTGCCTCGCCATGAGGCAATCACTTTTCATTTTTAAACACTATTACTCATTCAACTTTATAAATCGCTTAGCAGGAGTG
>JAHDFX010000257.1 GCA_020627965.1 Saprospiraceae bacterium | reverse complement strand
GATGGAAATTAAATTGGATATCTGTACATTGATAAGCCACGTATCTCGAACTCTTATCTTTTCCTTTTTTTCTATCTTCTCTTGATAACAGAGGAATCACATATATTTTATTCAAATTTAGATAAGTAAAACTTGACAGCTTTTCTAATGTAAATGTTAAGTATTTCAGATAATCATCTTGTGTAACCCACTCATAATCGTCTGTCAATTCCAATATCAAATTTAATTCTTCATCATTCAAATTCTCCAAAAAACCGCAGTAACCTGCAAAGAAAACATCATAATGAAGGATATTACTCCAATTTTTACGTTCAAATTTTTCATTCAATTCAGCTATTAAAGTAGCATCTAGCTTAGACTCAAATCTCTTAGCCATTTCTCCAATTTTAGAGTTAAATCACAAACATTAACATACAATATTCCCTCAAATTTACGAAAAAAACAAAAAATAAAAAGTGTAGAACGAAGAGCGAGATCTCTAACAAATACGACTAACCGTGTTACATAAGATATGTTGAACAATATATCAAAATTTAACAAAATGCCCTAAACACTTTACTCTCTCCGTCTCAATCTGTACAAAATAAACACCTGACAATAAACGACTTGTATCAATAATGCTGTTTTGAATAAATGATGATTGAATCAATTGTCCTCTATGATTAAAAATACGTACAAGAGTGTTATCAGGTAAATCGAAGTGAAGGTAATTATTAGCAGGATTAGGGTAAACTCGTATAGTTTCTACATGATTATTAAAAACAGCTAAAGGAAAATCTGTAAGCCCTGCAATAAAAGCATCAAAACTGCCAAAAGCAGACAGGTTTTCATTGCCTAGTACCGTATTCCCATCAAAGCTGCCCCCTAAAATAAGCCCATATTCTGGCAGAAAAGTCATGCATTCCAATAAATCAAATTCGCTGCCTCCGCCTTGTATCAGCCATTCAAAATTTCCATTCACATCCAGCGCAGCAGTAAATATATCAAAACGAATATCATCGGCAGAAAGGACGCTACCATCAAAGTCTTTTTCTCCTCTGAACTGTCCGCCCAGAAATAAGCGATTACCATTCAAAACCAGGCTTTGTCCGTAGCCGTTGCCATCACCATCTATTGATTTTGCCCAAAGCAAATTACCACTACTGTCATGCTTGACCAATACTATGTTGTCATAAAAACCCTGTGCGACCAACTCGGTACCATCTTCCCAGCGAATCACACCTGAGAAATAACCGGTCAGATAAGTATTGCCGTTTTCATCACTAATAATTTCATTGCAAACATCGTCAAAAACACCACCGCCTTCCCTTATCCACTGCTCATTTCCATTATTATCATATTTCAATAGAAAAATATCATTATCCAAGCCATTACCAGCGATAAACTGTCCGGCAAAACTGATATCGCCTTGAAATCTGCCGCCGGCATATACATTATTCATGACATCAAAACTTAAACTACTTCCTCTGACATCTCCATTATCTCCGCTTTGCTTTGCCCAGATCAAGTTGCCGTTTTCATCGTATTTTAATACGAAAAAACTCGTATTACCTGAAGCTATCAGGTTGGGTGAATTTGTAAATAAAGTACCACCAAAATAGCCCGTTAGATAGACATTTCCTTCTTTGTCTATCTCAATATCATCTACTTGTTTGATGCCACTTCCGTCAATACTAATCGCCCATAATGCATTGCCGTTGGCATCGTATTTTGCCAGGTATAAAGCGCTGTTCGAGCCTTGCGTTCTGTTAATGGTGATATTCCCAAAATCAGCTGTATCCCAGTAGCTTCCTGCAGTGTAAATGGTATTATTATAAATAGCTAAGCCAGCATTTTCATCGTCTTCAGTACTGCCTGCTCTGACTGCCCAATTGACTTGTTGTTGGTCATCAATTTGAGCTATGTATAAATCTTGTTCGCCAATAGAGGTTAATGTCTGAGTATCAAAAGTAGCTGTATTTTCAAATGTGCCACTGATGTAAATATTGCCATTTGTATCAGCAATTAAGCCATTTAAATTATCTCCGGCTGTGCCACCGTAATGTTTTGCCCATTCGATATTTTGGGCAGATAGAGAAAGGGATAAAAGAGTGATGTTTAACCCCAGAAGAAGTAAGCGACATGAATACACTGAACCAAACATATATTAAAATAAAGTCTATTATCAAAAATTTACAAAAAGCGGCATTTTTACAATGACTTCAGTTCCTCCAATAGCTCCATCTGAAGTTGGTATATCTGCAATTTCCAGAGTAGTATACTTAGCTTCTGCTTTCATAGCTTCCAAACGCTCACGGGTCACTTCCATTGCTACTGACTGGTGCCCAGGTGCATTGGACTGGCGTAATTGGGCAGCTTTTTTTCTTCCTACACCATTATCACGTATCTGACATTGTAGTAATTGCTGTCCTTGTCTGGGAACAATACTAAAAACAATGTCTAGTTGCCCTGTTTTGTTTTGTAAATGAGAGATTCCATGAATAATAGCATTTTCTACGAAAGGCTGTAACAGCATTGGTGGCAATTCTACCTCTTCTATATCAACGTTTTCAAGAGCTTGAATATGATATTCAAAAGGTACTGCCTGGCAAAATTGTTCGACTTGTAAGTATTTTTGTAATGTATTGATCTCTTCTTGTAGTGTAATTTTTTCCTTACGGGAATTGGATAAAATGCCGCGCATCAGCGTAGCGAAGTTATTGATCTCCGTACGGGCAGAAGCATAGTCTTTAGTGGCCACTAAGGATTGAATACTATTCAAAGCATTGAAAATAAAATGTGGGTTCATCTGTAATTGCAATGCTTTTTGTTCGAGCTGCAATACACGATTTTCGATCTCTAACTTTTCCCGTTTGACAGCTTCTTTTTTTCTGATCTTCCTGATGCGACTCCTGTAGATAGAATAAGCCCAAAGTAGCAATACAAAACCAGCCAGCAGTTGTACCCAGCGTTTTTGCCAGAAAGGTTTTTTAATCGTAAAGGCAGCCAATACTGGTTCAGAAGACAATGTTTCATCAGAGACTGCCTGCACAATAAATTCATATTCGCCAGGCGGTAATTGAGAATAGTTGACAGATTCACGTTGTGATAGTGGCGACCACTCGTTCTCCGCCCCTTTCAATTGCCAGCGATAACGAATAGACTCAGGATCACTTAGATTAACTGCTTTAAAATCGAAACTCAAATGATTCTGGTTATAAGGCAATTCCAGCCCATTTTTCAATCCGCCTGTAGGCAACACCCAATCTGCAAAGTCGGACTGAGTAAGCGATTTATAAAAAAGAGAAATGTCTTTAAAATGGATGACAGGCGGCAATTCTTCCCTGCTTTTCTGAGATGGAATATGTTTGGTCAGTCCATTCATTGTACCAAACCATAAATTACCTGACTCATCGCAGATCGCTGAATTAGTGCAGGTTTCAATCCCTAAAAAGCCTTCATTTCTACCATAATGCTGCACTTCCAAAACAACACCAGCTTCATTCAATATGATCTTATCTACCCCCGTTTCGCTTCCTGCCCAAAGATTGCCCTGCTTATCAAAGATCAGTAGATAAATATTGTCGGAAGTCAGCTCTTCTTCAGACTTAATGGGTTCTACTGTAGCAGAATCTGCTTCTGGGTTCAGCATTAGAATACCATCGCCCGCAGTGCCGAACCAGACATGCCCAAGCGTATCAAAAGCAATGGAACGAATAGCGACCAGAGGTAAGCCGTCATTCTGATCGTAAATATTCGCTAACTGATTATTTACAAAATAGCCAACTCGCCCGCTTCGGGTAGCAAACCAGATATTTCCTTTTTTATCAGCCTTTAAAGTTGTGATAAAGGTATCATACAGTCCCTGTTGTTTTCCCCAGACTTGTATATTCCAGGTTGTATCTTGTTGACTTAGGCGTACAATTCCCTGTGTTTGTGTACCTATCCAGATATTGCCCTGTGCATCTTCGGCAATGCTATTAACATGATTCCCTGGCAATCCATCTTCTAATGTAAAAAGCCTGTACCCTAGCGAATCCAGGGTATCCATCATCACGAGTCCTTTGCGTTCTGTTCCTGCCCATAATCGTCGTTTGGAATCCTGAAAAATGACTTTACTTTTTACATCAATATAACCACTATCTCTTTCTGATTTTTGAAATTGGATGCCATCATAAGTTGCCAGTCCGTTATTGGAAGCTGATATCCAGAGTTTATTTTCATGGTCTTTGCAAAGGGCATAGATTCGATTGCCGTGCAAGCCATTATTTTTATTAAAATGAACAAAAAACTGCCCCAGATACTTTGTTACACCACCTCCAGAAGTTCCTATCCAGAGGTTATTCCAATCATCTTCTACAATGCTTCTGACATGATTATGGGCTAGACCTTGTCGTTCAGATATTCTGGTCCAACTAGAATCTTCGGGCTGATAAACGGATATACCCCTGTTTTGTGTTCCTATCCATATTTTACCATCGGGTGCAGTATAAGCACATTGTACACGATTGAGTTGTGCTGGTTTTATTTGGGCTTTGATGTATAATGAATCACGATCTACCTGAGTAATACCTCCATCAAAAGCGATCAGCCAAATACTACCAGTAGAATCAGTGGTGATTGCTTGTATCTGATTGCCCGAAAGGGTGGTATTATTTGTGAATTGCTTAGTTTCTTTACCTATCACCCAGCCACCTTTGTCGGAGGCTATCCATATTTGCTTTTTGTCTTTATAAAAACCGTTAATAGGTGATTTCATCAATGCGGGTGCAACATCAGCAGGCAGAATGGTATCCTGAGTCAGTGAATAAGCCAATAAGCCCTTCCTTGTGCCAACCCATAAGGTAGAGTCATTGTATTGGTGGAAAGCCCAGGCAGTATTTATATTTTTATTTCCTCTCTTAATACGTACAAATTCTTGCCCATTATAATAACATAAACCTCGTTTTGTGCCTATCCATATTCTATGCTGGCTATCTTCATATATTGCCTGAATATAATTAGATGGTAAACCATGTTTTGTCGAAAAGTTTTCAAATTTATTGCCATCAAAACGACTAACTCCTCCCCCTTGTGTACCCAGCCAGATGTAGCCTTTGTTATCCTGATGTACGGCATAAACCTGTGATTGAGGAAGTCCGTCGGAAATGGAGTACTTGATGAAGTTGTATTGTTGGGCTTGTATGGATAAAGTCATTCCCAGGAGTATTAGCAGTATGGGAAATCTTTTACCAGTTGTCCCCCCCCTTATTCCCCCTCCAAAGGGGGATATATTCGTCTTTTTGTCCCCCTTTGGAGGGGGGAAGGGGGATGGATAACTAAAAAATTTGTTCATCATACATTCAATTATGGTACCTTATCTTATGCTTCGCAATTTACAAAAAAGGAATATTTTTGGTTCAAAGTATGAATTTTAAGTATTTATTAGAACAGTTATTGTATAAACAAGGATTTAATAGTACTTTTGCCGGTCGAAAATTCAAGAGCGCTCCTTATGGGTACTTGACAGATTAACAAATTCTAATCACAAACCAAATACTATAATAGATTAAAACATGGAGTCATTAATTAAATTTGCAGTTCCAGGATTTGGCGTTCTGGCACTCTTATATACATTTTGGAAATCTTCCTGGGTAAACAAACAGGAAGTTGGTACAGAAAGAATGGGACGTATTGCCTCGGACATTCAGGATGGTGCAATGGCATTTTTGAAAGCAGAATACAAAGTACTGGCTATTTTTGTTGCTGTAGTCGCTGTTCTTTTAGGTTTTTCTGGTATGACAGAAGAGTCTTCACCACTCGTTGCCTTGTCTTTTGTGCTTGGAGCGATTTGTTCTGCCCTTGCAGGTTATATTGGTATGCGTGTAGCGACTAAAGCTAACGTACGTACAACTAATGCTGCTCGTACCAGCCTTGGTAAAGCTCTGGAAGTTGCTTTTGCAGGTGGCTCGGTTATGGGACTTGGTGTAGTTGGACTTGGTGTATTAGGACTTGGAGTTCTTTTTCTTGCATATAGCAATATGGGCTGGAGCATTACTAAAGTTATTACTGTATTAACTGGTTTTTCTTTTGGAGCTTCTTCAATTGCTCTTTTTGCTCGTGTAGGTGGTGGGATTTATACCAAAGCTGCCGATGTAGGTGCTGACCTTGTAGGTAAAGTAGAAGCGGGTATTCCTGAAGATCACCCATTAAATCCTGCAACTATTGCAGATAATGTAGGTGATAATGTAGGTGATGTAGCAGGTATGGGAGCCGACCTTTTTGAATCATATGTAGGTTCTATCATTGGTACAATGGTACTCGGTGCTACATTTATTGGTTTAACAGGTTATGCAACAGATAATGATTTTGGTGGACTCAATGCTGTACTCTTGCCATTAGTTTTGGCTTCAGTTGGTATTTTGACTTCTATCATCGGTACTTTCTTTGTGAAAGTAAAAGATGGTGGCGATCCGCATAAAGCCCTTAATATGGGAGAGTTCTTATCTGCCGGACTTATGTTATTGGCAACAATAGCTATTGTAAAATGGATGTTACCTGCCGAATGGACCGTTGTTACTGGAGAGACCTATACTTCTACTGGTGTTATTATTGCCATCGTACTTGGTTTATTTGCTGGTTTGGGCATTGGTAAAGTAACTGAATATTATACAGGTACAGGTACAAAACCTGTTCAGTCTATTGTCGATCAGTCTTTGACAGGTTCAGCAACGAACATTATTGCAGGTCTTGGCGTAGGGATGCAATCAACAGCGATTCCTATTATTATTTTAGCAGGAGCTATTATTGGTGCACACCACTTCGCAGGTCTTTATGGTATTGCAATTGCAGCCGTAGGAATGCTTTCTAATACAGGAATTCAATTGGCAGTAGATGCTTATGGTCCTGTTTCTGATAATGCAGGTGGTATTGCTGAAATGGCTGAATTACCAAAAGAAGTACGTGAGCGTACAGATAAGCTAGATGCTGTAGGAAACACAACTGCTGCGATTGGTAAAGGTTTTGCGATTGGTTCAGCGGCTTTGACTGCATTGGCACTTTTCGCTGCTTTTATGGCTGCATATAATGTAACACACCCAGAAAGTATACTAACAGGTATCAATATTGTGAAGCCTACAGTAATGGCATCATTACTTATTGGTGGTATGTTACCTTTCTTATTCTCTGCTTTATCTATGAACGCTGTAGGACGTGCAGCAATGGATATGATCCAGGAAGTACGTCGTCAGTTTGCAGATATTCCAGAATTGAAAGCTGCATTGGCTGTAATGAAGAAAAATGATGGCAAAGAAATGTCTGAATGGTCTGACGCTGATAAAAAGACTTTTGAAGCAGCAGATGGAAAAGCAGAATATAGCAAATGTGTAGATATTTCTACCAAAGCTTCTATCCGTGAGATGGTTCTTCCTGGTTTGATCGCAGTTATTACGCCTGTACTATTTGGTTTCATTGGTGGAGCTGAGATGTTAGGTGGTTTATTAGCTGGTGTAACCGTTTGTGGTGTATTGATGGCTATCTTCCAGTCGAATGCTGGTGGTGCATGGGATAATGCGAAGAAGATGTTTGAAGAGGGCGTAGAAATCAATGGTAAAATGTACTATAAAGGTTCTGAGCCACACAAAGCGACAGTAGTTGGAGATACAGTTGGTGATCCTTTCAAGGATACTTCTGGTCCTTCATTGAATATCTTATTGAAATTGATGTCAGTAGTTGCGCTGGTTATTGCGCCTATGATCTAATCTTTTTTATTAAGAAAAAATAAAAACATGAGACATCCCGAATTTTCATAATGAAAATTCGGG
>JAHDFX010000256.1 GCA_020627965.1 Saprospiraceae bacterium | reverse complement strand
GAGCGATTACGAGAAGTGATCTTGGTAGCATTAATAAGTTGTGGACGGAATGGGTTTTCTTCCAGTATTGCATCAGGGTCAAGTATTTCTCTTTGATCGGATGGACGGGCAGCATCATCTTCTATCGCCTGATATAATAATGGTTCACTTCCGATTCTTCGAGAATAAAATATACCTGCCCGATTAAAAAGCTCAAAGCCTTCTGTAAAGAAAGGTCGATTTTCATCAAAGCGCTGTTCAAAGGGGCCAAGATTCAGCTCTACTTCATCAAAAGCTACCTGACCAAAATCAGGTACAAGAGACATGTCAAGTGTGGTCGTCTCATTAATGCCAACCCTTAAATCCAACCCACCTGAAAGCTCACTTGACCATAAAGGGGAGGTTCTGTCGCCAGGAGGGCGCGGGGTGTAACGTGAGCGGGTAACAAGGTAAGGTGTGAAAGACAAACGAGTAGGCGGTTCTATTCTTTTAATGCCCTGTAATCTGCCGGACTGACGGGCAAAACCAACTGCTTTGGGATTGACTTCATTCCAGAAAGAAATTTCATCATCTCCGTTGTTAACACGTTTGAAATTAACATTCCAGGTCTGTATATCTTTATCAGGGAAGCGTAGCGTAGAATAAGGAATACGTATTTCGGCTGCCCAGGCATTCTTATATATTTTCACTCCGCTAGTCCATACACCATCCCAGGCAATACCGTCGCTTTGTGTCAGCGGCTGATCTTTTACCAATGGACTTACACCTCTATAATTGCGTTCTCCCAGTACTCCTGCCGACATATATTCATCTAAACTAATGGCATTGGTACGGATTTCAGATACTTGCTCGGCAGGAATGTCTTCGTTTTCTGGAGTGATAAAAGCATCATACTGTACACCTGAACTTGTAATTCCAAACATTACAGTGTTTTGTGCAGTACCATAATTGTCGAAGAACACTTCAAAGCGGTCAGCACCTATATTAGTATCGTCTCGCACAGAACATTCATCCCCCAAATCATCAATATCCCCCAAGTACAATACTGCTCCAATATAAATAGCTTCATTATCGTATAGTATTCTAACTTCTGATTTATTGGCAGAGGCAATGCCGGGGCTAGGGTAGAAAGCAATGAAATCTTTTTCTACTTCTGCCTTTTTCCAGGCGGCATCTTCCATCGAGCCATCAATGACAGGAGAGGCATTGGTGCGTACAGCAGACATGCGTCTGAAATTCTGCGAGTAAGTATCAGTTGCGCTAATACAGGTTATTAGGCATAGTAACACAATACGTGAAGCATTGTATATGTTTATTTTATTCATATGCTAACTACTATTGGGACTAGGTTTAGGGGAAAACTCTAATGCACAAAACCTTGTCTTTTGATTTTTAGATGTCATCACGAAAGGCATAAAGTTACAATTAATCTATATTCCAGCCAACCCCTATTTCTATGTATCTAAGAGGTAGTGGACGACCTTCTATGATTTCGTAATTTACATTCCACAAGTTATGAACAATACTGTTTATGTTTAAACGCTTTGAAAAACGATAATTAATTGAAACATCTCCACTTTGATAGGCTGATAAAAAACCAGTGTTATCGCTTGTTGTGTAGCGTTTCCCTGTGATATGGTGCCTATATTTAAGACCTAAAGGAAGCTGTTCGTTTCCCTGAATTTGAAAACTAAAATTTCCTTGTTGTATAGGTGTATAAATAAGTTGCTTGTTGGTTAAAAGGTCAGTTGTGTAGGTAATGGAATAATTAATGTTTCCTTGAAAACTAAAATTACTTATTGCTTGTTTTAAAATCATATAAGCATCCAGCCCATTACTTCTTACTTTATTGACGTTTGTTGCCGTCCAAAAGTTGTATTCATTGGAAGGCTGCCACAATATTCTGTCATTTAAAATACTATAAAAACCAGATAAGCCAATATGTGTTTGTCTGTTTTGATGAAAAGAACGAATTATATGTTCTAATTCAACTTCTACTCCGAGTATTTGTTCTGGATTTAATTCGGAGTTTCCTCCGGGCTCCCAATACAGGTCATTCAAGTTAGGGTAGTGGATGTTTTTGTATTGATTGAATTTGAGGTTTAAGTAACGTTTAGGAGCATTTAATATGTCATAAGATAAACCAATACTATAAATGAAATTTGGGAAATAAGTGCTTCGCCATGTTTCTCTTATATCTGCGTATGCAATTAGATCCTCCAGAGGATACCATTTTAGCAGAGAGAAAAATGAGGCTATATTTTGTTGTTTTTTAATAGAGTATCCGCCAGTACGAGCCTCATCCTGTATAAGCTCTAATCCTGATTGCCATGACCATTTTTTGTGCTGTAAATAATAATTAGCTCTTGCAAACAGGCGACTTGTATTAGCCTGGGCGTTCAGATTAATAACCTCATCATTATAGATTTGTTCTTCATTTAAATAGGCAATTTGTAAGTTATACTTTGATGTTTCCCAATTCATGGTAGCGCGTATGAAACGATCTTCCTGTTCTGCCGGAGAGAAGGGGAGTTGCCTACGATTATCACTGAGCCATATATTCGTTTTTAGTTTGCCCAAAGAGCCAGGAAACCAGCTTAAAGATTCCATTAAATGTAATTGTCTGAATTGACTATTCTTAGCTTTTACAACGGGATGTCCGGCTTGGGTGTCGTCCTTGTATCTGAATTGATTTTTTGAAAAAAGAGTACTTAAGCGGGTATCATGATGGAAACGATGTTTATTAATTTGAAAAACGTGTGTTGATACGGCAGAAGTATTCCATCCCAATAATTCGGAAAAGCTTTGCTGGAATTGTCCATGCCAGTGCTCAATTAAAGTGTCAGCCTGCTGATAAAGCGCAACTTGCCCACCCAAGCCACCATATGCCTGTTGTAATCTTCCTGCGCCAGAATGATAAATTGTTTTATCAAATAAACGACTTGGGAAAAGAGATAGATCGGTCAAACCAAGAGAAGGAGAATTAAGCGGTATATTTTGCCAGGTAACGAGTGTGTGGTTTGCACTCATACCTCGAAAAGAAGCTGTACTCAGTTGCCCTGAGCCATAATTTTTAATAAAAACTTCTGGGTGGTCACTTAGGGCATCTGCAATTGATGCAGATGGCAGTTGATTGGTGTTGATGTGCTGTATTGGTTGGGCTTTGAGCTGAATTATGGGCAGTATATTTACTTGTTTTTTTGAAAGGCTATCTTGTTGACTGTAAGTTACACAAAATAGAAATAAAAAAAATATTGTAAAAAAAGATATTTTTAACGATATTAGCTTCATGATTTTGTAGAATCATTCAGCCGACAGGTTTGCTGATGCAACAGATTTTAGTCCACACTATCTTGATGACAGCCCGTTAATAAAGTCCATTGAAAACCTCAATTCCCGAAGGCATTCAGTGATAAAATTAAGATGGCAGGTCTTCTGACTTATTTCATTTTTGATAGCCTTCCCATTCAAGAACAGTGGCGTGGTGATCAAAAAATTGTAGCAGCACTACAGAAAATTACAGCAGCGGGGACTGTTTCCGAATTACACGGAATTCCCTTTTAAGCTTTATTGGCTAAGGTATTACCTATAAAGCACCATTACACTTACTAACAAAAGTAATTAAAAGTTCGATTAGGAAAGCCTTAAAATGCAACTAAATCGTGAGCTAATCGTAGATATTAAAAGGAAGAAACATTGTATAACAGATGTAGAACACTTGTATTTTCGATTATTGACGATTAATGTGTCACAAAAGGCTAAACAACACATTTATATTCAAAAGGAGTTGGCTACTCCATTATATCGAAAAATTACAACATGTTTTGCATACCCAAATTTGAGGCGAAATGGGATATAGAGAACTTAACGTTTTTAAAAAAGCAGAAGAAATTGTAGAAATCACGAGTGCTATTGTTGCTAGTTTCAAGGATGAAAACGAGGAACAGGGATTAGTGGCACAGCTCATGATGGAAAATGCATTGAAACTACCTGCAAAAATTGCGAATGCAGAAGGTGGAGATATTTATTCACACCGCATCGACAATG
This sequence comes from Saprospiraceae bacterium, assembly GCA_020627965.1. GTDB lineage: Bacteria > Bacteroidota > Bacteroidia > Chitinophagales > Saprospiraceae > JAHDEO01. Next base: position 3,791 of record JAHDFX010000256.1, on the reverse strand, counting down.
CTGTATTGATTAAGTTGGCTGCCAAAGAACTAAACAGTCAGACTTATCTGTGCAAACAATTAGAGTTGACCGATCCGGCATATCTTAGAATTCTAAGAGAAGAAATTGAAAAATTCAGAGCACTTTTTCTGAATTGGGTAAATTCCTTTGATAGTAATAATGATATTGTGGATGAATGGAACTTTAGAAAGTTTTAAGACTCAGCCGCTTTTAGTTTTAATTCAGTTGCCAATTTTTCTCCTAGGTAGCTATCTATGAGATAATGCGCCAGATAAATAACTGGGGTTAACAGTACCGCAATTACAAATTTATAAATGTAATTAACAGTACCTACTGCAAGAAAAAGACTAAAAGCCCAGGGGGTGAGTCCTGTGGTGCATTGCGGGCATAGGATAAAAGCTATGTATAGAACAACAAAGCTGTCAATAAATTGTGAAACAAGCGTGGAGCCTGTAGCACGCAGCCATATACGTTTTTCTCCAGTAGCTTTTTTGATGCGATGAAAAACAATTACATCAATGATCTGACCAATTAGAAAGGCAACGACGGAGCCAATAATAATACATAAACCCTGCCCAAAAACACCCTTAAAGGCTAATTGCATATCCGGCACTCCATTATCTACATTGATACCTATCCACCAACTTGCTGGAGTCAGAGCAATGGCCATGTATACCATTATAAAAGCATAAATAATTAATCCGACAGCCAGATAAGAAAGAAAACGGACACCTCGTTTACCAAAATATTCGTTAATGACATCCGTCATTATAAATACTACTGGCCAAAGCAAAACGCCAGCAGTCAGATTGAGTGATCCCTGATTGCCAAATAAATTCCAGTTGAGAGGAGAAAAACCCAAGGTGTCTTCTAGTGCAAATATTTTGACTCCAATAAGCTCGGCAATAAGTGCATTAGCAATGAAAAAACCACCAAGAATAACAAAAAGGCGAGTCGCTTTGCTTTGAATGATATGCATTGTGCTTGCTTAGTTTAGAGCATCTTTCAGTTTATCTAATTTGCCTTTTATCAGGGATAAACTATCTGTCATTGCGGTATGGCGTTTTCTTAAAGTTTCATTTTCCTGATATAGCTTTTCAATTCTTGTATCTTTTTCCTTAATATCATCCTTTAAGCGGCTAATACGGGCTTGTAGCTCATCTACAGCTGGATTATTGGAAGGCTTAATCACATTGTTATCCACTTGTGTATCTGTATCTGTTTCGGCTGCCTGATCATTGTTTTTAGGATCGAAGTTGTTCACCAAATCCTTGATATTAGGTTTCTCGGTGTTTTCCTCTACTGTTTCCTGTTCAGCAGGTTCATCTTTTGTCAAATCTCTGATCTTTATGTTGTCCTTTACGTCATCCAGGTCACGGAGTGGTTTTTTTTCATCCTCCCTTACGTCATCTTTTGGATTAATATTGTTATTCCAGGTAGAAGGATTGGTAATGTTTTCTACAGTAATTTCCTGACCAGTATACCAAAGACTGAAAACAATAGCCGCAGGAACAAGAATGATCATTGCTAAAAGAAAACGGGTAAATCCTGTTAATCGAGTTCTGGTTGCCATTTATTTTAATGTTTTTAAATAATTGAATTGCTAAGTTAATACAATCAAAGCCTTATCTCCTGTACTTTCGATAGAATTAACGAATTTTTATACAAAAATATAAATGTACACCAGTTTGTCTTCTACTATTTGTTTTTTTATACTTTTGTGGGTAACTTAATAATGATGAGGAAATAAATTTCCTCATCATCTCTTAAACATGTTTTAAAGCCCCTCTTCTTTCATTCCACATCTGGAAAATATGAAAACAAAATCAGATATAGTCAAAGATTGGCTACCCCGTTATACAGGGACAGAATTAAAAGACTTCAGTCAGTATGTACTATTGACTAATTTTAGCAATTATGTAAAAACATTTGCTGACATGTATGGAGTAGAAGTCAAAGGCATTGGCGGAGCCATGTCTAGTGCAACTGCCGACGGCATTACAATTGTAAACTTTGGCATGGGAAGCCCTAATGCAGCTACAATCATGGATTTGCTTAAAGCTGCAAAGCCTAAAGCCTGCCTTTTTCTAGGCAAATGCGGCGGAACAAAATCAAAAAAGAACAAAGTCGGAGATTTGATACTGCCCATCGCAGGTATACGTGGAGAAGGTACTTCCAATGATTATTTCCCCGTAGAAGTCCCTGCTTTGCCCTCTTTCGCATTACAAAAAGCGATTTCTACCACGATTCGGGACTATGGTCAGGATTATTGGACAGGAACTGTGTACACAACCAACAGAAGAGTTTGGGAGCATGACACAAAATTTAAAAAATACTTGAAAAAATTACGTGCTATCTGTGTAGATATGGAGACCGCAACCATTTTCTCAGTGGCTTTTTTCAACAATATTCCATCAGGAGCATTACTATTAGTATCTGATATGCCAATGACACCAGATGGTGTAAAGACTAGAAAAAGTGATAAAAGTGTTACCGCAAATTATGTGAAAATGCACTTAAAAATTGGCATAGATTCACTAAAACAGTTGGTTAATGACGGTCTGACTGTTAAGCATTTGAGATTTTAATGTTTACAAAAGTATTTGAATCTTATCATTGGGAGGCAATAAAACAAAGCATCTATGCAAAAACTGCATCAGATGTAGAACGTGCTTTATACAAAAGTGAAAGAAATCTTGAAGATTTCAAAGCCTTGATTTCTCCTGCCGCAGAGCCATATCTGGAACAGATGGCGAAATTAAGTCGTGAACTTACCCAGAAACGTTTTGGTAAAACTGTGCAAATGTATGCCCCCATGTATCTCTCCAATGAATGTCAAAACATCTGCACTTACTGTGGTTTTAGTCTGGATAATCCGATGCGTAGAACAACACTGAGTCCAAGTCAGATTTTACAAGAGATACTGTCTATCAAATCACTTGGCTATGACCATATTTTATTGGTTACAGGCGAAGCTAATAAGACAGTGGGCGTAGAATATTTCAAAAATGCTTTAGAAATTATTCGCCCTCATTTTGCTAATATCTCTATTGAAGTACAACCACTTGACCAGCAAGATTATGAAGAATTAATTCCATATGGTTTACATTCTGTATTGGTTTATCAGGAAACTTATCACAAAGAAGACTATAAAAAACACCACCCAAAAGGCAAAAAATCTAATTTTAACTATCGACTCGAAACACCGGATCGACTGGGGAAGGCAGGTGTAAAAAAGATTGGTTTAGGCGTTCTTATTGGTTTGGAAGATTGGCGAACGGATAGCTTTTTTAATGCTTTACACCTGGATTACCTGGAGCGTACTTATTGGCAGACTAAATATTCAGTCTCTTTCCCCCGTCTGCGTCCGGCAGAGGGTATACTGGAACCTAAAGTTATTATGAATGACAGGGAATTGGTTCAACTCATCTGCGCTTATCGTATTTTCGACGAGGAGGTAGAGCTTTCCATGTCTACTCGCGAATCTGAAAAATTTAGAAATAATATTTTCAAATTAGGTATTACTTCTATTAGTGCAGGTTCTAAGACCAATCCTGGCGGTTACGATGTAGAACAGGATTCTCTGGAGCAATTCGAAACTTGTGATGAACGAACTCCTACAGAGGTAGCTGAGATGATTCGTAGTGCTGGTTATGAGGTGGTTTGGAAAGATTGGGATAGCTGCTATGATGTATAATCCTTGACTTTCCGAAAGTATTTAGTCCAATTACTTATATTCAATACTCCGTATTGATATTGAGAATGCTCCGCATTCGTTTAAGACCTAATGT
>JAHDFX010000255.1 GCA_020627965.1 Saprospiraceae bacterium | reverse complement strand
TATAAACGGTGTTCTGCAAACTCTACAGAAAAACCATGAAAAGGACTTTTGTGCAAACCAATAATAAATCCTTCTACTACCTGCTTAGCTAAAAGTTCCAGATTGCCCAATTGCCGGACATCATAATCGTCAAATAAACTCATATTATTTTTTACGGAATTACTCCTTAATTGGTTCACAGAGAGCATGTTTAAATTTACCTAATTTGAATAAAAAGGCAAATAAAAATATACTCTGAAATAAAAATACCCTCATCCTGCTCAGGATGAAGGTATAAAGTAAAGCATTTTTGAGCAAATCTTAAAGATGTGCTTCAATTTTCTCTTGTAACTTCGCTTTGGTCGTCAAACCTACATGCTTATCTACTACTTCCCCGTTCTTGATCAGTAAAATAGTTGGCAAACTGCGAATACCATATTTCATGGAAACTTCCTGGTTTGTATCTACATCAACTTTGCCAATGACTGCCTTGTCCTCATATTCTTCTGCCAATTGCTCTACAATTGGAGAAAGCATACGACATGGACCACACCATTGTGCCCAAAAATCAATTAATACCAGTTTGTCTGTATCCAATGCCTCTGACTGGAAGTTAGTGTCTGTTAATTCTAATGCCATTTTATAGAAATTTAGTGATGGTTCTTTTAATTAAAAAAGTATACCTTTCGATAACGTACAATGTTAAAAAAAGTTCTAAACAATAAGAAATTATTATCTATTCATTTATTCTCATAACAAACTATATACCAGTATTGACCACTTCTATCAATCAATTTCTCAAACACCACAAAACCCATTAACAAGAAATTATATTTCAAAAACAATAAAGCAAACTTACACTATTTATCTTCCAAAAAATTACTTTTACCCAGAAAAATATACTAATATTGAATTAAGAAATCACTCATTAAATTTCTAAGTCTGTTCTAAAATAACAACATAATAAACTAACTCATCAATATTAAAACTGTGAAAATTAAAATCTACAAGCGACTCATTATCAGCTTTTTTATTCTTTTATATGGTATTATTCCAGCTTTTTCACAGTTAACAGACAATTATACTCCCATTGAACCTAAAGGTAAAATACCTGAGCGTTTTTTTCAAAGTTTAAAAGGCAAAACCAGCGTCAAAATTGTAGTTGAAGATGAGCAACTCAGTAAGCGCCAAAAGAGAGAATTTAAGACCACGACACAGTTTGCCTTACAAGAACTTTTCCTTAGTGGAGACATTTATTATAATGATCCCTGTACGCCATATGTCCGCCAGATTACAAAAAACTTATTAAAGCATCTGCCAGAATCGGCAGAAGTAGATGTTTTTATCAGTCGTTTTGTCAGTCCCAATGCGGCAGTATGGCAGGATGGTACCTTGATATTAAATATTGGCTTGCTGGCTCAGTTGGAAAATGAAGCTCAACTTGCCTTTGTTATAGCTCATGAGATTGGTCATCATCAACTACATCATCCTTTTCGTCAATATATTCGTACTCAACAACTCAGCAATATTCAGAAAAGAACGCTTGATAATCTGAAAGCTCAGGTTGCTTATAATCGACAAAACGAACAAGATGCAGATGCTTTTGCTTTAGACTTACTTGCAAAAGCTGGTTATACGACCAATTCTGCACATGAAGTACTTAATTTATTAACGCGCGATCGCTTCGACACCAATGAAAACCTATTAAAAGACCTCCACCCCAGCTTGGGAGCTTGCAAGGAAATAGATATAGCACCAATACTTAATGAGGGATCGGTAAAAAGCCATTTTGCGCCTAATATGATCGCCCAAAGACAGGAACGCCTTCCAGATACTCAAGATGGTCAATTATTCTTATTGTCAAATCAAAATTTCAAACGAATGAATGATATTGCACAATTTGAAGTCATAGAAAATGCCTATCGTGGAGCCGATTATACCTTTTGTCTTTACCGATCACTTGTTTTGAAAAAAGAATATCCCAATAATATTTACCTAAAAAGTAAAATAGCAGAAAGCCTGTTTCAACTATACCTGTATAAAAAGCGTGATCGCTTACTGCAATTGCTACGCCATCATAAACAACCACACTATTCAGCAGAAGCACATGAAAAAATTATCTGTTATATGAAGCGAATAGATGAGAACGCCTTTCGGCAAATGGCAGAGCAGCTTATTTTACAATATTATAAATCCTTAAAAGAGCAAAGCGAGTCCATCGTTATTACACAAGCAAAATTTACAGAATTGGTTTATGGAATTGACAAAGCCAGACCATATTTTGATCACTATTTAGAATATTACAAAGGTGGTAAACACACGCAATACGTCAAAAAACGTTTGGAATAATATGAAAACTTCCCAGGGATTTTTGCTATTCGTTTTATTATTTCTTCTCTTACAGACTTCCTGTAGAGGTACTTTGCATATTGATCGCACAAAAAACTTCAACTCCAAAACTACAGATATCGAAAAATTAGTCTGTCTTGATCCTGATTTTGAGTTATTGATGACTTCCGGCAAAAAGCGAACACAGCGTAAAATAAAACGCGCTTCAGCCAAAGAAATCCAACTGAATAACACATTATTTAGAAATGCTCAAAAAAATGGTATTGCCATAGAAATGATCGATACCGAACGACTAAATATCAGCGATACGCCTTATTTTAGAGACCTGGCTCCGCTTAAACGAGAAATACTTCAGGCTAGTTTTTTACAGGATTTCATCAATAAAAAAGGAAAAATACCCGAAAAACAAATTTTCAATCGCCATGAATCAGGCCCCGTCATAGGCTCTCAATTTAGTCATTTAGCCCAACAGTATAAAACTCCTTATTTTTCTATTCATGGCGTCACTTCGCACCGAAAACCTGTTCGTGGCAAACTCATACTCCTTGTCACAGCACCACCTTTAGGAGTTGCCAGCTTTTTTTCACCCGAAGTAGATACTTATTATTATACAATAATAGCCAATGTAGAAACCGCTGAAATTGTATATCGTGAAATTCGACGTGTAGACGCACCTGCATCTGACACTAATTTGAATGCTGTAATTTATGACAGTTTTAAAATCATCAAGAAGTAAAACACGATAGTGTCCTTAATTACAAAATACGTCATATATTTAAACACATTCTTACATCATTCACCTGACCAGAATCAATTATTATGACCAGAATACTACTCCTTACTTTTTTCTTGTTAAGCAATAATATATTGTGGGCAACTATTAATCCTGTTTATAAAGAATGTATGCAAAGAGGTTATCAGGTAACAACAGAAGGAGAAGTAGACTACTGTGTTATGCCAGATGGCAGCAAATGTGTATTGGAAGATTTTAATGCACAAACATGCGGACAAAACTTTTTTAGTCAGGATTATTGTATAGAAGAAGGAGAATATGTTTGGGATGCCGAGAAATGCTGTCGAGGTCTTGTCGCATATCTCCCAGAAGGTATGGCAGGGCAGGCTCGTTGCGAAAAGGCTGCTAATATACATTTGAAAAGTCTTAAAAACAGCTCATGGCCTTTAGGCATCCTGTTAGCTATACTTGTAGGGCTAGGTATGTTTCTTTTCAAACGCTTCAAATCTAAAAAATCATAAACCTCTTGTTTAAATTTCTACACGAAGTTCTGACCACTCATCCAACTCTTTGGGCAATTTTTCAATCTTGTTATTAAACAAAAACAGTGCTTCCAGTTTTTTCAACTTTTTGAGTTCGGCTGGAACACTTTGCAATTGATTGTTATTCAAGGTTAAAAGTTCCAGGTTATTCAATTTTAGCACAGTATTGGGAAATGCAGAAAAATGGTTCCTACTCAGATACAACTCCCGCAAAGCCGATAGTTCAGCGATCTGATCAGGAATTATAGTCAATTGGTTGTCTGCCAAACTAAGTGTTTTGAGTTGTGTCAGTTTTTCCAAACCTTCCGGGAAATTTGTCAGCTTATTGCCGTCAAGGCTCAAATAATTTAGTTGTTGTAAAGACTGCATAAAATCAGGTATCTCACTGATTTCATTTCCTTTAAGTGTCAAATAAGCTAAGTTCTGAAATTCAGTAATGGATGGAGGAATTGCTTTGAGTTGTCCATTACTCAAATCCAGAATTTGTACTTTTTCTGGCTGTTTACTTGCTTCTCCAAAGCTGGTAAATACTTTAGGTAGAGCTGATTCCGGCTTTTCAGTTAATTCGCCAGAAGTTGGGGAAGATACAGTATCCGAGCTTACTGGCGATTGACAAGCAAAGCACAACATCATTAGAGAACACAATATGACACTGAATCTTAATAAATTGGTAAACAACATTGTCATCTTTTTTACACTTATTAACATTTTACTAACAATTCATAATTACTTAACAAAACTAACGCAAAGGTATGTTCTTTTTTATATAAATTTGCCGCCAGTTTTAAGACACCACAAAAAAGATATAAACACACCAATACCAAACTAAAACCGACCATCAATCGAAAAATAGTTGGTATACACATTCGGGTAATGAGGAACAGGATGTGCCTTATAAGTGTGTTTACGAGACCACATATTCATATGCCCACCTATGCCATTCCCTTATATATTGCTCAACAATATTTTATAGTACGTTTGTATTGTAAATTTTGAAAACTTTTTTCTTGTAAAAGAACTAAATCATGAAGTACTTTTTATCCTGCTTAACTATTTTACTTGTTAGCTCTCTATCTGCTCAGGAATTTTACGGTGATGCTGGCACCATTCCAGACAATAACACAGCTACATGTGTAGCTGTAGAGGTTGCAGCCATAGGCACACTAAATACTGTAGATAATTCATTTACAAAAATATGCCTCTCAATTGACGCCCCTAATCCTAATGATTTAGATATTACGCTTGTTGCACCTGACGGCACAGTAGTAGAACTAAGTACTGATAATGGAGGAAGTTCAGGTAATGATTTTTATAACAAAACATGTTTTACTCGTTGTGGACCAACAGGAGCTATTACATCTATACAAAATAATAGCGAAGGATATTATACTGCGGAAGGCAATATTGACGACTTCAACACAGGCATTAATGCAGATGGTACTTGGGAGCTCTGTATAACAGACGATGTCGTAGGTGGTGGAAATAATACAGTAAATCAGTGGAGTATAACTTTTGGGGACTATGGCGCTCCATCCGCACCAATAGGAGCAGATTGTGCGAATGTACATGACATTACTTCAATGCCTTATACTACATCCTGTGCATTATTAAGTTCAAACTCATTTTCAAATGGAATATCTACCTGTGGATCAAATGTATATGGAGGTGGAGATTATGTGTATACCTATACACCTGCAGTTGATGAATTTCTAAGTGTAGAAGCAGCAACTAATTATTCCAATTTTACAGGTTTCCCTTACCTCACAGTTCTGGATGGTTGCCCTGGTAGTGGAGGCACCTGTCTGGGTTCAGATGATGGGCTGGGAAGTGGTGATCAGATCATGTCTGTACCTGGTATCCCTCTTACAGCAGGTAATACTTATTATATTGTAATGACCGCCAGCTCCGGCGGTTTTGGAGAACCTTTTGATATATCTTTTTTTACTAGTGACAATGCAAATGATGATTGTACAAGTGCAACTTATTTATACGGAGGGCAGGCTTATACAGGAACTAATATATTGGCACCAGATGCCAATGGCTCCCAGGCACCTTCTGTCGATGCTGGAGGGGAAATGAATTGTAATGGCGCTCTTAACAATTTTGTCTACTATACTTTTACTACAGATGATGTTGGTAGTACAATTGATCTGGGATTTGTAGATATTGATTGTGGTGCAGATTTGGGAGGCTTACAAATTGCTTTATTTGAAGAACCCATCACAGGTGCTTGTAATGGCCCCGGAACATGGGGTTCTGCTATGGAATGTACTTCCAGTACAACAGATAATGAATATTACAGTTGGTCAGGGCTTTCGCCAAATACAAACTATTACCTCATTGTAGATGGAAATGCAGGAGCAGATTGCACTTGGAATATAACATTGAACGGTGATCTCCTAAGCAATGAGCCGCCTGTATCAACCAATGGCTGTCCTGAAATTTTCAGTAGTGAACTTACAACAGCCAGTTGTACAGGGCTTCCACAAGATTTATTTATCTCTGAATACATAGAAGGATCAAGCAGTAATAAATGTATTGAAATTTATAACCCAACAGGCTCGACTATTGATCTCGGAGCAGGTAATTATTCCGTTGCAGCTTATTATAATGGCGCAACTTCTTCTTCTACGATATCCAACCTTACGGGCACCATCCCGCCTGGTGGCGTCTATGTTGTTTGTAATTCAAGTTCCAATGCTACATTACTCGCAATTGCAGATCAAACCTTTGCAACAGGCCCTAGCGGAGACGATGCTGTTGCATTAATAGCAAATGGAAATGTAATTGACATATTCGGAAATATAGGCTGCGATCCGGGCGCCCAATGGAGCGCAGGAGGAAATTCAACAGAAAATAATACACTCATCAGAGACCCTAATATTTTTCAGGGCATAACTACAGACCCTCCTAATGCACCATGCGATTTTCCTACTTTAGCAACAGAATGGATTTCTCTTGGGTCAGACAATTTCACCAATATCGGAACACATAACTATACAGGACCTGATGCCTGTTGTGCATTATGCCCAGGTGAAGAGTTTACACTTACTGTACTTGATGGCGATCAAATGCTTAACGCAAATGTCAGTACTATCGACTGGTATTATAGTACTACTCAGGGTTTCAATCCATATGCAGGTGAAGGTGCTTTACTGGAGCAAGTGGATATACCGCCATTTGCAGGATGTATACCAGCTCCAGGTACACCTGTTGCCATTAATGAAATTATGAGTCGCCCCGGAAATGCTGATGGTACCAGTGGTCTACCCACTACAGGGGAATGGATAGAGCTCATCGGACCTCCTGGCGAAAATATTGGCTGTTATGTCCTGACAGATGGTGATTGGACAATTACTATCCCGCCGGGTACAGTGATACCTTCTAGCGGATTTTATACCATTGGCTTTGCCTTTGTAGTTGGTAATGGAGTAGACCTGAATCTGGACGGATGCGCATGTACTACAGGAAACCCTAATGACGTCATGATCTTAAGTAATACTGGTGAATATGTAGCCATGTTTGATGGTTCGGGAACCTTTGTAGAAGGATTAATGTACGGAGGAACTACAACAACAGCGAACAATACCCCGCCTTTCGGTGATCTAAACCTCACAGGTACAGGTGTTATGCCTACCGCCGGACTAGCTGGCTGTGTAAGCTCTGTTACAGTTCCTAATGCTTTATCTTTTGAAGTAACTAGTATCAACCCTAATTCAAATGAATCCTTGGAGCGTGAGCCAGACCAGTTCGGTAATTGGACCGCTGAACCTGGTGGCTCTATTGACGATTGTAATGAAGGCGAAGAAAGTGTTTACCCGCTTAATGTTACCACTTCTTTAACGGACGAATCATTATGCAATCAAACGGTCTACATCACAGGCATTATCAACCCTCACCCTGACGGAGCCACTCCAACTACAGACGAAGGAACTAATTGTGAGATCACAAATACAAGCTCTTCAACAGTAGAATTTCAGGTTTGCCTCAAATGTGTAGAATTAGATTCAACGGTAGTAGATCCTACATGTTTAGTTGGAGGTGATGCAGCTATAGTTGTGACTGAAGGAGATTGGCCATATATGTTTGAATGGGATAATGATGGCACAATAACAGACTCTCTGCAAACAGATATTCCGGCAGGTATTTATAATGCTACAGTAACAGACACTCATGGCTGTGGTGAAACTATTGACATCGAACTTACTGCCCCTACTCCACCTATTGCAGATGCAGGACCTGATTTTGACCTGGCTTG
>JAHDFX010000254.1 GCA_020627965.1 Saprospiraceae bacterium | reverse complement strand
AGGATTGAAACAAGATGAAGAACGGCTAAAATAATAGCGTATAGTTTTAGATCATTGTCCAGTGTAGTTAGGATTGAAACTTCCGATAACACTACCTAGTGACGCAACGCTTTCAGGTTTTAGATCATTGTCCAGTGTAGTTAGGATTGAAACAAAAACGATTCGATACAGGTATTCGGAACGGTCACGGGTTTTAGATCATTGTCCAGTGTAGTTAGGATTGAAACTTGCCTGGGTTGCATCCGTCAGCGACGGATAGCTCTAGTTTTAGATCATTGTCCAGTGTAGTTAGGATTGAAACAGTTTTGCTGTAACAACCACCTTTTTCAGTGGCTCCATGTTTTAGATCATTGTCCAGTGTAGTTAGGATTGAAACTCAGTGGTGTACTCCTTTTATAATGGTTCAAAAGAACGTTTTAGATCATTGTCCAGTGTAGTTAGGATTGAAACTAGGCACTGTATAGCTTAATTATTTTAAAAACAATTGTTTTAGATCATTGTCCAGTGTAGTTAGGATTGAAACTCATCAACCTTTTTCTGTTCTACTTTCCTGATCCCTTGTTTTAGATCATTGTCCAGTGTAGTTAGGATTGAAACCTTGAATAGCCAAGCGTTTTGATTGGCATACAAGGGTTTTAGATCATTGTCCAGTGTAGTTAGGATTGAAACCCAAACTATAGGCACTGAAAGTGCCACAACCGTCAAGTTTTAGATCATTGTCCAGTGTAGTTAGGATTGAAACGACCAATTCAGTAGCCACATTATTGATAACCCGATGTTTTAGATCATTGTCCAGTGTAGTTAGGATTGAAACAAGGGAGCTTCGCCGCTGATCGGCGAAGCCTGGAGAGTTTTAGATCATTGTCCAGTGTAGTTAGGATTGAAACGCAGCTTAGATGATAAGTAACGCAAGCAAACAAGGTGTTTTAGATCATTGTCCAGTGTAGTTAGGATTGAAACGGGCTTTTCATTGTGGTTTTTCAGTTGATTTTATGGTTTTAGATCATTGTCCAGTGTAGTTAGGATTGAAACTAAGTACCTGAAATGCCTGGCAATTCACACACTAGAGTTTTAGATCATTGTCCAGTGTAGTTAGGATTGAAACATAATCAAATATAAACCCAGAGACAACCAAGATAAATGTTTTAGATCATTGTCCAGTGTAGTTAGGATTGAAACTGTATATCATAAAGCATTTGTAGCTTATCTCGAATGGGTTGTTTTAGATCATTGTCCAGTGTAGTTAGGATTGAAACCGCCTAATGTTCTGCTCTAATTATCCTGATGAGTTCAGTTTTAGATCATTGTCCAGTGTAGTTAGGATTGAAACCCGTTCTCTTATCGAACAAATTTCAAAAACAATTGCAAGTTTTAGATCATTGTCCAGTGTAGTTAGGATTGAAACATAGAATTACAGGTGATTATCCGGGGCTTATTGTTGTTTTAGATCATTGTCCAGTGTAGTTAGGATTGAAACATTTCATAAATATTTAGATACACTAATCTGGATGCTGTTTTAGATCATTGTCCAGTGTAGTTAGGATTGAAACCTGTGTATAAAAATGTCCTTCGTATCTTATGAGATGTTTTAGATCATTGTCCAGTGTAGTTAGGATTGAAACTATAGTGAACTCTTACTGTTGTACATGATGTCAGTTCAGTTTTAGATCATTGTCCAGTGTAGTTAGGATTGAAACGCTGCTGGTACTACTTGTGCGGTATAGCCTTTTTCTCGGTTTTAGATCATTGTCCAGTGTAGTTAGGATTGAAACACATACTTAAATTATTAAATCAAGATGCCAGTAATAGGTTTTAGATCATTGTCCAGTGTAGTTAGGATTGAAACATTGGTATTTCCCTTTGCCGCATAAGCCAAAAAAATAGTTTTAGATCATTGTCCAGTGTAGTTAGGATTGAAACTTGCGGCAAACACGTAGTAAAAAATCAGTTTTCCCGTGTTTTAGATCATTGTCCAGTGTAGTTAGGATTGAAACTTGAGCTGGTTGTGTTTCCTCCTCCGTTGTTATCTCGTTTTAAAATATTTAGCTACCGATATGTCGTCCCTAAGGGGGCGTGGAATAAGCAGTCTCGTAGAGACAAAATATCGGTAGATTTTAGATACACCCCTCTTTTTGTGTGCTGTATGGTACAGCATATGGCGAATGTAGATTAGAGCTTTGTAAAAGTGACACCTTTGTAGAAAACTCCTGAAATCGTGCTAAACCCTAAGGAGATACCGGATCAAGTCCGGCATGACGGATGTTGTTTAGATTTCTGGATGGGTTTTACCATGTACTAAGCTGAAAACCTGATAAAAGCAAAAACAGCGAAGCTCAATTATTGGCCATAAAAGCCAGTACGCCCAGAATAATATGAACAGCTACCATCGAAACAATCAGCCATATACCATAACGGGTAACTTTCCTGTCGGCACTTTGGAAAAAATCTTTAGCAGATAGCCAGCCATTTTGAGCGATTGTAGGTATTGCTACTACAGCCAAACAACTTGTAATAACGACCAATGCACGCACCAGATAGGGGAGACCTTCGGCATAAGTCTGTAAGCAATAATTCAACGGAACCGTTACTAAAAAGGCAGCTAATGCCAGTTTTTTATTGGGTGTCATCAGGAAGACTGCCGTACAGATGACGACGACAAAACCATGATTGAAATAATAACGAAGCTCATTGAGAGTATGGGTAAAAGCGCTATCCTGAGCAGAAAATTTCAGATCAGTGAGATAGAAAGCCATTAAAATACCGATGACCAGGGTAACAATGATCGTCCGGCGTCCGGCATTGACGATTTGTCGGTCTGTTGCTTCTTTATTGATATACTGTTTGTAAATATCAATAGACCATAGTGTGGCCAGCGAATTAAACATAGAATCTATGGTACTCATGAGCGAAGCGAAAACGGCGCATAAGATAACTCCACGTAAACCGGGAGAAAGGAAATTTGCGAGAATATAAGTGAAAGCCTGATCCGGTTCTGCTGCTAATGCTTCTTTGCCGACAATACCAGCGAGTGCAACACCAGGTACGATAACGATAAGGGCGATGTAATACTTCATCAATCCACCTGCCATCAGACCGATCTGGGCATGACGAAGGCTTTTTGCGGCAAGCGAACGCTGAATCACACTCTGATTGGCACACCAATAATTGATATTCAGAAAGAATAAGCCCAACATTCCGAGCCAGCCAAGTTTGGGATGGTCTGCGGGAAGGTGGAGGTGCATCAGTTCTGGCGTTTTTTCATATAATTGTCCCCAGCCGCCCAATTCACGAAGGCACACCCAGAGAATGATTGTACCACCGATCAGTAAGATGCTAAACTGAATAATATCCGTTCTGACTACGGCTGCAAGCCCGCCAAAGTAGGTGTAAATAGCCGAGAAAACCCCTAGAAATATAATCAGGGCAGCTACACGAGTTGTTCTTTCTGTACTGATAAACGACAGATAATCACTGAATGCCAGTTCGCCGACATAGGCGCCCCATAGCATGGCTGTGCCTAATCCTAGCGTAGCGAAGAGAATCATACTGCCAATAGAGTAGGCAAGCCCTACGGTTTCTCCTAAGCGTTTTTTGATAAATTGAGTGATCGTGGTGATCCTGTCTCGGAGATATAATGGAACAAAGATGAAAGCAGCCATCCAGATACCCTGTATGGCATTAATCTCAAAATTAGCCTGAGCAATACCGTATAGATATGCAGAACCCATCATGCCCAAAAATTGGTAACCATGAATATTGGTCGCAATAGTAGAAATGGCAATAGAATACCATTTCAAATTTCGATTACTAAGGAAGTATTCTTCGCTGGTCATGTCTTTGCTGCGTTTGCCAGTCATGGCAATGAGCATTACAATAACAAAATAAGCGATGACGATGATAAAATCTGTAAGCATGGTTGGTGTGTTGGTGTGTTGGTGTATTTTTCTTTAACACTTCAACACAGTTTATGCAATCGTTGTCCCTGTAGCTGCCTGCCACAAGCCGTACCATTCAGCACTCGTTAATTCAATCTTTATTGCTTTGACGGCTGAGCGCACACGTTCAATTTTTGTTGTACCGAGTATGGGCTGTATTTTTGCAGGGTGTTTGAGTAGCCAGGCCAGTAGAATCTGGTCTAAAGCTGCATCATATTTTTTTATGAGTGGGGCGGCTGCCTGTTGGATGCGTATGACCTGTTGATCGTCTTGAGCATGGAAAATTTTTCCGCCGCCCATGGGCGACCATGCCTGCGGTCTTATACCATAAGTCAGGCATTGATCCAATGTGCCATCTTCAAAGCTATTTCTGTTTAAAAGAGAAATTTCGACCTGATTGGTGACTAATGGAAAACAATCTTCCAGCATTTCGACTTGTGAAGGTTTGAAATTGGATACGCCAAAATAAGATACTTTACCGCTGTCCTGTAATTTGTCGAAAGCTGTAGCAACTTCTTCTGGGTTCATCAGCCAGTCGGGACGATGCAAAAGCATTAGGTCGATATGGTCTGTATGTAGTTTTTTTAGTGAATTTTCGACAGACCAAATGATGTGTTCTGCACTGGAATCATAGGATTTTATACGGTGTTGAGGGCGATTGTCGCATACTCTTCTTATACCACATTTGGTAATAATCTGTAGTTTATCACGTAGTGCCGGATTGGCTTTGAGTACTTTGCCAAAGTCAGCTTCTGTGGTATAATCTCCGTATATATCGGCATGGTCGAAGGTGGTGACGCCTATTTCCAGGCAATCTTCAATAAATTGTTGCCATTGCTTGGTTTTGTAGTTGGCGCCCCATGCACCCAGGCGCATGGTTCCCATGATAATTGTTGATAGATTTTCCATATTTGACCCAAAATAAAAAAGGTTGTCCGAAATTGAACAACCTTTTCTAAAATTTTTGTCGGATAATTATTCTGTCATAATCTGTTTTTTAATATTTTGAGGTCACACCAACAAAAAAGCAAGTACTCTTTTGTACCTGCTTTTAGAAAATCCATTGAAAATGTGAAATGAAAATCTTTCAGTTGGAGCTTACTTTTATTTTATAGAATAGATAAAACCGACATTCAGTCCGGTTAATAATGTATAGTGTTTTGTATTGTAAAAACCAGTATTTCCGTATGTGTGTAATCGGGTATCTAAGCGGAATTGCCAGGCAATTTGTTTGCTGGTCCGATAGGTGAAATAAGGTTGAAGGTGATAGGAAAAGTGAAATTTAGGACGTGGAGAAAGTCCTGTTTCGCTTGATGGATAAGTGATAACTTCGCCAGTTCCTTCCAGCACCTTGCCTGTTTGTGAATTGATGTAGTTCAGTCCAAGTCCTGCTCTCAGTCCATAATTGGTTCTGATGCTTTCCTTTTTTATACCCAACATGATCGGTAAAGCAAATGAGCTATGTTTATTATGTTGTTGAATATTTCTGGTTGCTGTTGCAGGACGAGATTGACCGGGAAAATTCATGTTGGTTATAAGTGTATCTCGTGCATAAGAATAATTAAACCTTTCTACAGTGAACATATATTCCAGCCCTGCTTTAAAATCAAAAGTTCTGTTTAGGTCATGTTTGACTTCCAGCCCTATTGATGTACCTGGAACATTGGAGAAAGACTTGCGAAGCTCAGAACTGACAGCTCCTTCTCCAAAGTAATTAAAAGCAGTATGTGTGCCCAGAAATACACCAAAGACAGTCTTTTTTTGCTGACTATACCCACCCACCGGATCAGTATTTTTGATGATCAAATCATTAAATGTTCTGTCATCATTTTTTAATAGATTGATAAATGGAATTCGCGCTGTAGATAATATTTGAGGACTTTCAGGTGCGTTTTGGGGTACCTTGTCGAATAATTGCTGCTGTTTGTTTATTGAGGGCTTGTTGTTGAGTACAGCGGTAGACGGAAGACTTTCAGGCGTTAAATCTGTAAAAAGGGCAGTCCTTTTATCAGGAATCCCCTTTTTAGTCATATCCCATAATTCTCTGACCTCCAACTTTAGGGGGCTGACAGATTCTTTAGATGTAGCTGATATTAGCTTATTGGAATTTGTATTTGTAACAATTGTAAGTTGTGAGTGATTCGGGGCAGATTGTCGGGCTTGTTTTATTTGTTTATTCGTCTTCTCTGAAGTTTTAGTCGATAAAGGATTTTGTGTTTTTATGGCAGGAGCTGCATTGTTTTTGTTTTGTATTGTTGCGGGATTGAAAGCAGCACTTGCCGATATGTTTTGTGTATTGCCATCTGCATATTGATACACAAATATTACCGTAGATATCAAGACTAAGAATAGCATAAGTAGCATTAAGCCTGAACGTTTTTTGAACCGTTTTATCAATGCTCGCCATCCAGTTTCAGAGGTACTTGCTGCTCCTGCTGAGTCATCAAGTAATTCATTCTGAATATTAGCCCACAACTGATTTGGATGTATACCATCCAGAGAGCCGGCATCCTCAAACCTTTCTTTTATATGTTTTTCGAATTGTTTCATAATATTTTTGAACTCACAATTTTTAATTACCTATGGTGAATCCAAAGTGGAGCTGTGTTTTATCGCCCCATCTTTTTTTTATCCATATTCTTGCTCTGCTCAATCGCTTTCTTGAAGCAGACTGAGTGATGCCCAATGCCTGAGCAATTTCCTCATGCGAAAAGCCATCAATTATAAACATGTTGAATACTTCAAAGTATTGAAAGGGCATTTTTTTTAACCAAGTAAGTAAAGCTTCGACAGACATATTTTCAATAATGTCAGAGCCAGTAAATGAATCGTGTAAGTCTACAATTAACTCATCGGTAAATTTTCGGGCATATTTAGCATTGCTGTCTAAACAAGTATTAATAGCAATTCTTGTTGACCATGTTTTGAAGCTTGCTTTGTTGATGTCAAATTGTTCTAAATTTTTAAATATTTTAATAAAAACGTCTTGCAAAACATCTTGTATATCAGATGTATTACGGAGATATCTACGGCAGATCAGATTCAAATATGGTAAAAGAATACCATAGAGTTCTCTCTGTGCCTTTGTATCTTTTTCAAGACATTTGGCTATTAGTTCTATGTTTATTTTGGTCTTCAATTAGTTGCTTATATACATTCGCAGTTTGTATTAATAGTTCCTATATCGCCATTCAAATCACAAGGGTCTCCTATGTTACCATATAAAAGCGGACAATCAACAGGTATACACACACAATATTCATCGACAAAACCAAATTCACCAGTATCGGGTGTATAGCATGAATCGCCAATATCCAGGAGTAAATCAGGGCAATCATGAAATATCGCACCACACTCACAATTTACGTCTATAATTCCGCACTGAATTATATCAGTGACACATAACTCCCCTATGTTTCCTCCCAGGCTCGGACAATCATACATATAGTCAAGACATTCACAGTTTGAATTGACGAAACCAGGCCAGCCATAACCTGTGGTGCAATCATCGCCAATATTTGCTGACATATTAGGGCAATCAAATGATAATTCACATTCACAATTTGTACTAACAAAGCCTGTCCAGCCAAAACCTAAAACGCAGGAATCGCCTACATTAGCAGTCATATTGGGGCAATCATATGTAGGTTCACATTCACAATTTTCATTAATAGTGCCTGGCCAACTCATATTAATAAGACAGGTGTCGCCAATATTTGTTGTTATGGAAGGACAATCGTAGACTATGGGAAGCATTTCACAGGCACAATTTTGATCTACTATCCCGATTGTTCCGTCTGTTAAGATACAAGTATCACCCACGTTTAATTCTATCGTTTCACAGTATTGAAGCGTAATGACTACTTCATCAAAATCTTTGCAAGCGTGTAACAATAGCAAAGTACCGATCATTAATATAGTGAGATGAAAATTTTTTATCTTTTTCATTATTTTGTTTACTTTCAATACTCCGTATTGATATTGAGAATGCTCCGCATTCGTTTAAGACCTAAT
>JAHDFX010000018.1:36415-41561 GCA_020627965.1 Saprospiraceae bacterium | reverse complement strand
AAAAAGAAAAAAAGAGCGAGTCATAGTGTAAATTTATTTCCTCGTCATTCCTAAGTATCTAAATATACATATAATAGAGTCAGAAAAATTAGATTCTAAGCTACAAACTACCATCGAAAAAGAAACGGACCTCAATTGTCAAGACTAAAGAAAGTGAGCAGTTTATCTTACACATTGAATTCCAAAGTCAGAATGACAAGGATATGATATATCGTATGAAAGAGTATGATGGGATTCTTCAACGTAAATATCGCTTGGAAATCAGGCATTATGTAGTGTACCTCGGGATACAACGAATGAACATGCGTACTCAGCTTGAAAATAAGGAAGTATTTAGAGGTTTCGATGTATTAGATGTCAGTAAGTTAAAATTCGACAAACTCATTCACTCTCAGATACCAGAAGAAATTATATTGGCTATCTTGAGTGATTTTGGAGGTGAACCACCAGAGGAAATTATTCGTTCTATTATTGAGCAGCTAAAAACTGTTAGCAAAAACAGAATAGAGTTAAAAAAATATATCAGCCAATTGCAAGTTTTCTCACAATTACGTAAATTGGATAGTACAACAGATAAAATTTACAGCAGCATGCCATTAATATTAAATTTAGAAGAAAATGCCCTTTTCAAAAGAGGAGTTAGCAAAGGTATTGAGAAAAACCGTAGAGCTAACATTATCGAAATGATAAATGATGGTGTTTCTGTTGAAAAAATTGCCCAATACACCAATTCGAGTATATCGTATGTTATCAAAATTCAAACAGAAATTAACGAACGTCCGAGTTAAGACATCACCTGACACACTAGTCTAGTAAGCCCACCATCAAATTAGCTGTTCGTTTTGAAGCTCCTTTTCCTCCCAAGCGAGTTCTCAATTTCTGATACTGTTTTAGTAGTTCCGAACGTTGTTTCGTTTGTAAAATTTTATCTAATTCCATTTTAAGTGTTTCATGATTTAAATCATGCTGAATCAACTCTCTGACTATTTCTTTGTCCATGATTAAGTTGACTAATGAAATATACTTAACTTTGACTAGTTGGCGAGCGATGAGGTAGGAAAGTTGATTGCCCTGATAACAGACCACTTGCGGAACGTTGAAGAGGGCTGTTTCCAGTGTGGCTGTGCCAGATGTTACCAGCGCTGCTTTTGCTTTTCGCAATAATGAATAAGTTTTATTACTGACTAGCTCTACTTTTTGTTTTTTTGTAAATTCTTGATAAAAATCAGGTGAAATACCAGGTGCACCGGCAATAATAAACCGATAATCGGGAAAATGCGGCACCATTTCAAGCATGATATTTAACATTCGCCTGATTTCCTGCTTTCTGCTGCCAGGCAGTAAGGCGATAATATTTTCATCAGCCCGATCTTCTGGTTGTTCCGAAATAACATCCAGTAAAGGATGGCCAACAAAGTCTACTTCAACATTGTATTGTTGATAAAATTTTTTTTCAAAAGGTAGAATAACGAACATCCTTTCTACATTTTGCCTGATCTGATGTACACGCCTGGCTTTCCATGCCCAAATTTGTGGTGAAATATAATATAATGCTCTTATGTTTTTTTGCTTTGCCCATTTGGCCATACGTAGGTTGAATCCCGGGTAATCGACCAATATCAGTACATCAGGTTGATATTCCAGAATATCTTGCTTACATAATTTAAAATTCCCTAGTATCGTACGGATATTTTTAGCAACTTCAAGAAAGCCCATAAAAGCCAGGTCACGATAATGCTTGACCAGCCTTCCGCCTGCTTTTTCCATTAGGTCTCCCCCCCACACCCTAAAATCTGCCTGCCTGTCTTTTTGTTGTAAAGCCAACATCAGATTGGAAGCATGCAAATCGCCAGAGGCCTCGCCAGCTATGATGTAATAGCGCATTTTGTCGTGTTATTTTGTTATTGTGTATTGTGTTATTGTGGCGTTTGGAGTTCTTCATAATAACACATTCGCACTATAACGCATCCTTAGAAACCGAGCTGACTATAATAGGTATATACCCAATAGCCAACATAGAATAACGTAGGGAAAATAATACCTCGCATGGAATAATCCCTGTAGTTTTTCTTGAAAAATTGGAAAGGAATAATGTTCGCACAAATAGCCACTGTGCCAAGTAATTTTTCACTAAACTGGAAAAAAGTTTCCTGTCCAACCTGGATCATCTCCTGGTGGTATATAAAATCATTTATAATCAGTAAAATAGCATATACCACAAAAGGTATTGCAAAACCTGTCAATATACCAAACGGTATGGAATCTTTTGAAAACATACTCTAAGTAACGCTTTAATTATGATAAGTTACAACTCTACGGCTCTCAATCCGTCAATAGCATCATAAGCCGTCAGGTCATGGTGTGAAGGAACGACAGATACATAACCATTTTCTAAGGCAACTACATCTGCATCCTCACTGTTATCTGAATTAATGAACTTGCCCGTTAGCCAATAGTATTCTCTGCCATGCGGATCTTTAGCTCTGGCAAACTCTTCTACCCATTTGGCTTCAGCCTGGCGGCATACTTTCACCCCTTTGATTTCTTCTGCTGGTAGTCCTGGAATATTAACATTAAGTAATTTAGTATTGTTGAGACCATTCTTCAATACATAGTCAACCAGATGACGAACATATTTTTTAGCTGGTTCAAAATCGGCATCATAAGAATAATTCAATAAAGAAAAGCCAATGGAATCGATACCTTCTAACGAAGCTTCCATGGCGGCTGACACTGTACCAGAGTAAATGATATTGATAGAAGCATTGGAACCATGATTGATACCGGAAACGCATAAATCTATTCCACGTTCTCCCATGACGACATCTTTTGCCAGTTTGACACAATCGACTGGTGTACCAGAACATTCGTAAGCTTCAATGCCTTCAAAGTGTTTTACTTTTCGCAAGCGTAATGGGGTATTCAGTGTAAGTGCATGCCCTTGTCCGGACTGTGGACTATCGGGTGCTACTACTACCAGATTGCCAAAGTCGCTGACCGCCTCAATCAGTGCTTTTATGCCTGGTGCTGTAATCCCATCGTCATTTGTTACCAAAATGTTTGGTTTACTATTTTTTGTCATAGGTAAATTATTTTAGAACCTGTTTAATTGCATCACAAATTTAGGGCAAAACTTATGTTTTAACGTTACTTATTAATTTTTTACTGGTCTAAAAAAGCGTATTATATAATAATTTTTAATCAAACCATCCTAATCAACCATTATACGTTATGAGTAATCATGTAAATATGACACCCGAACAGAAAGAAAAGAAAGACCAGGAAATGTATCAAAGAGTAGTTTTACTCATTCTGTTACCTGTTATATTGTATTTCGTATGGCCGCTCTTTTTCGGGCAAAAAGAAGCTGAAATTGTAGAAGACATACGCACTGAACTTACCGAAGACGACGTTGTGCAAACATCTTCTTCAGCCGACGACAAAAAGGGCATCATCACTTATAATACCACTGGCGGCATTGGTGCTACAGCAGGCGCTGTTGCTTTGATATTGAACAGAGGTGATGAAATTGAATATATCAAGCAACCTCAAAATACTGGTTGGAAAGGTATTGTGCGTGGCAAAGGAAAAGGCATTTATGAAGTAGAGATCACAGATGTTTTAATAGATAATAAAAAGCGTCAGTACCTGACTCCCAACCCATGTACCGGAGAAAAGTTAATTGGTCTTGATTTTGTGGGCAGAAAGATCACTGTTCCGGGCAGTTGTATACACGGAGAGTAATAATTATTTCAGAGCAATCCAGTCAATTTCTAACTGGAAAGTTTCCGCCCTCTTATTGGCAATAAGAAAGGCAACTTCTTCCATTGTTTGAGCAGGATAATTGGGCATACGTAGCTTCATACCTCTAAAGGTTGGATACATATCGCTTAGTGGAATTTCTATGGTTTGCCAATCTCCTGTTGTCTGGAAATAGCTGATATAAGATTGTGGCTCATAGCTGTCTGATTTTGTACGGAACTGATAGCGCTTTCCGTCTCCTTTCAGGCGAATAATAAATTTAGTGTAAGCACTAACATCCTTGGATTCAAAGCGATAGCGTACTGAGGAAAAGCCACCGTTATTTTCTAATGAAACATCGCCGTGGAAGACTGCATGACCGTTATCACTCATGTGTATACAACCGGCAGAGCGTCCGCCCATCACACCGTCATCTACAACCTTCCAGTTTCTAAGGTTAGTTTCGTTATTGAAGTCGAATAAGGTTGTCATATTCAAGCCGAAGATCGTTACCATAAGTAAAAACGTTTGTATCATGGGAGGGAAACAGTTCACTTTATGATTGGTTCAATCTTCTTTTTCTGTCTAATCTCTGACAATTTATCCCTCTGTCTTTCAGCTTGCTGGCATTGCATGGAATATCCTCCCAAACATGAATATTCTAAAGCCATAATCAATTCTTTAAGGACATTCGTGTCAGATGGGTGATACATTGTAGCTTGTTTGTACATAAAAACTGAACCGAAATAATCTCTTTTATTAAAAGCTATTCTGGCTTTCTTAATACATTCTCTGAAAATTTCGTCCTCTGATTTCTGTTCTGCGATCCTTTTTTGCTCTTGTTCTTTTTTTGCTTGTTCCACTAAATCAGTCAGTTCTTTTTGTCTTACTTCAATGAGTTTATCTGCATTAAAAACAGCAAAGATCAAAGCTAAGCCTGCTACAATAGCAAGTATAGCTCTGATCTTTGGATTTATTTCATGCTTTCTGGCATATGTTCTGGCTTCCATATCTAGTCCTCTTGACTTGATCTGCTTTCTTTCTTTGCCAAATTTGTTAATATCTTTTTTTCTCATGGTAGTTATAAATAAGCACTTCTAAAAGTACACTTAACTACCATAAAGTGCAAACTTACTGATAGACCACTATGCGTTTATCTTCTAATTAATAGCATAGCTGCCAGAAGGTAATAACGTTGAGACTTAATAAGAATGAATTTCATTGATAACATAATTTTCTTGTTTTAAAGTATATTTTAACAATTACTCCTCTCTAACGCCTAATAATCAAAAAGATACAAAAAAGGTCATGCAGTTGAACTACATGACCTTTTTGTGTTTTTTGCCTGGTGCGTTTCTATTTATCCTTCATCGTCTTCTTCATCTTCATCTTCTTCTTCATCATC
>JAHDFX010000018.1:0-36315 GCA_020627965.1 Saprospiraceae bacterium | reverse complement strand
TCATCTTCTTCTTCATCATCGTCTTCTTCATCTTCTTCTTCTTCGTCCCAACATTCTTCTTCTAGTTCTTCAAATTCTTCATCTGAATTTACTTCCAGAACTTCTCCATCTTCCAGCGTTACTGTAACAGGGAACACTAACTCTAGGTCTTCTTCCGGTTTATCTTCTTCATCTTCTCCATAATAAGCATCCAGAATCGCATCTAGTTCATCTTCATCATTAGTTGTTGCTGTAGTTCCATCAGGATAGGCTATTGTAACTGGATAATTAAGTTCAAAGCAATCCTCTTTATCTTCCCATTCTTCGTCTTCATCACAATCTTCATCTTTATCATCTTCCCACTCTTCGTCATCGTAGCAATATTTCACCAAATCGATAAGTTCCTCCATATTCTGAATGTCTTTGTCGGTACCATCATCCAGTGTAATCGTTATTGGGAATTCCAATTCTAAATCTTCTTCTGGCTTATTTTCTTCATCTTCTCCATAATAAGTACTTATAGCAGCTTCCAATTCTTCATCATTATTTACAGCAAGTGTATTTCCTTCGGGATATACTACCGTTACCGGGTAATTAAAAGCAAAGCAATCTTCTTTACTTTCTTCTTCATCTTCTCCACCTGTAGTACCTGCCATCATTGCTGTACTATTGGTCACTTCTCTTGCGTTTGTGTTCAAATCTTCTAGTTCTTCTTTGTCGCATGAGGTCATAACTAAAGCGAGTAATAATATCGCTAATCCGCTTTTCAATAACATTTTTAAAGACATAGTTTCTTAAATTTTTGTTTGAATAAATACTTCTGTTTTTGTACGTACATAGATAGAACAGGCATGAAGAATTTTACCCTACCGAAAAGTATTTTTTTTAAAATTCACCAATATAGACGGAGCATAAACTGAGGCGTTATTCCTAACAGACGGCGCTCAGTTTCAATGGTTTTGGGTTCACCAGTATCTTCTATATCTGCTGGATAATAATTACGAAAAGCTATATTTTCTCTATTTAAAATATTTAAAACTGAAAAGCTACCTTCCAGTTTTAAACGGTCTTTATAAAGGTTTGAAGTATAAGACAAACCTAGGTCAACCCGATTATAATGCGGTAATCTCTCTTCATTAATATCATCAAATAATATTTCATAATAAATATCGTCCGGGTCATCGGGGTCCGAATTTTCACTCAATTCATCTGTTGGTTCAGAGAAAGGCAAGCCGCTGCGAAAGTTCCAAATTAGAGAAGCCTGCCATTTGCCGAATACCAGGTTATTGACCAGGCTTAAATTATGTCTGTGGTCATTAGGAGAAGGAAAAAGTTCGTCAGAAAATTTTGGGAAATCATAGTTTTGTTGGCTTAATGTATAATTCATCCAAAACTTGTATTGTTTCCAGTTTTTATTCAGCAAAAACTCAATACCCATAGCTGTAGAGGTGCCTCTTGTATCGAGTTCTGCATCGTTGGCAATAAAGGTAGATAGGCTGGAAATGCCTTTAGTTTTATGATAATATGCTTCCGCATCTATGAGCCAGCCTTTTTTGTTAAAAATAAACCCTGCGGAAATTTTATTCGTATTTAGTGGTTTTTGATCCACATTATTATTGAGTACCCAAAGGTTATTTGCAGTATTGAAGGTTTCCGTTCCTATTTGCGACAAGCGGCTGATAAACTGATAGAAATGTCCGCCTGAGCATTTGAGTTTCCAATCCTGATTCAGACGATATTGCAAATTAAAACGGGGTGCAAAGAAAGCTCTGTTTAACTCATTATAATAAGTTCCCCGAATACCTGCCTGAATAGATAAAGCGTTTTTTTCATAATTGGCAGAAGCGGTCAGATTATGAAATTGTCCGGCTCCATCAAGACTATCTCTAATATCTTTTTCCCAGAGAGAAGATTCTTCAAACTCTAATTTAACTGCTTTTTTCTCATAGATGTAGCCAATATCCAGATTCAGTTGTTCACTGACTGACCAATGATTCATCCAGCCGATATGCTGGTCTTTTATAGTATTATAAGTATTAAAACTTTCATTAAAATTTCCCTCTTCTTCCTCTTCTATTTCTTCGCTGAATGAAGAATTATAAGAATTATCATAATCAGACCAAACATGATAAAGGCGTGATTGATAATTTTCAGTCCAGTCGATCGTAGCTTCTGTACTCACAATAGCAGATGAAAAATTAACAACATCCTGGCTTTCAAGACTATCGCTTTCCAATTCAGCAAAATAAGCGGCTTCATTTCCAGTATTTAAAATTGAACTTTTAAGCGTCACCTTATCATTTAATTGGTAGATTGCCTTAGCATTAATATCATAAAATTGCAATTCATTTTCATCATCCAGGCTTTTATCTTCTTCATATTCTCCACTTTCCTCATTCAATTTTACATTTTCAAAAGCCCTATCGACATAGCTGTAGAGGGTTGGGCTTGACCAAAGTTCACTAATACTACGCCTTCCTGCTAATATCAATGAAAGCCTGTCTTTCCAGGCAGGTATCTGAAAATAAGCATGAGCGTCTGTAAAATTAACCCCTATACCGCCACTAAAATCATTGCTCACTTCATTGCTGAGTTTCATGTCTACTATTCCACCGACAGCATTGCCATATTGGGGCGGGAAGGCTGTTTTAAATACATTAATTTCATCCAGAATATAGGGATTCAAAGGAGAGATCATGCCGAAAAGGTGCCCAGGCTCATAGATGGGGGCATTTTCCCAAAGCAGCAGGTTATGATCCGGTGCTGAGCCTCTAATATGTAAATTCGTCGCACTTTCGTCGATGCTCGTAATTCCTGGCAATTGCTGAATTGTCTTAAGTGCATCATATTCGTTATTGATAGAAGTTCTGCCTAATCGATCGTAATTAAAATGAACGGAGCCATACTCCTCTCCTTCTGATACACCCCGAATGATATAGTCTTTTACGACAATATTCAAGCCCAGCATTTCTAAATTTTCCTGCAATCGGATGGTTTTACAGTTTTTAGGCCATTCTTGTATCATGAATGTCCTGCTTTTACAACCTATATAAGTCAGGGTGAAACGTTCGTTCTTGTAAGCTGTGACCTCCATTTCAAAATAACCGTTCTCATCTGCCTGAGTTCCTTTACCTTGTTCTTTGAAAATCAGGTTGGTATAAGCCAGTGCTTCATTGTATTCTATTCCTTTGACATAACCACATATTCGGTATTTCTTTGGTATTGGCGCCATAACAATGACGTTATCTTCCAGTAATTCAAATTCAAAAGGTGTATCATAGAATAATTGGCGAATAGCTTTGTCTTTTTCGGTTAATGTTAGTGTACCAGTATAAGTATGCTGTTTCAATAGGTCAGCATCGTAGTTGAAGACTAGTTTAGTTTGAGATTCTATTTTTTTTAAGACTTCGTTCAGGGGGGCATTTTTGAAGTTAAAGGTTTGGGCATAAGTAGTAGTTGAGATAAAACAGATAACGATAAAGGCGTAAACTAAGCTCTTTCCCCCCCCTAAGTAACTAAATGACAGAAAAGCACTGAGTGATCTTTTAATATGTTTTATCATTAGACTTTTTACTTATCTCAACATTTTTTTTGTCATCGCTAATATCGTAAAATAATCCTGCACTCCCACATATCTGAAGTAAAGCTTCTTCTAAAGATTGATGATTAAATTTGCCGCTAAGGCGATTATTTACCTGATCAATCATTTTTACTTCTATGTTGAACTGACGTTCCAATTCTTCAAAAATAGTATTGATATCTTCATTATAAAACCTGGAAATCCCTGTTGACCATAGTGGTTTTTCATGAGAAAAGTCCTGTGCATTTTGCATTTGCCCATTGATCGTATTAACGGATTTTCCGGGTGTTAGGATAAGTCCATGACTAGTTGAAGTTACTTTTACTTTACCTGTATAACATTCGACAAACAGGTTGCTTCCCCATGAACGTACATTAAATGAAGTGCCTAATACTTCTACGGTTCCATTAGGTGTTATGACTTTAAAAGGCTGACCTTTTTCGACTTCAAACATAGCTTCACCAGTCAATTCGATCGTGCGTTCGTCTGACCATTTTGATTTTTTGTAAATAATACTAGAGCCATCGTTCAACTTTACTGTAGATTTATCGGGTAATTCGTAGTCAAGTGTTTCTGCTATACCAGCAGATACTTCGGTAGTTTGCTGTTGTAAGAACCATAAGATGCCCAGCAATAAAAGCAAGCTAGCAGCGATCGCACCGACTGTTCTAAAGTTTAATCGGCGGACTTTGGGTTGTGCATTAGGCTTTCTTTTTAATTTTGCGTAAGCAGCGTCTTTGTCGTATGCAGGCAGTGCCAACTCATCCACAGCATTGATGATGCTTTGAAGTTCTTCCCATTCGCCGGAAGCCTTCAATGCTTCTATCTCCTGTGCGGTAAGTTCCCCACTGAGCCATCTTGCGTAAATTGTCGAAACGTCGGACATGATTTTTTATTGTTCTATGTGTATAACAGCTTAGGTCAGTTTTACCCTACTCTGACAAAGTTTTTTTGTGTTGATGTGTTGATGTACATAAATACTTCAGCACCACAACACATCAACACGTTTACACTTTCTTGTGTATCTTTCTCAGTACTGACAGTGCTTTGTGCATTCTTTTTTCTACTGCTTTTACACTTAAATTTAATTCTTCTGCTATTTCTCTGTATTTCTTTTTGTCGATTCGATTCATCAGAAATACTATGCGTTGTTCTTCGGGAAGTTCGGAAATCGCGGTTTCCAATCGTTTTTTGAATTCTTTTTTTTCGAGTATAAATTGTGGGGATTGATGGTCTGCTTCGCTGTGTCCTCTGTTCTCAAATTTCAGGACGACTTTTTTATGGTTAACGTGGTTGAGAAAGAGATTATTACCAATCGTGAAGATATATGACTTGGCTTTTTCGGGGGTGACTTTGCTGCAATTTTCCCACAGTTTGCTAAAAGCATCCTGTACAAGATCTTCTGCCAATGCCATGTTGCCGGATTTGTAATAGAGGAAATTCCGCAGGTTCTCAGCGTGCTGGTAAAAGATAGATTGGTAAATATTTTCTTTGCAGACGTTGTTCATGGTTTAGCTTCGCATATTTTGCTATTGTGATTTTAAAAGTACACCTTATTTGTGCAAAAAACAAAAAAATATCTATACACCAAACTCCTGTCTCTTTGCATCTTACCCTTAGAACTAAAATTGAATTAAAATGAGACATTTTTTACTATTAATAAGCTTGTTGTTTACCACGCAGTTTGCTTTTTCGCAGAATGGAACAATAGAAGGCAAAATTTATGATGAAAGAACAAAGGAAGAATTGCCTTTTGCGAATGTTATACTGATGAAAAAAGGTAAACCCTACGCCGGCATCACCACAGACTTAGACGGGAGCTATTCTTTTGCAAATGTGGCACCCGGGACATATAGTGTAAGAGCCGTTTATGTAGGTTATCCTGATGAATGGGTTTATAAGATCAAACTCCATCAAGATCAAAATATTTCAGTTGATGTTTTCATGAAAGAAGGGACTATTATAGGGGGACCTGTTATTGCCAGGAAATCCTACATTCCTATGATTAAACATGATGAAGTCTGGACAGGGATGGAGATGAATGCCAAGGAAATTGCTCGTTTTGCTTTTTAGGTAATCAGATAACCAAATTCTCGAAGTCTATTTTTGAATTTTGGTAAATTCTTTTTTGTCAGTATGACATGATAACCTTCTGCTTTCAGGCATAAATCCTGAAGTTTCGAGTCTTTAGCAATCAGGCGTAACAGTTCTTTATTGTCTGGTGGAACATGAAAGACTATAAGGTTGCTAACTTTATTTAGCGGATCTATTTTTTGCAGGAGTTCTTTGAAAAAATTCTGCCAGTTTTGAGGAAGTTCCTGCTCAAAAGACTGCTTGAACATTCCAATTTTATTTTCAAGATCACTTTTGTTTTTTACATCTTTCAGAAAAAGTCCACTATTGGTGCGAAATCGTTTAGGACTAACACGTTCTGTGTAAGGTTCCAGTATGATTGCTGCCGTTGTATCTTTTTCATCAATTGTAATCGTGAGCGAATCATCTGACAAACTGATCGTAGATTTACTGACTGGCGCATCATAACTTTGGGTTTTCCCAAAAATATAGGCTCCCAGTGCATTCAGCCTTATGTATTTTAACCCGTCGTAAGGAGAGTATACCTTTTCTCCAAAATCATCCATATTGGGCGTATCATAGGCAATATCTATGAGACCATAGGCAGCAAAAAGAAAACAGGTACCTTTAATAAATGACTCGAGTACAGCTTCTCGATACAATCCCGAATCTATATATTTTTTATCGTCGTATTTATAATGTTTTCCTTGTACTATTTTGGAATAGTATAATTTATCTGATGCGATATATTTACTAATGGGACTAACATAGTACTGATTGTATTTAATGAAGCTTTCCATGTTTTTAATACCAATCCATTTTCCTGTCGGCAGCATACTCAAAATAGCCAATATAGACGGATTCACTTCATACTCTTCATAGGGATATATATGAGCTGCTCCTTTAAAATAGCCTAAAATGCACTGAACATTATAATAGTTTTTTTGATAATTATTTAGAAACAACTTACTTAGTAAATCGGGAGTCTGACTAATTTTTGAAATTTTGGGTTTGGTCGCAATTAGTCCGGCCAACAAGTTGGTTCTTATCGTTTTTAATGCTTTAAATTCACCTTCAGCAGGATAAAATTCCCTAAGATTTAGCTTACGCTGCATTTTTCCAAGGCTGTTCGCTTGCGGTTTTCCTTTGGTGGTTATTTTTACATTTCCCTGTTTTTCATAAATTAAGATTCTGGGCATTTCCATTAAAATATTTTCTTCTCCCAAGAATACAAATTCTGTTACATCGGGTTCCTCAACTGGATTGAAGGTAGCCTCCTCTGGTTTTTCATAATATGGATGTATAAGCCGACATAATCCGGGTGAAAAATAAAGCGTAATATCAGCCTTGTTCATATAATAATATGAATCAAGTTCTTTATATGGAAAAAATTTAAATTTGGGCTTGATCCGATAAGATGTTCTGCTATATCCGGTATGATAAGTATGATGGTTTTCATCATAAATACAAATTTTTAAACGCTCTTCAACATTTTCATGTGTCATTTGCCCTTCCCATATCAACTCGTCCATAATACGGCGAATATCGGACGGGAGCGAATCCCGAAAAGCACCAAATAATTTTTTATCCAGAAAAGGGATAGCCAGTCTTTCCAGTTTTTTGGTTTTGTTCCCTTTATCCCAAGTCGTTGTATTGAGCAGTTCCTGTCTGATGCCTTGTTTTTTACACAGTACCTGGTTGGCTTTCACGAACTTTTTTACACTGGACATCATCCCTGACATAGTTTTCAAGGTATAATTATCGTTCAGTATATCAATTATTGTGGATAACTTGACTAACGTTCCTGACATCTTGATTATTAGCTTAAAATAAACTCTATATCCTCTTCTGACATGGATTTGAGTGAAGCCCCGTCAGATGAAATTACATTATCAAAAAGTTCTTTTTTCAGTTCCTGCAATTTGAGGATTTTTTCTTCTATGGTTCCTTGAGTAATCATTTTGTAAGCCAGCACTTTATTTTCCTGTCCCATACGGTGTGCTCTGTCAATGGCTTGATTTTCGGCAGCTACATTCCACCAGGGGTCAAAGATAAAAATGGTATCTGCTGCGGTAAGATTAAGCCCTGTTCCTCCTGTTTTAAGTGTCATCAAAAATACGCTGCAATTCGGGTCACTCTGAAAACGCTCTACCAACTCTTGTCGATTGCGGGTCGCTCCGGTCATACTAACAAAATCTACCCCCATGTCATTGAGTTGTTCTCCTATGAGTTCGATGGTAGCGAGGAAATTCACAAAGATGAGAATTTTGTGTCCATTGGCTATTGCATCCATAAGTTGTTCTTCCAGCAGTTCTCTTTTTGGAGATATAATCTTTCCGTCACTGAACTTTTCTGGTGTAGATGCTATCTGGCGGAGTTCGCTCAATGCCTGAAAAATAAAGAAGCGAGATTGCTGTAGCCCTTTTGAAGCAATGGAGGCTTCTATAGCTGCTTTATAGAAGGCTCTTCTTTCATTGTATAATTTGTTTTGCTGAGGAGACATTTCTATAAAAAGGGTTTGTTCAATTTTATCGGGCAAGTCAGATAAAACGTCTTTTTTCAAACGTCTTAAAATGAACGGATATATTTTGCGACGCAATTGAAGAATGGCATCTTTATCGTTATATTTCTGTATTGGACTGAGGTAATTTTCATTAAATTTTTCCAATGAGCCGAACATGGAAGGGTTCAAAAACCTGAAAAGCGAATATAATTCTCCCAGGTTATTTTCGATAGGTGTTCCACTCAATGCCAGACGATGTGTAGCATTCAGCAGCATGGCTGCTTTTGTCGTCTGTGCCTGTACATTCTTTATGTTTTGCGATTCATCCAATATAGCATAGTGAAATTTCATATCCTTGAAGGTTTTTATTTCAATACGCATAATGGCATAGGTTGTAAAAATCAGGTGTGCTTTTTTTGCTATTTTGATATCCCTCTCATTACCATAAAAAGTATAACTTGTCAGTTGTGGTGCAAATTTTTCAATCTCTTTCTTCCAATTGAACAATAAGCTTCGTGGCATGACAATAAGGCTAGGTTTTTTTTCTCCCGGATAATCAGTCGCCAAAATAGCAATTGCCTGAAGTGTTTTTCCAAGCCCCATATCATCTGCCAGACAACCGCCAAGTTTATTATCATGCAGATATTTCAACCATTTGAAACCATTTTTCTGATAGTCTCTGAGCTCTGCATTGATGTCAGGTAAGCGATAACGTTTCTTTTCTATAGTATTAAAACCTTCAAATACTGCTTTAGATTTTTTGAAAGCTTTAGAAGAAACTTTGTCCTCTATTAATTCTTCTACAAGCGGTAGGTCGAAGAAACTGACTTGAGTTTTATCTCCTTTTTTTCTAAAAATACGCTCTAGCCTTTTCAGGTACTTTGAATTAATCAGTGCATGATTACCATTACTTAGACGAACATAATTATTCTTCTTAAATTGCTGGATAGCATCAAACAGGTTAATCTTTTCACCTTCAAAGTCCAGTTCTACATCACCTTCCAGAAAATCTATACCTGATGACAGGTTGAGACTTAGGGCGGGTGTAGCTGCTGTTATTTTATAGGATTTCAGTTGTTCAGAGCCAAATACTTCATATTGTAA
Source organism: Saprospiraceae bacterium (assembly GCA_020627965.1). Taxonomy (GTDB): domain Bacteria; phylum Bacteroidota; class Bacteroidia; order Chitinophagales; family Saprospiraceae; genus JAHDEO01. Next base: position 27,076 of record JAHDFX010000018.1, on the reverse strand, counting down.
TAACAACTGTGGTAACTCACTGTATATAAAAGGACCTGCTATTTCTTTTGGAATAATAAAAAGATCGTCTTCCAATACAACTTCGACTCTTTCTTCTTTCTTCTTTCTAGCACGGTGCCTCTTCAGCAGTTTACTAATATTCTGCATCACCTCTTCTATCGTTTCCTGCTCAACATACTTAACAACGATTTCTTTTTCAAGGTCATTGATTTCTACAAAGCGATACAGGTCAAAGCGTTCGAGTACACTAACATCCATATTGGGCAGCACCTGCCCTACTCTCATAAACAAAGAGTCATCTGTATCAATTTTTTCAAATACTAAAGCTGGTTTTGCATAAACCCGTTCTTCAGTATTTTTTACTTGATAATTTAGATAAGCTAATTCAATATTTTCCAGATAAGAGTATAAAAGAGAGAGATAAATATTCAGGTTCTCTTCCCGAAACTCTGTTTCAAAAAAAGGCAGGTTTTCAAATCCGCTTCCTATGGCTTGTATTTCTATAATTTTATTTCCTACAAGTACCGTATTTTCATTCAGAAACCTTGGCTCTGCTAATTGCTGCTTCTCATATATTAATTGTACATTTCCTTTCCATTCAATAAGCTTCGCTTCCAGTTTATTGTCTTTTTCCAACTTGTGCAGTTGAATACGTATGTGCCCTACTCCTGCTTCAAACTTCAGGGGTTTATTTTTATCATTGACGACATTATCAACTTTTTTAAGCTGTTCTATCAGATAATCATATTCAGAAAAATATAGCTGATTTCGGGGTTTTTCCCAATCAATAACAAAGGTATTTTTATCCTGTATTTGTTCAATAGAACGTAATAAATTCCTGACGGCTCCGCTATAAGCCAGATAATTCACCTCAATGGGGTTTCCTTTTTCATCAACCACATTGAGGTGAGCACCATACTCATCGAAAGCTATTTGAAAATGCACTTTAAGATGAGTACGGGCTTTTCCTTCAAAGCTTTTTTTGCGTTGAAAATGTCCGAATATATTGTTGGTTTTCATTTTATAACATTAGTCATTTTATCCAAGCAGACTTTTCCCAGGATAAACTGCTGTTTCCCCCAATTCTTCTTCAATACGAAGTAATTGATTGTATTTAGCAATACGGTCGGAACGGGAAGCTGAGCCAGTTTTGATTTGTCCTGTATTCAGGGCAACGGCTAAATCGGCAATAGTTGTGTCTTCAGTTTCGCCAGAGCGATGACTCATGACTGAGGTATAGCCATGACGAGTTGCCAGCGCTACGGCTTCTATCGTCTCTGTCAGCGTACCGATTTGGTTGACTTTAATGAGGATGGAATTGGCTACAGATTCGTCTATACCGCGCTTTAGACGAGTCGTATTTGTAACAAAGAGATCATCACCGACCAACTGAACTTTGTCTCCAATTGCTTTTGTCAGTTCTGCCCATCCAGCCCAGTCGTCTTCATGTAGTCCGTCTTCGATAGAAAGGATCGGGTATTTTTTCACCCAGTCTGCCCAATAACTGACCATTTCTGAGGAAGTCAGTTTATCGCCAGTAGATTCGTGGAAGTGATAGATTTTTTTTGTTGTATCGTAAAATTCAGAGGCGGCAGCATCCATGGTAATGAAAATATCTTCGCCTGGTTTGTAACCTGCTTTTTCGATTGCCTGTAAGACGATCTCTATACCTTCTACATTTGATTTCAAATTTGGCGCAAAGCCACCTTCGTCACCTACATTGGTAGATAGTCCTTTCTTTTTTAATACCTTTTTCAAATTATGGAATACCTCCGCTCCCATGCGTAAGCCTTCAGAGAAAGTTTCGGCGCCAACAGGCATGACCATAAATTCCTGAAAGTCGATACTGTTGTCGGCATGACTACCACCATTGAGAATATTCATCATTGGTACAGGCAGGACGTGTGCATTGACACCACCGAGATAACGATATAATGGCTGACCACATTCTTGTGCTGCGGCTTTGGCGACTGCCAGAGAAACACCCAATAAAGCATTGGCACCTAGTTTCCCCTTATTTTCCGTACCATCGAGTTCTTTCATAACATGGTCGATGTAGACCTGCTCGAATACGCTGATACCAAGTAGGTCTTCGGCTATAATTTCTTCTATATTCATACAGGCTTTGGTAACACCTTTGCCCATATAACGATTTTTATCATTATCACGTAGTTCGACGGCTTCGTATTTTCCGGTGGATGCACCGGATGGAACAGCAGCGCGACCAACAAAGCCGTTTTCTGTGATTACGTCTACTTCTACTGTTGGGTTACCTCTTGAATCGAGGATTTCACGGGAGACAATGTCTATTATTTCGCTCATAGTAATTTGTTTTTTATCTCAAAAACACTAAGTTAATGTATAAAGTACACTAAGTGAACTATATCATCAATTTCCAAACTTTTTCTATATATTTTTTAATATTGGACTTATTGAAAGTCATGTTATTTTCTGTTGGTATGAAGTGGGGTGGCAATGGTAATGCCTTGACTGATTCGGGGCGTTCAGCGTTTTGTTCACCAGTGAAAGCAGCAATTGCTAATTTATATTCTTCTGCCTTTCTCTGATGAACAATCAATTGTAAAAAGCGGGTTTTTTCTGTGCTTTGTATCAATACAACTAATAGATTTTTCAGGCTATTATCTTCTAATTGATAAGTATGTTCCTGCGCAAAATCATTCAAGGTGGTTTCAACTGCCCCTAATTGTCTTTTTTCTACCGGGTATAATAATGAAACATTCAGACGATTTTCTGAATCTGTTTTCAAGTTGGTAATTAACTCATTTAGCACATCCGTCATATAACTGGCTACCCAAGCTTGTTCGCTTTGATGGTTTTCAATGTCTGTTCCCGTCAGCGCTTTTTTTTTAATAATTGCACAAATTCATCGAATAAATAACGAGAATCGTGTGGTCCTGGTGATGACTCCGGGTGATATTGTACAGAAAAGGCTTGTCCATTTTTGGTACGAATTCCCTCTATAGTTTGGTCGTTCAGGTTTTTATGAGTGATCTCGATCTTATCCTGATTATCGGCAATGGCTTTCGGGCTGACACCAAAACCGTGATTCTGGCTAGTGATCTCACATCTGCCTGTTAGTATATTTTTCACAGGATGATTGATGCCTCTATGCCCATTATGCATTTTATAAGTAGGAATGTCTAGTGCTAAAGCCAGTAATTGATGTCCGAGACAAATACCGAATAAGGGCTTCTTTTCTTTCAGAATTTCTTTGGCTGTTGCAACAGCATAATCCATCGCCGCCGGATCGCCTGGACCATTGGAAAGGAAATAGCCATCAGGATTCCAGGCTTTGAGTTCTTCAAAGCTTGTTTTGGCAGGAAATACCCTCACATAACAATCACGTTCAGTGAAACAACGCAAGATGTTTTGCTTAGTTCCGAAATCTAGCACCGCGACTCTAAAAGCCGCATCTGGATCACCTAGGCTATAGGCAGATTGTGTAGTCACTTTCGACGCCAGTTCCAAGCCTTCCATTGGTGGCACTTTGGCTAATTGAGCTTTAAGGCTTTCTATATCTGTGGTTTCGGAAGAAACAATGGCATTCATGGCTCCCTTATCTCTGATATAGCGTACGAGTGCTCTGGTATCGACATGCGAGATAGCCACTAAGTTTTCTTTTTCGAAGTAGTCCTGAATAGAGTAGTCAGCTAATTGACGGGAGTATTCGTTGGTGAAATTTTTACAGATTAATCCGGCAATCTTAATATTTTCTGATTCCATGTCGGCGACCGCCGTACCATAATTACCAATATGCGCATTGGTTGTCACCAATAATTGTCCGAAATAAGAAGGGTCGGTGAATATTTCCTGATAGCCAGTCATACCTGTATTGAAACATATTTCACCAGTGGTTGTACCGATTTTTCCTGCGGATTTGCCGTGAAAAACGGCTCCGTCTTCCAATAGAAGTACGGCGGGAACTTGACTCATATTACTCATAGCAATCAATTTCGCCCAAAGGTAAGGGATTTAGAGGAATTTGGATAATGGTTATTAAGTTATTGGGTGAATTGAGTTATTGGCAAACAAAAAAGGGTAGTAATTTTCATTACTACCCTTTTTTAACTTTTATTGCATGATTACTTATGCATCTTTTGTCTCATCCGCTGCATCTTCGGCAGCGTCTGCTACATCTTCAGCAACTTCCTCTGCTACAGTATCAGCTGCTACGGCTGTTGTTGCAGCGGCGGCGGCTTCAGCTCCACCACTTTTCTTGCGACGACGACGAGTTTTCTTCTTCTTGCCATCAGCTACAGTGTATGCTTCGTTGTAATCAACAAACTCAATGATACACATTTCGGCATTATCTCCTTTACGGAAACCCGTTTTTAAGATACGTAAATAACCGCCTGGACGGTTGCCCACTTTAGCTGCTATAGAACCGAATAACTCAGTAACAGCATCTTTGTTTTGTAAATAACTAAATACAACCCTGCGAGAGTGTGTTGTATTCGTGCGTCCTTTGGTTACAAGTGGCTCTAAGAATATACGAAGTGCTTTTGCTTTCGCTAAAGTTGTTCTTATTCTTTTGTGCGTGATCAAAGCAATAGCTTGATTTTTCAGTAATGCTTTACGGTGGCCCCTTTTACGACCGAGATGGTTGAATTTCTTACCGTGTCTCATTGATTAATAATTTTATGATCTTCGCAGCACTTTTGGCGTCTTTATAATTCCATAGCTATGGAACTATTGACATGAATGCCATTAGTTACTACAATTATGAATGAAAGATTGTTTATTCTTCGTCTAGCTTGTACTTCGACAAGTCCATACCGAAAGTTAGTCCTTTTTCAACCAGCAATTCTTCTATTTCTACCAGCGACTTCTTACCAAAGTTTCTGAATTTCAATAGTTCATGTGTATCGTAGTGAACTAACTCAGCCAGTGTGTTGATTTTTGCAGCTTTCAGACAGTTATAAGCTCTCACAGAAAGATCAAGATCTTCCAATGAAGTTTTTAATAGCTTACGCATGTGCAGAATGTGCTCATCAACGATATTATCTTCCTGACTTGTTCCTGTATCGAAGGTGATGTTTTCATCGGAGATCAGCATCAGATGTTGAATCATGATTTTTGCAGCCTCTTTAATCGCATCTTCAGGATGGATAGTACCATCTGTTTTTACTTCGATACCTAGTTTTTCGTAGTCAGTACGCTGTTGTACACGTGTATTTTCTACAAAATAGCGAACATTCTTGATCGGCGTATAAATAGCATCAATAGGAATTACTCCAATAGGAGCATCCTTTGGCATATTTTCGTCGGCAGGTAAATAGCCTCGCCCCTTAGTGATGGTGAGTTCCATTTCCAAGTTAACGAAAGGCTCCATTTGACAAATCACCAAATCAGGATTCATCACACGGAACACGTTAGTATGTTCTTCGATGTCTCCTGCACGGAAAGCATCTTTACCGGTAATAGTCAAGTAGATTCTTTCTGAAGTAATATCTTCATCAGGCATTACTTGCTTGAGACGTACTTGTTTAAGATTCAAAATAATCTCAACAACATCCTCAACTACCCCCCTGATGGTAGAAAATTCGTGATCGGCACCGGCTATACGCACAGCAGAGATCGCAAAACCTTCTAGAGAGGACAGCAAAATTCTACGTAGTGAATTGCCAATAGTTTGTCCGAATCCCGGTTCAAGGGGCTTAAATTCAAATACACCTTCAAAATCATTGGCTTTTTGCATGATGATTTTGTCCGGCTTCTGAAAACTTAATATGCTCATATAGGGGGAACTTATTATTTAAAAAGAAAGAATATTAAAAGGCAAAATCGTAGCGAAGCTACGACTCATATATATGTTAAAATTTCCGAACAAGAGTATTGTGCTTTTGTTCGGAAATTTTAATAGTCATTACTTAGAGTAAAGTTCGACGATCAATTGTTCGTTGATCTTCTCAGGTATATCTTCTCTAGATGGGAATTCAAGGAATTTACCTTCCATTTTATCTGGATTAAATTCCAACCACCCAAATTTCCGTACATCGCTTTTGTTGGCGACAGATGCTCTGACAACATCTAATCCCTGGGATTTTCCGCGAACAGCTACTATATCTCCAGGACGGATAGAAGCAGAAGGTACATTATTCACAATACCATTGACAATAATGTGCTTGTGTGATACTAATTGGCGAGCAGCACGACGTGTAGGAGCAATTCCTAAACGGTATACTACATTATCTAGTCTGGCTTCCAATAATTGGAAGAGAACTTCACCTGTAACTCCTTTTTTGCTACTTGCTTTTTTAAAGAGATTGCGGAACTGGCGCTCTAATACACCATATGTGTATTTAGCCTTTTGCTTTTCCATCAACTGGCTAGCATAATCAGATTTCTGCTTTCTTCTTTTGCTGTTACCGTGTTGTCCAGGCTTATATTTTTTCTTTTCAAAAGCACGATCAAAGCCATAAATAGCTTCACCAAGTGCTCTTGCTTTCTTCGATTTCGGTCCTGTGTATCTGGCCATTATATTAAACTATAAATAGATTATTCAGTGAAATTTAGACACGTCTGCGTTTTGGCGGACGACATCCATTGTGAGGGATTGGAGTAACATCTCTGATGATAGTCACTTCAATACCAGATGCATTGATAGCACGGATAGCTGATTCACGACCAGAACCCGGTCCCTTAACATAGACTATAACTGTACGCAGTCCTGCATCATATGCTACTCTTGCAGCATCTGTTGCGGCGACCTGTGCAGCATAAGGTGTATTTTTCTTTGAACCTCTAAAGCCTGCTTTACCAGCTGATCCCCAAGAAATCACCTGTCCTTGCTTGTTGGTCAGAGAAATAATAATATTATTAAAACTAGCTTTGATATAAGCAAAACCTTCTGGTTCTACTCTTACCTTTCTTTTTTTAACTTTTTTTGCTTTTGCCATTGTTGTATTCTTAACACAGGTAGTTACCTGTAACATTCCACAAAAGGAACCAATGAGTATTATTACTTAGTAGCTTTTTTCTTGTTAGCGACTGTTTTACGTTTACCTTTACGAGTACGGGCGTTTGTTTGTGTACGCTGACCACGTAGAGGTAATCCTTTACGATGACGAAGTCCTCTATAACAGCCAATATCCATAAGACGTTTGATGTTCATCTGGATTTCTCCACGTAATGCACCTTCTACTACGTAATCATCTGCAATTGACTGACGAATAGCTTTGATATTCTCATCAGACCAATCTTTTATTTTTACGCTCTCATCAATCTCACACTTATGAAGAAGTTCTTTTGCACGTGTAGAACCTATACCATAGATATAAGTGAGACCGACAATTCCTCTTTTATTTTTGGGTAAATCTACCCCTGATATACGAGCCATACTGTTTATTTTTTATCCTTGACGTTGTTTGAAACGAGGATTTTTCTTATTGATGATGTACAGTTTTCCTTTTCTTCTGACGATTTTGCAGTCAGCTGTACGCTTTTTAATCGATGCTCTAACTTTCATGATTATTGTATTACAAATTAGCTAAAAGTGGCTAATTACTTATTTATATCTGTAAATAATACGCCCTCTACTTAGGTCGTATGGAGACATTTCCACAGCTACTTTATCACTTGGCAGAATACGGATGTAATTCATACGCATCTTACCGGAGATTGTAGCGATAATTTCATGACCATTTTCAAGACGTACCCTGAACATAGCGTTAGAGAGTGCTTCTGTAATGGTTCCGTCTTGTCTAATTAGTTCCTGTTTAGCCATATTAAAATTTTGGAGTGCAAATATCTACTTTTTTATTGTGAAATCCAAATTTTTCAAATTAGGATTTGCTTTTATGGATTCGACTACATAATCATGTGTAGTCAATATTTCTGTTCCTGATTTTCTAACGGCAATCGTGTGTTCGTAATGTGCAGAAGGTTTTTTATCTGCTGTTGTCACAGTCCAGCCATCTTCATGATGTTTGATTTTTCTAGTTCCCATATTAATCATGGGTTCTACAGCAATGACCAAACCATCTTTCAGTTGTGTTCCTCGTCCTCTTCTTCCGTAATTTGGTACTTGCGGATCTTCATGCAAATTTTTACCTATACCGTGTCCGACTAATTCACGAACAACACCATATTTGTACTTATCTGCATGGCTTTGAACCGCATGACCTATATCACCGATTCTTTTACCTACTTGTGCAACTTCAATACACATATAGAGTGATTCATGCGTTACTTTTAGTAGTTGCATGACTTCTTCGCTAATCTCACCGATCACGAAAGTGAACGCACAATCTCCATAAAAGTTATTCAAAATTACTCCGCAATCAACAGAAACGATATCACCTTCTTTAAAAGGTTCTTCAGATGGAATACCGTGTACTACCTGTTCGTTTGGAGAAACACAAAGCGTCGCAGGGAACTTTCCATATCCTTTGAAGCCAGGAATCGCTTTATGATCTCGAATAAATTCTTCGGCAGCCAGATCAACCTCTTTTCCAGTAATACCTGGTTTTAGCATGCTGCCTACAAGCCCCAGAGTTTTTGAGACTAAATGCGCGCTTTCACGCATTTTTTCTATTTCGGCATCCGTTTTATAATAAATCATAAAGGCTCTTGTTGAGTTACGATTTACATAGGAGCGCCTACAGTCATGCCTGATTTTCTGCCTTTCACACGACCAGTTTTAACTAGTCCGTCATACCGGCGCATCAGTAAATGACTTTCAATTTGTTGTAATGTATCCAGTACTACTCCTACCATAATCAGTAATGATGTACCTCCAAAGAACATTGCAAATGCTGTATTTACTCCGAAGGCGGCAGCAAATGCAGGCATAATAGCAATTAAACCAAGGAATACAGACCCTGGTAATGTTACACGGGTAGTTACTGTATCGATGAAGTCAGCAGTATTCTTGCCTGGTTTTACACCAGGAATGAATGCATTCTGACGTTTTAAATATTCAGAATGTTGCTGTGGATTTACTATAAGTGCTGTATATATATAGGTGAATAAAACCACCAAAAAGAAATAAATCACATTATATGGTCCTGATGTGAAATCGCTTAATGCCTGAACGAACCAATTGGACTGTGCTTCCTCAGTTCCGACAAACAGTGGAGCAATAGTAGCCGGTAAGAACATTAATGCCTGGGCAAAGATGATAGGCATTACTCCTGCTGCATTTACTTTCACTGGGAGATAATCTCTTGCTCCTACTACAGGAACACTTGTACTCCCTCTTCCGACCATTCTCTTAGCATATTGTAAAGGAATTTTACGAATTGCCTGAATGATCATGATAGTGACCAAGGTTATTGCAACTAATGCGGCGATAACCAGTATAAACATAACCAGACCACCACTATTATCACCACCTGATAGACGGAAGTCAACTTCAGCAGCAAACGCTGTTGGTAATGTTGCGATAATACCGATCATGATAAGTAGTGAGATACCATTACCTATTCCTCGGTCAGTAATACGTTCACCTAACCACATTGCGAGAATAACCCCTGCTGTAAGAATGATAATATTACTCAACCAGAAAACGGATGGAGAAACTGTAGGTGCTATAGAGCCGTTAATACTACTAATATATGTCAAATATCCACCTGCCTGAACGAGCGTGATTGCTACTGTCAGCCAACGGGTAATTTGTGTTAATTTCTTTCTACCGGATTCTCCTTCTGTTTTTTGTAATTTCTGGAAGTAGGGTACTGCAAATCCTAGTAACTGAACGATAATCGAAGCAGATATATAGGGCATGATACCAAGGGCAAATACCCCTGCACGATTAAAAGCGCCTCCTGTGAAAGCATCTATAAGAGAAAGGATACCAGCACCGCTACCTTCGGCAGCTGCACTTTCTAGCGCTGAAGGTACAATACCAGGTAGCACCACAAAACAACCGAAACGGAACAGCATTAATATGGCTAGAGTGAAGATAATGCGATTACGCAGTTCTTCAATTGACCAGATGTTTTTGAGTGTAGTGAAGAATTTTTTCATTGTACCTTATCTTGGGAGTTTATCTAAAATGATAAACTATTATTTCTTTTATGCAATATTGGCTGTTCCTCCTTGTGCTTCAATAGCACTTTTGGCTGATGCAGAGAAAGCATGTGCTGTAACATCAAGTTTACAGCCAATCTCTCCATTGCCCAATATTTTAATTTTGTCATGTTTTGTAGCGATGCCGTGTTTAACAAGTGCAGCTACATCGATTGCTTTCAATCCGAACTTCTCTGAAATAGCTTCCAGGCGGTTCAAATTAATAGGTGTATAAGCGACTCTGTTAATATTTTTGAAACCACGTTTTGGTGTTCTCTGAATCAGAGTAACTCCTCCACCTTCAAAACCTTTCTTTCTGGAATAACCGGAACGAGACTGAGCACCCTTATGACCACGGGTAGACGTTCCACCTCTGCCGGAACCTTGTCCACGACCGATTCGCTTACCTTTCTTTACTGAGCCTTTAGCCGGTGATAAATTATGAAGTTGCATGTTTATTCAAATAATGAATGATAAATGATGAATGGCGTAAACACACCATCCTTTTCTCAAACAGGTTTAGAGTTCTTCCACTTTAATCAAATGCGCTACTTTTTTCACCATTCCCAGTATTTGTGGAGTGGCTTCTTTTTCAACGCTATGATTCATTTTGCGCAAACCTAATGCTTTAATCGTATCTTTTTGTCTTTTAGAACGATCTATAATGCTTTTAACCTGTGTAATTTTGATTTTTGCCATGACAAATATGTCTTATGTTGGTTTGTGAGCTATCATAGTCACAAATACAACTGGTTTATCCGTTGAAAAGTTTTTCCATTGTAATGCCACGCTCTTTTGCGATTTCCATTGGACCACGCAATTGTTGTAAGGCATTCAAAGTAGCTTTGATGACGTTATGTGGATTAGAAGAGCCTTGAGATTTACTCAGTACATTCTGTACACCAGCAATTTCCAGTACGGCACGCATAGCACCACCAGCAATTACCCCTGTACCGTCTGAAGCAGGTTTAATAAATACTTTTCCTGCACCATACTTTCCTTTTACTTCATGAGGTATCGTTCCTTTATAAAGCGGGAAAGTAATCAAGTTCTTTTTAGCATCATCTACGGCTTTGGCAATAGCTTCGGAAACATCACGGGCTTTTCCTAGTCCGTGACCGACTTTACCTTTACCGTTACCGACAACCACTACAGCTGCAAAGCTAAAAGTTCTACCACCTTTAGTTACTTTAGCAACACGGTTGAGATTAACCAGTTTTTCTTTGAATTCTGATTCAACAGCCGGCGAGTGGCGATTGCGGTTATTTCTTCCGCCTGATCTTCTATTGTTATCTGCCATTTTGATATTTTTTATTCAAGCTTGAGCTTGCCATCTTCTTATTATAATGAAAGTCCTCCTTCGCGAGCACCATCAGCTAGTGCTTTTACACGTCCATGATATAAGTAGCCACTTCTATCGAAAACAACATTTTCTATATCATTATCCTTTGCTTTAGAAGCTATTAGTTTACCTACTTCTTTAGCTTGTTCTAATTTATTGTTACTCGCAGCACATTCCTTTGAAGAAGCAGCACATAGTGTGTGTCCGCTAATATCATCGACCAACTGAGCATAAATCTGCTTATTGCTACGGAATACAGACAAGCGCGGGCGCTGTAGAGTGCCTTTAATTTTTTTTCTGATGCGCATGCGAATTTTCTTTCTTCGCACGACTTTTTTAGCTGTTGCCATTTTTGCTTACCTTTTTTACCAGATGATTTGTACACACAACTGCCATCCAGCAAGTAAAAATATTTGTTGAATAATAAACTGGATTAAGCACCAGCTGCCTTACCTGCTTTACGACGAATTTCTTCACCTTCAAAGCGGATACCTTTTCCTTTGTATGGCTCAGGTTTTCTGAAGGCACGAATTTTCGCTGCTACCTGACCAATTAATTGTTTATCTGCGCTTTCCAGAATCACTTTAGGATTTTGACCTTTTACAGATTCTGTAGTTACTTTTACTTCATTAGGAACATAGAACATCACAGGGTGAGAATATCCTAGTGATAATTCCAATAGTTGTCCAGAGTTGGAAGCTCTATAACCTACACCTACTAATTCAAGTGTTTTTGTATAGCCAGTAGAGACGCCTGCCACCATATTATTGATTAATGAACGGTATAATCCGTGCATAGAACGGTGACGCTTTTGGTCAGTTGGTCTGGAAACAGTCAGTGTTCCATCTTCAATCTCTACTTTGAGATCCCTGTCTATCTTTTGTGTTAATTCACCTTTAGGTCCTTTGACCGTTACCAGGTTTTTCTCCACTTTGATGTCTACTCCGGATGGGATCGAGATCGGTGCATTTCCTATTCTGGACATGATATTTATTTTTAAAACTCTTCTGAGTAAATTTTCTATTAATATACGTAGCAGAGTACTTCACCTCCAACATTCTCCTCTTTGGCTTGCTTGCCTGTCATCACTCCTTTAGAAGTAGATATGATAGCGATACCTAAACCATTAATTACTCTTGGCAGGTCATCTTTACCTACATACTTTCTCAAACCAGGCTTACTAATACGTTGTAATTTGCGAATTACAGGATTTTTAGTTCCACGCTGATATTTGATAGCGATTTTGATGAGTCCCTGTTTCCCAGCTTCATCATCAAATTTATATTTAAGGACAAATCCCTGATCATAAAGGATTTCAGTAATACGCTTCTTTAGCTTAGATGCCGGTATTTCCACAATACGGTGTCCTGCCATTTGCGCATTACGCAATCTGGTCAGATAATCTGCTATAGGATCGGTTGTTACCATTTTTTGCTTAATTTAAATATTGGTGATTTTGAATTACCAACTGGCTTTTTTCACACCAGGAATTTTACCTTCTAATGCCAACTTGCGGAAAGCAACACGACAAATACCAAAGTCACGCATGTAACCTTTTGGTCTACCGGTTAATCCACAGCGATTTTTTAAACGTACCGGAGAAGCATTTCTAGGTAGCTTATCCAGTCCTTCGTAATCGCCTGCTTCCTTTAGCTGTTTACGCTTTTCAGCATATTTGGCGACCATTTTTTCACGTTTTCTCTGACGTGCTATAACGGATTTCTTAGCCATGATTAATTCTGATTTTTAAACGGCAGCCCCATCATTTTGAGCAATTCTAGAGCTTCAGCATCTGTTTTAGCCGTAGTTACAAAAGTTACATCCATACCGCTAATGCGGCCGATTTTGTCGATATCAATTTCTGGAAAGATGATTTGCTCTGTAATACCAATTGAGTAATTTCCACGACCATCGAAACTCTTATCGTTGATTCCGCGGAAGTCACGTACACGAGGTAGTGCTACGTTTACAAAACGATCCAAAAACTCATACATTTGTATGCCGCGCAGTGTTGCACGCACACCAATAGGCATACCTTCACGCAATTTGAAGTTAGACACTGATTTCTTTGCTTTCACAGCGACTGCGCGCTGTCCTGCGATCATTGTCATTTCTTCGACTGCATTGTCTACCAGTTTTTTATCACCAGTAGCATCTCCAACCCCTTGATTGAGGCAGATTTTTACCAACTTAGGCACCTGCATGATGGATTTGTACTGAAACTTTTCCATCAGAGCTGGTACAACTTCGTTGTTATATTTTTCCTTTAAACGAGGTGTATAACTCATCACTTGATAATTTCACCGGATTTTTTAGAATAGCGCATCAACTTATCACCTTCCTTTTTGCGGCCTACACGAGTAGGTTCGCCTGTGGACGGATCGACCAGCATCAAATTAGAAATATGAATGCTTGCAGGAATATCAGTAATTCCACCAGGTTGATCCTGAGTTGGTTTGTTGTGCTTTTTTCTCAGATTAACATCTGAAACAGTTGCTCTGTTTTTAGAAGGGAATACTTCGAGTACTTCACCGCGCTTATTTTTGTAAGCACCGGCAGTAACGACGACTGTATCGCCTTTCTTTATCTTCAGCTTAGCTGTAAACTTTTTCTTGCTCATGTTTATAATACTTCAGGAGCTAACGAAACAATTTTCATAAAGTCTCTGTCACGCAATTCACGTGCAACAGGACCAAATATACGCGTACCACGAGGCTCTTCAGCAGCAGTCAGCAATACAACAGCATTATCGTCGAAACGAATATATGAACCGTCTTTGCGTCGTATCTCTTTTTTGGTACGTACAATTACTGCCTTAGAGACAGTCCCTTTTTTCAGACCGCCTGGTGCCGCTTCCTTGACTGTAACGACAATCATGTCACCAATAGAAGCATACCTGCGTTTTGTACCTCCGAGTACACGGATACACAGAACTTCTTTAGCGCCACTGTTGTCGGCTACCTTTAGTCTAGATTCTTGCTGTATCATTTTATTTTGCTCTTTCTATGATTTCTGCTAATCTCCAACGCTTCTTCTTACTCAATGGACGAGTTTCAACGATGCGTACTTTGTCACCAATTCCTACTTCATTATTTTCATCATGAGCAGTGAATTTTTTTGATTTCTTTACGAATTTACCATAAAGTGGGTGACGCAGGCGACGCTCTACCAATACGGTGATGGTCTTGTCCATTTTGTTACTGCTGACAATCCCTGTAATTTCCTTTCTAAGATTACGTTTCGACATTATTTTAATGCTTGAATGAGTAAAGTTCAGGACTTTATACTCAATTTATTAACGTTTTTTTCTTCTTGCACGAATTTTACTTCGTTTAGCCAATTGCTCTGGAGACATATTTGCCATTTCACGGGCACGATGCTCTGTCTTTAATCGAGCAATATCTTTTCTCAGCTCTTTAATCTCTAATGGATTTTCCAAGCCAGTTACCGCATTGGTAAACTTTTTACTTTGCAACTTGGCTTCTGCTGCGAAGATTTCATCTTTCAGGTCATCATCGGATAAACCTTGAATTCCTTTATATTTTTCTGATGCCATGATATTAATCAGTTGACTTATTATTCTACATAATCCCGGCGAACAACCAATTTGGTCTGAACCGGTAATTTTTGAGCTGCAAGACGAAGTGCTTCCTGAGCAATCTCTCTGGGTACACCATCAATCTCAAACATGATACGTCCCGGCTTAATATTTGCGACGTAGTGGTCTAAGGCTCCTTTACCTTTACCCATACGTACTTCAGCCGGTTTATTGGTAATTGGTTTGTCCGGGAAAATACGGATCCAAACCTGACCTTCCCTTTTCATATAACGTGTCATAGCAACACGAGCAGATTCTATCTGACGGTTGGTGAGACGCCCTGTATCCAGGGATTTCAAACCGAAAGAACCGAAAGCGATAGAGCTTCCTCTTTGCGCATTTCCACGAATGCGTCCTTTCTGCTGTTTGCGATATTTAGTTCTTTTTGGCTGTAGCATTTTCTATGATTTTAGTACCGTATTAGAAATAAATCCATTACGAGTCAAAAAAGCTCGGCAAAGGTACGGCAAATATCTTGAATATCGTAAAATTAATTGCGGTTTCTACCACCTCTATTTCCTCCTCTTCCACGTCCGCCGCCTCTGTTGTTTCCTCTTCCACGTCCTCTTCCACGTCCGCCAGTTTGTTCTTTCTTCACTCCGACATTCGGTGAGAGGTCACGTTTACCGAATACTTCACCTTTGCAAATCCAGACTTTCACACCGATCTTACCGTAGATAGTCTGAGCTTCACATAATGCATAGTCGATATCTGCACGGAAAGTGTGTAAAGGTGTACGCCCATCTTTATACTCTTCTGAACGTGCCATCTCTGCACCATTCAAACGACCTGAGATACGTACTTTAATACCTTCAGCACCTGCTCTGATAGTGGACTGAATGGACATTTTGATAGCACGGCGATAATTAATACGTGCTTCCAATTGCTTAGCGATCTGTTCGGCAACGATAGCTGCGTCTAGTTCTGGCTTGCGAATTTCCACAATATTAATCTGCACATCACTACCGGTTAGTTTTTTCAACTCTTCACGGATACGGTCAACTTCCTGACCACCTTTCCCGATGATGATACCAGGGCGTGAAGTATGGATAGTCACTGTGATGCGTTTGAGCGTACGCTCAATAACTACACGGGCGATACCACCTTTATTTACCCTTGCTTTCAGATAGGTACGGATTTTTTCGTCCTGAACGACTTTTTTTCCCATATCCTTGCCACCAAACCAGCTAGAGTCCCAGCCTCTGATGATGCCTAAGCGATTACCTATTGGATTTGTCTTCTGACCCATATTAACTTTGAGTAAAGAATCGGAAGTGAATATAAAATTTTATTCAGTTTCCTGATTCGTGACTGATTATTAATCGTTATCTGTTTCTGATTCAACTACTTCTTCTTCGTCTTCACCTGGCAGGTACACTCTGTTATCTACTACAATAGTAACATGGTTAGTGTGCTTGCGGATGCGGTGTGCACGACCAAATGGTGCAGGACGAAAACGTTTTAGCTGAGGACCTTGATTTACCAATATTTCGCTGATATACAGCTCATATTCATCAGGATCCTGTCCTTCAGTTTTTTGCTCCCAATTATTAACGGCAGATAGTAGAAGTTTCTCTAACCATGTAGCCGCTTCTTTGCGAGTAAATTTCAAGATGTCCAAAGCTTTGTCTACATCTTTGCCACGGATATTATCCGCCACCAGACGCATTTTTCGAGCAGACATTGGACAATTTCTAAGTTTAGCAACTGCTTGCATGATAATTTATTATCGTGATTAGTTGAGTTTTGATTGGTTGAGTTAGGAAATAAATTCTACTTTGCAAAATTCATCACTACTTACTTGACCTCTCAGCACCTAACTACTTAACTAATTATTATTTCTTTCTATTACCTGCGTGACCTTTAAAGCTACGTGTTGGTGAAAACTCTCCTAGCTTGTGGCCAACCATGTTCTCTGTAACAAATACCGGTACGAAAGTTTTACCATTGTGTACGGCAATTGTTTCGCCGACCATATTAGGAATGATCATAGATGAACGTGACCATGTTTTGATTACCGTTTTACGCTTTGCACTTGAATCCTTTGCTTTAGCCAATTTGACTAGCAATTTGTGGTATACGTAAGGTCCTTTTTTTATTGAACGAGCCATTGTATAATATAAATTACGAATTACGAATTACGAATTACGAATTAACGTTTATTCGTCGGCTTATTATTTTATTTCTTTGCGTTTCTTCTACTAATAATTAGCTTATTAGAAGGTTTTTTCAGGCTTCTGGTCTTCTGACCTTTCGCCATAACGCCTGTGCGTGAACGTGGATGACCACCTGATGCACGTCCTTCACCACCTCCCATCGGGTGATCTACTGGGTTCATGGCAACACCACGAACTCTTGGACGACGACCTTTCCAGCGATTACGACCAGCTTTACCCATGACCTGTAAAGAGTGGTCAACATTAGAAACACGACCAATCGTAGCTCTACAAGTCAATAATACTCTGCGTGTTTCTCCAGAAGGCAATTTTAGGATAGCATACTTCCCTTCACGTCCCTGCAAGTCGGCGTAAGTACCAGCACTTCTTGCTAAAGCTGCACCTTTACCTGGCTGCATTTCTACAGCATGAATAGTTGCACCTAATGGAATATCTGAAAGGAACATTGTATGACCTGCATCTGGAGTAGCTTTCTTTCCAGACATAACAGTATCTCCTACTTTTATCTTATCTGGTGCCAAGATGTAGCGTTTTTCGCCATCTTTATATTCCAGCAGAGCAATATATGCCGTACGGTTTGGATCGTACTCAATCGTTTTTACTGTCCCTTGCACACCATCTTTATTGCGTTTGAAGTCAATAATACGATAGCGTCTTTTGTGTCCACCACCACGATTACGGACAGTCATCCGTCCCTGGCTGTTACGTCCACCGGTCTTCTTTATACCTACTGTCAGGCTTTTTTCCGGTTTACTGGCTGTCAGTTCCTCAAAAGTATTGGAAACTCTGTGACGAAGCCCTGGTGTAATTGGTCTATACTTTTTAACTGGCATTGTACTAATTTTACAGGAAATGTGAACTGAGCATCACGATGTTGTTTTGTACAACATACTCAATGCCGTGTGATGCTATTCAGCCTCCCTGAGTATTAAAGTTCTCCGTATACGTCGATTTCCTCGCCGTCCGGAATAGTTACATAAGCTTTTTTGTAAGCACTGACTCTTCCACGGATAGCACCGCTACGTGTCATTCTGCTTTTAGCTCTTGCAGGCATGACAACAGTATTAACTGATAATACAGTCACCTGGTACATGTCTTCAACTGCTTTTTTAATTTCTATCTTATTCGCCTTTTTATCAACGATGAAGGTGTAACGATTAAACTTCGTTTTTACCTTTCGGTGTTGTCCCATTTCTTGCAACAACTCCGTTTTTTCAGTGATATAAGGTTTTATTAGAATATTCTTTTTTGCCATGATATTCAATCCTTGAATGTCGAAATATTATCGACTTTTATGCAAAAGTTTCTTTTATTTTATCGACTGCACCTTCAGATATAATTACACGCTTGGCGTTTAGAATATCATAAGTACATAGGTCATTTGCTGTTTTTACCTGAGCTTTTTGCAAATTACGGCTAGACAGGTAAACGTTGCTATCCCCTTCTCCAATAACTAATAATGTCTTCTGACCTTTCAAGTCAAGGTTACTCAGAATATTGACATATTCGCTTGTACTTGGGCTATCAAAAGTGAAATCTTCCAACACCATTACTTCCTCAGCTTTCACTTTACTGGATAGTGCAGATTTACGTGCGAGTGCTTTCACTTTTCGGTTAATTTTCTGGTCGTAAGTTCTTGGTCTAGGACCAAAAACACGTCCACCTCCACGAAAGAGTGGATTTTTCAAACTACCTGCACGAGCAGTACCCGTACCCTTTTGGCGTTTGATCTTTTTTGTAGAACCAGCTATTTCACCACGTTCTTTAGCTTTGTGCGTTCCTTGACGCTGATTAGCTAAATAGCGCTTAACAGCCAGATAAACAGCGTGTTCATTTGGCTCGATGCCAAAAATTTCCTCCGGTAAGTCTACTTGTTTGCCGGTTTTGCTGCCTTGTATATTAAATACGTCTATTTTCATGATAAAACGAATTCGATTTATCCCGATAAGAGGGATGCTTATTTCTCAATAATTACGAAAGAACCTTTGTGTCCGGGGACAGCTCCACTGATTAATAAGATATTTTTATCAGGATAGATTCGTAATATTCTTAAATTTTGCGTTTTGATACGCGTTCCGCCTGTGCGTCCTGCCATTCTCATGCCTTTGAATACACGAGCAGGATAAGAAGCAGCACCGATAGAACCAGGAGCACGCTCTCTGTTGTGCTGACCGTGTGTGCGATCTCCTACACCAGCAAAGCCGTGGCGTTTTACCACCCCTTGAAAACCTTTACCTTTCGATTTTCCTACTACACTAACTATATCGCCTTCTTCAAATACATCAGTAACTGTAACTGTCTCGCCTAAGCTTTTTCCAAGTTCGCAATCGCGAAACTCTACCAGCTTGCGTTTGGGTGTAGTGCTAGCTTTCTTAAAATGACCTTGCAATGGCTGGGTAGTATTTTTTTCTTTTGCTTCTGCAAAACCCAGTTGTAATGCGTTGTAGTTGTCTGTATCTTCAGTCTTAACCTGTGTAACTACACAAGGTCCAGCCTCAACTACTGTACATGCAATGTTTTTACCGTCTTCAGTATAAACACTGGTCATACCAATTTTTTTACCAATAAGACCTTCCATATTGAGTCTTTATTTTTTTAGTTATGAGCGACAGAGGACGATGGATGATACAACAAATCACCCTACCACTCATTACATTTTAACAATCATCAATGCACAAATAGTGCAAAGATAATTCAACTTCGTAATCCGATAATGTCTTTAGTTATGACACCCTATTGAAATAACATGTTTGTATTCCAATAAGTACCACAGAGATAAGCAATTCCTTTCGGAAGAGGTGCTTACGTCAACTTAACCTGAATGTCTACTCCACTGGGCAGTTCGAGTTTTGACAACGCATCTACAGTTTTAGGTGTAGGCGTGTAAATCTCAATCAGACGCTTGTGCGTACAGAGTTGGAACTGTTCCCTCGACTTCTTGTTGACGTGAGGAGACCGTAAAACGGTATAAATTTTCTTCTCTGTGGGTAGCGGAATCGGACCAGCCACAACAGCACCGCTGTTACGTACAGTCTTGATGATCTTTTCCGTTGATTTGTCCACTAAGTTGTGGTCGTAAGAACGAAGTTTGATTCTAATTTTTTGATTCATAACCCTAATTATGTACCGGACGTGAACTAATTCCAGTCCGCATACCTAATATAAAATAAAGTATAAAAACAGTAGCCAGCCAGAGACTGGCTACTATGAATTTCACTGTTTAGCTTTTAGCTTCTTCGATGATTTTCTCAGCTAAGTTCTTAGGAACTGTAGCGTAATGTGAGAATTCCATAGAAGAGTTTGCACGACCTGAAGTGATGGTACGTAACTGAGTTACATAACCGAACATTTCAGAAAGTGGCACATCTGCTGTAATCGCAACTGCTCCACCTGTACGTGGCTCTTGTCCTTTCGGTAATCCACGGCGACGGTTCAAGTCACCGATAACAGAACCTGTATATTCTTCTGGCGTAATAATTTCCAATTTCATGATAGGCTCCTGTAGTACTGAACCAGCTTTACCGGCAGCAGCTTTGAAACCTTCTTTTGCACAAAGTTCGAAGGCAATTGGTTTAGAATCCACTGCGTGCATTCCACCATCAAATACACGAACCTTCATACTTTCAATAGAGTACCCGGCAAGAATACCATTCTCCATCATAGCTTTGAAACCATCTTTGATAGGCTTGACATAGTTTTTGTCGATAGCACCACCAGTAATGTCCCAAACGAACTGAAGTTTTTCTTTACCACTTTTGAAGTCTTCACTTTCCAGGAATTCTGCATCAGCAGGACCTAGTTCAAATTGCATATCAGCAAATAAACCAGAACCACCTGATTGTTTTTTCAAGCGTTCACGGTGTGAAACCTGATTAGTCAATGCTTCTTTATAATTTACCTGTGGTTGTCCCTGATTACATTCAACTTTGAACTCTCTTTTCAGACGATCAATAATGATTTCCAGGTGCAACTCTCCCATTCCACTAATAATGGTTTGGTTGGTATTTTCGTCGTAACGTACTTTGAAAGTCGGATCTTCTTCGGCTAATTTCCCTAAAGCCATACCCAACTTATCCATATCTTTCTGAGTCTTAGGCTCCACTGCTACACCGATAACCGGATCAGGAAATGTCATATCCTCAAGAATGATCTGTTGCTTCTCATCGCAAAGCGTATCACCAGTTCTGATGTTTTTGAAACCTACACCAGCTGCAATATCACCAGCTTCTACACGATCAACAGGATTCTGCTTGTTTGAGTGCATCTGATAGATACGAGAAATACGTTCTTTCTTGCCTGAACGTGTGTTCATCACATAAGAACCTGCATTCAATGCACCAGAATAGACACGGAAGAAACACAGACGACCTACATAAGGATCGGTAGCAATTTTAAATGCTAATGCAGCGAAAGGTTCGTTAACATCCGGCTTACGTGTGATTTGCTCATCTGTATCAGGATCAATACCTTCAACAGCTTCTATATCAAGAGGAGAAGGTAAGAATGCACAAACAGCATCCAATAATAGCTGAACTCCTTTATTTTTGAAAGCAGAACCACACATCATTGGAATGATACTCATATCAATCACTGCTGCACGGATAGCATCACGCAAATCCTGACGTGTAATAGAATCTGGATCTTCGAAGAATTTCTCCATTAATCCATCATCATATTCAGCTACTGCTTCTACTAATTGCTCACGATATTTAGCTACATCTTCAGCGATGTCGGCAGGAATATCGATCACATCATATTTCATACCCTGAGAAGATTCGTCCCAGATAATAGCTTCATTATCCAGTAGATCAACTACGCCTCTGAAATCATGTTCAGCGCCGATAGGATATACAATAGGTACAGGTTTTGCACCTAATTTTTCTTTAATTTGATTGCAAACGTCAAAGAAATCAGCACCAGAGCGATCCATTTTGTTAACGAATCCGATACGTGGAACGCGGTAACGATCAGCCTGACGCCATACTGTTTCTGATTGAGGTTCTACACCACCAACTGCACAGAATAAAGCTACCGTGCCATCTAATACACGCAATGAACGTTCTACCTCTACAGTAAAATCAACGTGACCGGGAGTATCAATAATATTGAGTGAAAACTCTTTATCATCCCACTTCCATTCTGTTTTAGTAGCAGCTGAAGTAATTGTGATACCTCTTTCCTGCTCCTGTTCCATCCAGTCCATTGTAGCACCTCCATCGTGTACCTCACCGATTTTGTGAGTTAGTCCTGTATAGTAAAGAATACGCTCAGTCGTCGTGGTCTTTCCTGCATCAATGTGTGCAGCAATTCCAATATTCCTAGTGTACTTTAGGTCTTTTGACATGGCCTTTTACCTTAATTATTATTAAAATGATTAATTATTAAGTAGGTTGGCTTATCTAAAGTGTGCAAATGCACGGTTAGATTCAGCCATTTTGTGCGTATCTTCTTTTCTCTTCACGGCGGCGCCTTCATTTTTGGCGGCTGCCATAATCTCGGCAGCTAATTTGCTTGCCATTCCTTTACCACTACGTTTGCGTGCAAACAAGATCATCCATTTCATTCCGATAGAAACTCTTTGAGCAGGACGAACTTCTGATGGTATCTGGAAAGTAGCACCACCTACACGACGAGAACGTACTTGTACTTGTGGCATCACATTTTTCAGTGCTTTTTCCCAAGTTTCATGTGGATTATTACCAGTTTTTTCAGCAATGATATCCATTGCATCGTAGAATACAGAGAAAGCTGTATTTTTCTTTCCTGATAACATCATATTATTGACAAACTGAGTAACCATTGGATCTCCGTATCTTGGATCCGGTGCAATTACCCGCGCCTTTGGTTTTCTTTTTCTCATATCTTCTATTTGAGTACTTACGTATTGAATACGTAACTACATTTACTTTTTAGGTCTTTTTGCTCCATATTTTGAGCGACTCTGAAGGCGACCTTCTACACCTGCTGTATCGAGCGCTCCACGTACTACTGTATAACGTACACCAGGTAAATCTTTTACCCTTCCCCCACGAATCAACACAATAGAGTGTTCCTGTAGGTTGTGCCCCTCTCCAGGGATGTAAGCAATGACCTCAATACCATTTGTCAAGCGCACCTTCGCTACTTTACGTAAAGCTGAATTAGGTTTCTTTGGCGTAGTAGTATATACACGAGTACATACTCCACGTTTCTGAGGACAAGAATCCAAAGCTCTGGATTTGCTTGCCATCTTAGTGACCTTTCTTCCTTTACGAACGAGTTGATTGATCGTTGGCATTAATAAATTATTTTAGAAGTTCAAAATAGAACCAATGATTTTTTTATTATTTTTTCGTCTGAAACACTGATTTTACAAGGCTTTTCCGTTGAATACCTTACACAGTTTGCCCAAACGGACTGCAAAGATAGTGAGTTTTCCGATTTATCCAAAAGGTGGGTAAAATATTTTCCAATTATTTTTAGGCCGTGCCAGAAGGCACTGTGAGAGGCGAGATCGTTCGCTTTGCTCACTGTGAGACCGCCCCGAAAATTTTCGGGACTGAGAGAGGTGATACTTTTTAATTGCAATAATTAATACAATAGACTTCAACACTTCAATACTTCAATACTTCAACACATGCGCACCTCAATAAAATATGCCTTATCTGTCAACCTATCAAAGCGATAGTTGTTAATAACACAGTAAAGTCGTACCTTTGCGTCCGTTTTCGGAACACGTTTAATAAAATTATTAAAAAATACTTATTTCCATGCCAACTGTAGATTACTTAAAATATAAGGTTAAAGACATTTCTCTTGCTGACTGGGGTCGCAAAGAGATGGAACTGGCAGAAGCTGAAATGCCAGGTTTGATGGCACTTCGTGAAGAATATGGTGATACAAAGCCATTAGCTGGTGCTAGAATTGCAGGTTGCCTGCATATGACAATACAGACTGCTGTACTGATCGAAACATTGGTACATCTGGGTGCTGAAGTTACCTGGTCGTCTTGTAATATCTTTTCTACGCAAGATCACGCTGCTGCTGCTATTGCTGCTGCCGGTATTGCTGTTTATGCCTGGAAAGGAATGAACGAAGAAGAGTTTGACTGGGCAATTGAGCAAACTTTATTTTTCGGCGAAGACCGTAAGCCACTAAACATGATTCTAGATGATGGTGGTGACCTGACTAATATGGTACTGGATCGCTATCCTGAATTGGTGAAAGATATTAAAGGATTGAGTGAGGAGACAACTACTGGTGTACACCGTTTGTACGAGCGTATGCGTAATGGTACTTTGCCACTTCCTGCTATCAATGTGAATGACTCTGTAACTAAGTCGAAGTTCGATAATAAATACGGTTGTAAAGAGTCTTGTGTAGATGCGATCCGTCGTGCTACTGATGTAATGATCGCTGGTAAGGTAGCTGTTGTTGCTGGTTATGGTGATGTAGGAAAAGGTTCTGCTGCTTCTCTGCGTGGTGCAGGTGCGAGAGTAATCATTACTGAAATTGATCCAATCTGTGCTTTACAGGCTGCAATGGACGGTTTCGCTGTGAAGCGTATGGATAAGGCTTTGGAAGAAGCTAATATCGTAGTAACGGCTACTGGTTGTAAAGACATCATCTCTGGTAAGCATTTTGAGCAGATGAAAGATAAAACCATCGTTTGTAATATCGGTCACTTCGATAATGAGATCGACATGGCTTGGTTGAATGGCAAACATGGTGATAGCAAAATTGTTATTAAGCCACAAGTAGACAAGTATACTGTAGATGGTAAAGACATCATCATTCTGGCAGAAGGTCGCTTAGTGAACTTGGGTTGTGCGACTGGTCACCCGTCTTTTGTAATGTCTAATTCTTTTACCAATCAGACTTTAGCGCAATTGGAGCTATGGCTGAATGGCGATAATTACAAGAATGAGGTATACATGTTGCCTAAGCATTTAGATGAGAAAGTTGCCCGCTTACACTTAGAGAAAATCGGTGTAGAGCTAGAGACGCTTTCTACGGATCAGGCAGATTATCTTGGTATTAAAACGGAAGGACCGTTTAAGCCTGAGTACTACCGTTATTAATTAAGATTAACTCATCCCCTGCCCCCTTCTCTTACTAATAGAAGGGGGATGTCAGTTGATGAAATTATTTAAGCCTTCCTTCGGGGAGGCTTTTTTGTTTCCCACCACAGATTGTCACAGCTAGAAAACAGACAATATCTCCCTTTGGAGGGAGAAAAAGAGGGTGGACAAACAGTAAAACTGTGCAATTTGTTATAAACACTTTTTTTCAGAAAGAAAACACTTCGTATATTTACAACATCAACACCATAACACTACAGTACATCAACACAATAAAACATGTCAAAACTCTCCCTGGAACTCATCGCTAAATATGATTTATGAAAGGTTTACGTTTTTATGATGCTTTGCCAAAACACAAAGCAGAATTGGTAGATGGTCGGTTTATTATTGGAGGTAATCTCAGAAAATCGGCTATGATGCTGGCTTATATGGTGGAAAATTTAGGGGCGCAGTATGTTGCGGATCTTGTGCCAAGAGATATTTTACAAGAAGCCGTTATTGAAGTATATGGAAGAGAAAATGTTGCTGCCCCCTTAGCTGATTTTACAGCAGTGAAGCCTCCTTATTTGCGGGTACAACAACTGGCATTTAATATGCAATTTTCTCTTTTCAACACTCCGGGAATAACTGTTTTCGGTGGCAGAATGTCCATCAAGCTTGGAGCCGATATTTTTATGCCGGATGTTTATATTATCAGAGACGAAGAGTGTTATCGAATAAAAGATGCTTATCTGGAAGGTGCGCCAGACTTGATTATAGAGGTGGTTACTCCTTATATGCGGGCATTTGACTTTGGCATCAGGCTGGATAAATATGCAAAGGCAGGATTAGCGGAAGTCTGGATGATAGATTATGAAGACCGGACTTTTAGCCCGATGGTGCTGGATGGAGCTCAGTTTCGGAAAGTGCCGGTTAGTTCTCCTTATTATGCTTCTGTTTCTATTCCTGAATTAAAGATCGACCATCGTCGAATTTTTGACCATGACCGGCCGGGTATTACCAAACTGGATATTTTTACTATTGAACCTCCTATTGTATCTGAATTGAGAAAGAGAGAAGAACGGGGGCCGGGACGGTATAGTGTGCCTTTTGCACCTCGTGTTGATTTGGAGCCTGTCGAGATTACGCTTCTGGAGTATATTTCCTGGGGCGGGGAGATTAAGTTTGAGATGGTGGATGATGGTATACCCGTTTTTGGTGGCAATGAAGAAACAACCAAAGAATGGCTGGGGCTACTGATTATGACCATGGGTATGAAGGAGACCGTGAAGTATCTTCCGGCTAAGGAGTGGTCTGCTGTTTTGTAAGGTTTAAAAGCTTCGTATATTTACAACATCAACACGTTAACACAACAAAACATGTCAAAACTTGCCCTGGAACTGATCGCTAAAGCTAAAGCGGATAATGCCAAAAGCCTGGACCTCGGACGTACCGGACTGACCGAGCTACCCGAAGCACTCTTTGAACTGACGGAACTGGAAGAACTGATATTGAGTAATCGGATATGGGACTACAAAGAGAGAAAATGGATAGAAAGCCAGAATACTGGCCCTTATAATTTGTTGAGTGCCCTGCCAGAAGGGATGGGGAGATTGAAGAAGCTTAAGAGCTTATATGCTGGGGGGAGTGGGAATATTAGTATTTTCGGAAATACTATTTTCATGGATTACTGGCGTATCAATGACATTTCTCATTTAAAGGAACTCACTGGTCTGCAATCGCTTTACCTGAGTTCTAATAACATCAGCGACATTTCTCATTTAAAGGAACTCACTGGTCTGCAATCGCTTGACCTGAGTTATAATAAGCAAATTCAGGATTATTCTCATTTAAAGGAACTCACTGGTCTGCAATCGCTTTACCT
>JAHDFX010000253.1 GCA_020627965.1 Saprospiraceae bacterium | reverse complement strand
TGATGAGGTCGGGAACAATTTCTATTGCCTTTTCAATGCCTGCTTGTCCATCAGTTGCAAAATGAACATGGTAGTGTTCTGTAAACTAAGTAATTGGTGGTTTTGGGCAATGAATTTTGTGTTTGAACGAAGAACCCCGGAGCCGAATAGCCTTAGCTATTGGGCGAGGACGTGATGAAGTGCAGGCGCAAAAGGCATGTCCAAAATTACTCAGAACTTAGTTTACAGAACAGTAGTACTTAAAGCTTCAAATATTCATAAAAATGCTGAATTATCCCCCTCTATCCTGAAGTTATTGGGATAGAGGGGAATAAAACGGGTAATTGGATGGGTTACTTTATTTCTGTTACTAGGTCTACTTTACTTTTTCTAATTTTTTTCAGGTTGACCAACCAGTCTTTTTCAGCGGCTCTATATCCTAAAGCAAGTATTACACAACTTTTCAAGCCCTTCTCCTTCAAGCCTAATATTTTATCCAATTCATCAGGGATAAAGCCCTCCATTGGTGTAGCATCAACCCCTTCATAAGCAGCAGCAACTGTTGCGTAGCCAAAAGCAATATAGGCTTGTTTAGCCGCATGATTAAAGTTTACTTCTGCGTCTCTCTGAGGATAATTGTTTAATAGTGTTTGACGATAATTCTCCCAACCTTCATTTTTAAAGCCTCTAATCGTATTGGTCAAATCAAACATCTTATTAATTCTGTCAGGCGTATAGGTATCCCAGGCAGCAAAGACTAACAAATGGGAACAATCCGTTATTACAGATTGATTATAAGCAATTGGTTTAATCTTTTCTTTGATTGCCTGGTTCGTAATGACAAAAACTTCAAAAGGCTGTAATCCACTTGAAGTTGGAGCAAGTGATATGGCTTCTATAATATTATCTACTTTTTCCTGAGGTATTTTTTCGCCATTCATGGCTTTGGTGGCATAACGCCAATTTAATTTATCCAGTAATTCCATTTTTATAATTGTTTTTAATTCAAACACAAAAGTAGATGCTATGAACAAGATAAAAATTGATGTATGGTAAGAAATTAGCTTTTATTCCTTTCAGCTTCGAGACTTAGACCGCTTCTTGTTTTTTTGATTAATTCCTCCATTTTATTTACATTTCTCAGCCTTGCTCTATCTTCCCTTTTTCCGAGAGCATAATAGCAATCGGTCGGGTGCCTTCAAATTGAGAGAAAATAATTAGTAAGACTACTGTAATAGGAATACTCAGAATCATTCCGGTGACACCCCATATCGCTCCCCAGAAGGATAAGGCAAGAATAGTGACTAGCGGACTGATATTCATGGAACTGCCCAATAAGCGCGGTTCCAATACATTGCCCACCAATATCTGTACGGCTCCAACCAATACCAGGACTACTATAGCCGGGGTAAACGTACCAAATTGCAATAAGCAGAATAAAGCCGGAAAACAGGTCGCTATCAGCGAGCCAATGGTAGGAATAAAATTTAGAATAAAGATCAAAAAAGCCCAGAAAACAGGTGAGTCAATACCTATAATCAGTAAGACTATAAAACTCAATCCGCCCGTAACCAGACTGACTAATGCTTTCAAACCGAAATAATCCGTGATCGATCTTTCTATTTTTTGAAGCGTTTGCCCCAGCTTTTCAGATTGTTCCTTGTCGGCAAAAAGCACCTTAAGTTTGCTCTGGAAATTAGCTTCTTCAAAGAGTACAAAAAGAGAGTATAGAATGATCATAAATACATTTCCCAACAAACCCGATAAGGAATTGAATATGGAACTCAATATATTGCCAAAATCAAAACTGCCCGACTGCTCTTTCACCATTTCAATCAAATCCACGTTGAATACACGATTGATTTGAGCGATCAATAAGTCTACATTCGGCTCATACTCCGGGTACGATTGTGCCAAACCTCTTATACTGGAAGACAATATATTGACGACTATGCTAAGTATACCCAATATCAAGGTAGTTGCAATGACTGTTTTTAACCAGGATGGGAACTTGTTTCTTACGAAAGATATTTTATTCAATACGGACTTGAGTTTCCGCATGATAAACCACAATAACACCCCAAGAATAAATGGCACCATCAGGCTTTCTCCATAGATGAGTATGATGACTACTGCGATGGAAATAATCAGAAAATAGGCAATGTCAGATAGTTTCATAGTAAGTGATTTTAATCGAAGTATTTACCTAACTACAAATAACTTTCCTGCATTTGCTTCATACGACGCTTCCTTCTGCGTTGAGAACGGAATAAACCATAAATAACAACAAGCAATAGCGGTAAAAGAAAGTTTGTATATTTATAAGCATTGCGTTCCCCGTCTTCCAATTGTGCAATCGGACGTGAATTGACACCTTTTGTACGAAGATCGATCAGTCCGGTATCATCCGATAGCCAGTCGATACTGTTTGTCATTAGATTTATATTATCTTCATTCAGTCTTCTTTGTTGCTGTTGTTGAGGACCATTCGTAGCAAAATCTCCATCTGAGATCAGGACTATCTTAGCGGGTATATCGCCAATAAAATTGTCTTCTAAAATAGCGCCAACAACTAAGTCAGACAAAGGGAAATCAGCATTAGTCCAGCTTTTTTGTACATCAAACATAAGGGGTAAGCTAGCGGTACCTGATTTTTTGGAGGTTCTGGCAAATGGCGTAAATACTGCATTCGGTTTATTCCCTGAAAAGCTGATCGGGCTGGCAAATTGAAGGTCAACCTGTTCTAGTCCTTTACTAATAGGATGGTCAGCAAAATTTGAGATCTTGGGCAAATAAGGGAAAGGGATTTGCTGACGCATAGAGAAGAAACCACCTCCACGTTGAACAGAAACTGAACCACATTGCTCATCTGTAATAAAAGCCGGTTCTATCATCAGCCCTTTGTCTTGCAGCCAGCCTTCCAGTCCTGTCGTGACCAGATTGCCCTGACCAGTACTGAAATCTCCGTCTACTGAATTATTCGCAATAAAAATATTACCACCACGCCCTAAGAACTGGTCGAGTGTGGCAAAATGTTGTGGAGGAAAAGAATCGCGGGGAGCAATGATGGCAATGGTCTTATACTGAGCAGGTATTTCCTGATTCAGGTCCAGATTTTGCAAACTATAAAGAACACTTAATTGCTGATAAACCTGAGCAAGTTCTCCCATAGCTGGCTCGCCGTGTCCCTGCACCAGCCCGACTATTGGTTTGTCAATCACTGAAATTTTCTTGATGCTGGTAGACAGTGCATATTCCATCGCTGTACCGGGCTGAATAATGGGAATAACTTCTTTCTGATCGCCCATTTCCAGCATAGCACCAAGATAGACGACCTGCTGTGTCCGTTTATCTTTTTCGCGAATCCCTACAGGCACACCAGGAATACCGCTTTGCGCAGCTTCTTGTTCCAACTCAGGACTAGTTGAAGGATCAATAAACTCATAGACCACATTGCCACGAGAAAGATTATTGTACTCAATCAGCATGTCTTGCACTTCTCGTTTATGGTTTTCTAATTGTGGTGGCATATTCTCCGAAAAATAAGCCTTAACGGTAACGGGTTCATTAAGATCACGAAGAATATCTTTGGTGGCTTTGCTCAATGTGAATTGCCCGCCTTCCGTCAAATCAAAGCGATGAAAGAAGCGGTTCGATAAAAAATTGACCAGCAGGATGATGCCGACAATCAATAATATAGTGGTGGTATTTTTCATGTTAACTTTTGTGTTATGGTGTTATCGTGCGTTGTGTTAATGTTTGTATTGTGTTGAGGTGTGCCTTGTGTTGATGTAATTTTTACTGATATTGCTCCCATCATCTCTCAGTCCTGCTTGCAGGACGATCTCTCAGTGAGCGGTAGCGAGCGATCTCGCATCTCGCAGTCCCGATAATTATCGGGACGGTCTTCTATGTTCTTAATCGACCAATAATCACTTCAGTCAGTAATAGCCCTAAAGCCGTCACAGAAAGAAAGTAGACCACATCTTTGGTATCAATAACGCCTCTGGCCATGGAACCGAAATGCCCTCTGAAATCCAGATAACTCAAGGTTTCTCCAATAAAACCGGGAAGACTATTCCCTACAAAACCAAGTACGACCATGAATACTACGCCAAAGGTGATAGCCAATAGGAAAGCAACGATCTGATTATCTGTAATACTACTTGCAAATAAGCCGATAGCAATATAGGCAGCTCCCATAAGTGTCAGCCCCAGATAACCGCACCAGGTAGCTCCATGATCTATATTGCCGAGCATACTTACAGAGATATAGTAGGGGAGTGTGAACAGGAGTGCAATAATAACCAATAGAAGGCAAGCCAAAAATTTGCCGATCACCAGTTGTCGGTCGGTAACGGCTTTTGTTAATAATAATTCGATAGTGCCTGATTTTTTTTCTTCTGCTACCATACGCATGGTTAGGGCAGGCACAAAAAACAGTAGTACCCAGATAGCAATATTAAAAAAGCCCTGCAAGGAAGCCTGTCCCATCAGAAAAATATCACTACCAGTGAGCCAGGTGAATATACCACAAAAGCCCAGAAAAATAATGAGCAGTATATAGGCGATCAGCGAGTCGAAAAAGGAGGCTAATTCCCGCTTAGTAATTGTCCAGATTGGATTCATGTTTTATTAATTTAAAGTTAGGTCACGGAAGATATCTTCCAGTTTGGTTTCCAGTGCTGTCATTTCGGTGAGTACCCAGCCCTTTTCTGCACAAAGTTTGAATATTTCACGCTTGGAAGACATGTCGGCTACGCTCTGTATCTCGAATACATTTTTTGCCGTATCAACAATATCAATCAGCTCAGTGGTATATACATTTTGCAAGGCATCATAAACCGTTTCATTTTCTCCGTCTTCTATCTGCACACGCAAAACTTCCTTGCCTTGTGCTTGTTTGCGCAGCGTAGCTGAAGTGCCATCTGCCACGATTTTACCTTTATTGATAATGAGGATACGATCGCAGGTAGCTTCTACTTCGGGAAGGATATGAGTGCTGAGAATTACAGTTTTTTGTCGGCCCAATTGACGAATCAATTCCCGGATTTCTACGATTTGATTAGGATCCAAACCCGTAGTAGGCTCATCTAATATCAGAATTTCAGGATCATGGATCATTGCCTGAGCTAATCCTACACGCTGACGATATCCTTTTGATAATTCATTGATACGCTTGTGCTTTTCACGGTCTAAACCACATAAGCGAACCATTTCTCTGACTTTGTTCGGAATAGTATTTTTAGGAACTTGCTGTAAAGCTGCACAAAAAGCCAGGTAGTCGAGAACTGCCATATCTGTATACAGCGGATTGTGTTCAGGCAGATAACCAATATGGCGTTTCAGGGTATCAGCGTGTCCTTTAACTGATTTGCCATTGATAATAATATCACCTTCCTGAACTTCGAGGAAATTGGTAATCAGTTTCATGGTGGTTGTTTTACCTGCTCCATTAGGTCCGAGAAAGCCTAGTATTTCACCAGTTTTCACCTCAAAGGAAATATCGTCAACCGCCTTTTGTTCACCGTAGCGTTTGGTGAGGTTTTGAATCTTTATATTCATCTTGATCGTGTGTTATATTGCAATGCTATTCTATTATGAATGGCAGGGAAGGATATAAAAAGAAGTCATTCATAATCCTTCCGATTTTAGGAAGGCAAAAATAAAATATTTCTTTTTTTTTCAAAAATGGATGTTGTTAAGAAAACTTAAAAGCTAATAAATATTCCTGCCTGCCAGTACAGCCTGGGCTATTCGTTGGATTCTTCTGGCTTTTGTTTCTGCTTTTTTAGCCTCATATACATATTCAAAGCAATTGCGTTTCCGGGCGGGTGTCAGCAAGTCAAATTTTTCTGCTACATCTTTATGCGTATCCAGAAAAGCTTTTAATTCGGGGGGCATGGACAAGGCTTTTTTCTTTTCAGGCTTGATGGATCTTCCTGCCTCTTGATTTACCCTGGCTTCTACAATGTAAGTTTGTATTATTTCGGCTTCTTCTATGATTTCCTCATTGGAAGTGAAACGCCAATGACGCATGGCTTTGGTTTTGCCTTCCTGAGCATTGACTAACTTTTTATGTTTATCTTTTAGTAATCCGCCCTGAAAAAACCAGATAGAGAGGTGGGTTTTAAAAGCACCTATGCCTGCTATATTTTTATCTTCATGGGTGTAGGTAGGCATGCCCCATTTTATGTTTTCCTCTAATTCACTGGCAAGCATTAAGTCTCTAAGTAGTAGAATACCTTCTTGCCATTTTTCATGTTTTTCCAGATAATCTTGAATAGTTTCTTCCATTTTGCTGTGTTTCTTTTTTCAAAGATACAAAACGAAAAACAGTTATTTCAAGGCTTCCCCTATTCGTTCCACAATATGAAAAACAGCAGGGCAGTACATCATATTTTCTTTGTGCAATTTAAAATGCTCGGCAAATTCAAAGTTATCTGTATGTGGGTATTCACGGCAGGCTCTCGGACGAAATTCATAAATGAGACAGGTATGATCTTTTTGTAAAAAAGGACAGGGAGAGGTATTCATAACCATATCACCATCTTCATCCTGGTGTAAATATTCGTTTTGAAATTGAGTGACTTTCATGCCCAGGTGTTTGGCAATTCGACTGGCATCAGTACGATTAACGATAGGAGGGATGCTGGTACAGCAATTGGCGCAATCCAGACAATCAATTTCCTGAAAGACTTCTTCGTGCAATTCATCACCGAGTTGATTCAGCTTTTTTGACTTTTCCCGCTTAAGTCGGTCAATCAGTTTGCGGTGTTGCTTTTTGCTGGTCTGCCGCCTGTTTTTCCAATCTTGTATTAGGCTCATGTTTTTGTGTTGAAGTGATTTTTTGTTGTGTTATTGTGCGTTGTGTTATCGTGTTAATGTGTTGAAGTGTTGAAGTGATTTTTTGTTGTGTTATTGATGTTGAAATTTAAAAAGTCTCTCCTAAGTGCTTGGACTGAATTCAGTACTGCTTGCAATACTGTCTCTCTTCTCTCGCAGCGAAGCGATCTCTAAATAACACTATCCAAAACTACGCAAAGACCTAGTATCAGGCTGGCAACACCATTTGTAGTAAAGAAGGCCAGATTGACTTTACTCAGGTTATTAGGCTTAACCAAGGTATGCTGATAAGCTAATAAGCCGACAAAAATAATCGTTCCAAGCCAGGTCAGCACACTAAATGAGGGGATCGACTGAAGTTGCCAGGCGGCTGTAATAATTAATACAGCACAGATAAGATGCAGGATAGTTGAAAGACGCAGGGCATTTTTAGTTCCTAAATATACCGGAACAGATTTAAGGCTTAAAGACCGGTCAAAATCTTCATCTTGCAGGGCATAAATAATATCAAAACCAGACACCCAGCACAAGACGGCAAATGAATATAAAATAGGAATCAGATCAAAACTGCCACCTGCTGCCAGGTAAGCACCAATAGGCGCCAATGCCAAACCAAGCCCTAAAACAAAATGACAGAGTGCTGTAAAACGTTTGGTATAACTATAACCCAAAATAACCAGTAGAGCAATCGGAGAAAGATAGAAACAAAGCGGATTGAGGAAATAAGTCGTTGCAATGAATAATAAGCTGCAAATGATTACAAATGCCAAAGCGGATTGAGGCGTGATGATTCCTGCCGGAATTTCCCGCTGTATGGTGCGTGGGTTTTTTTCGTCTATATCCCGATCGAGGTAACGATTGAAAGCCATCGCTGCACTACGGGCAAAAACCATACAGAACAACATCAGAACAAACAGACGGACATCGAAATTGAAATTCAATTGCTGTAAAGCAATGAAAAAACCAATTAATGCAAAGGGAAGTGCAAATATGGTATGACTAAACTTAACTAAAGACAGGTAGTGTTTCATTTTAAATGTATTACATCACATTTAAAACCCATAATAAGGCATTTGGTTGACTGAGTGTGTTTAAAATAATCCGGAAGCAATAGCAATACCACCGACGAT
>JAHDFX010000252.1 GCA_020627965.1 Saprospiraceae bacterium | reverse complement strand
TGGTGTGAAGGCAAGGAGGAACAGGAGATCGAAGCTTTTATACACGAGATCATTGATTTTGGAGAACAATACGAGATCAGAAAGCAGTTGAATCTGCAAAAACTGATGCACTTTAAGATCAAATATGAATTTGATATACCACTGGTAGAGCATCTGGAAGCGATACTAAGTCCGATAGATACGAATGAAAGTTATCGAGTAAAATATTTTTATAAATCATTATTAAACGACGACCAGCCTGTGAAAAAGGTGAGAAAGGAAGGAGAATTTGATTGGTGGGAATAAACTGTGTAACTTCAAATAATTTAGAATGAGTTTTATTTATGATATATTAGACGATTGGATTTCTACTCCTTCGCCACAGGTGAAGATAGAACTACCAGAGATATTGGACGCTTATTTTGCGAAAGTAAGGAAAGAAGGAGGTAAAAAACATACAACGGTAAAAAAAGGAGAAGGGCTGGGGGTACTTGCACAAAGACTAGGTACAACTCAAGAGAAATTAAAAGAAATGAATGTTGATAAGTTAAAGACTTGGGGGGCTGTGCAAGGATTTAATGCAGGAGAAACAATTGCTTATCAAGACGAAAACGAAAGTGGAGGAAAAGTATATTTTGATAAGGTTCAAAGTGCAACTATTGGAGATGAGGTTTATTTGGTAGTGAAAACTCAAAATTTTCAAAATAGAAAACTAAAAATAAATATCTGTCAGGGAAAGGAAAAAGTTCTTGCAGAAAAAGATAAACTTATAAGTGTAACTCAAAATGGAAGTAGTATTTCATTGATAGAGAGCACAGTAGGGAAGAGTGATGATATAGTAGATGCTGAAAATAAAGAAGACTATAAGGATTGGGCAGTAAGTAAAATAACACTAAAGCCCCAAGGAGACGAACAACTTAAAAAATGGGAAGATGCCATAGGGAAAACAAGTGACAATAAAACATATTTGTATCTGTTAGTTGATGCGCACTCAGGCAATACAGATTATGATAAAGACCTTTTTGTGTACTACGGCAATAAAAATGATGAAGCTGAATCCGAACACAGTAATTTTACAAATTACTGGTTAGATGTAGAAGGAAAGTGGTTTGGGTTATCTAAAGTAAAATGGCATGACCCTGTTGATAATCCTATATGTACTATATATATGCAAAGTGGTGGTGGAGGGAGTTTGGGAAAGCATTGGGGGTTATTTGGAAAAACAAGAAATGGCTCAACACATTCGGGATTAGATTTATTTGCTAAAACAGGGGAAAATATATATGCATGTGTAGACGGAACAATTTACAATAGAAGATGGCATGGAGGATACGGAAATACCGTTACTATAAAAGTCAAGGATAAGGCTAGCTTTATTACTTTCAGAAAAGATTATAAATTAATCCACCCAAATGAAGGAGAAATAGAGAAAGGAACAGGCTACAATGAAAATGGAGATATTTTCCTTTTTTATGCTCATTTAGATTCTGTTGAAGAGTTCAAATTTGGAGATGAAGTTAAGGCTGGACAAATACTGGGAAAAACTGGTCGATCTGGGGTTAAGGCAGGGACCTGTGCTCCTCATTTACATTTTGAAATATTTTCTAACTATAAAACGGCTGTCGGAACTAAATATAGGATAAATCCTGCTTTTTACGTTAAATATAAATCATTCGATGAACAATCAACAGCAGAAAAAGAATTACAAAAGAAAGAAAAAGAGAGGGGAAAAATAAAACAGGTATATGGTAGTAAAAAGTTAGAATATAAAGATATGACGGATTTCAAAAAATAGTTTTTATGGCAAATCACAAACAGTTAATAGTAAGGTTGTTATTTCTAACATGTCTATTTTTCGTTTTCTCATGTAAACAGAAAGCTGGGGGAAAACAGGTTGGAGACACCTCAGTAAAAGTCGATAATAAAAATAGAGTAGAAACGAATATTTCTGAAAATGAAGACACTCTTGACTATAGTGGACAACTAACTAGTAAAATTTCTTTCTCCGATAGTGAAAAACTGGAAACTATTGAGATTAATCCAGAGATTACAGAAAAAGAGAAATTAAAAAAAATACACCTTGCAGAAGTTACACCAAAACTTGATATATATGCCTTTAAAGAAGGATATTCCTTTCTTAATATTTCAGAGGAGTATTATCCTTTAGAATTTAACTATACTTACGATACGGACTTTGAAAGTGCTATAAAAGCGATTAGCCTTTTCAAAACTAAAAGTGGCAAGGAATTATTTCTTGCCTTACCTTCTTATACAGAAGAATTTGCGACTTACCATATAATTAGTATAGCTGGAGAGAATATAACAGATTCAGGGATTCACACTTTCTCGATGAACGAGTTTGAAAAATTAAATAAGGGCATGGAGCTTGGTAAACTCGTTTTATTTAAAAAAGATAGTAAGATTTTACTTACCTATGATGATGGTGTTAGAATAGATTTCGATGTTGTTGACTCAAATGATGGAGTTAATAGTAAGCCTATAGATGAAAATGATAAAAATAGTATTTTACAGTTCTAAATTGCGATAACATCTCAAAAATGTCAAAAGTACAACTTATTAATAGAAGTGATCTCCGTAAAGAACCGAAGTATAACACAACTAATGAAGCTTTGTCGCCAGTACAAGTCTGTGTATTAAAAGATGACGAAAAAGATCCTATACAAAAAATCACCAAATCCTATTTTACGGATGTAAACGGTAATCCAATCGAAAAAATCACGAAGGAAAAGGAGATTCTGCTTGTTATTGAATCTGAGAATATGAGTGGAGAGGAAATAGTTGTCAACTTACCTGATCATTATGGTGATTTTAAATATGAAGGGGAAGAAATCACTGAAAATAAGGTATTAAAGATGAATGTTGGAGGTGATTCCGAAAAGATAAAACTTGAAATAATTCCAAGAAGAAGAAAACGACATGAATTTAGTAGAGTGTTAGATGATGAAGAAAGATCTGAGCAAAGAGAAAGACACTGGAATAAACTAAAGACAAAACATTTTCCTGATAATGATTGGGGACGGACAGAGTTTGATACTGTTGGGGTTAATTATGATGATTTTAAGGCTGATTACCCTGAGTTGTACGCAGAAATGGTAGCAAAATACCCTAACGAGGCAATCGCAGAAAGATACCTGCCTGAATTAATTGAGTCAGGAAGTGATATTCCTAAGAAAGTAGTGTTCAATAAAGGGGATAAAGTATATAAAATTGTACCTAAAGGGAAGGATATATCAGGTCCTTCCGCATATTACTTAAGTGAAAAGCAAATGAAAAAGATTAAAGAAAAACCTGATAGTCTTGAACAAACACTTGGTTTGCCTCTCAGTAGTGTGTCCGGCTCCTATGATGTATTTGAGATGACAGCCCAAGAAGACGGCGTATCCGCCTTCGAGTCTACCATTGCTCCTACGGAACAGTCTGGTAAGCCACCACAAGGTTCTTATACAACAACGGGGGGAGGAAAACAAACCCTTATTATAGATAATGGTGATACTGATTTATGGGAAAAATCCGAAGATCCATCAGAAAGTATCACACCATAATCTCTAAAAAGAGAAAAGTATAAAAAATGACAAAGAAATTGATTGAAAAAAAAGATTTTGTGTTTTATATATATAAAATTGCCGAAGATGTGTATGAGCTGGCGATACCTGTTCCTACACCGAAGCCTGGATTTGATGTAAAACATAAGATGACGCCTGAAGAAACCACTGCATATCTGGAAGAAGGTGTTGTAGCTTTGAAAGAAAGAATTGAAGATATGGAAAAGAATATTTATAATTATGAGCTTAACTCGTGGAGATAATTTCATGAGAAAATTATTTAGAATTGCCTGTACACCACTATATAGTACTTGATGCTGCTAAAATGCAACAGCACATCGAAACTGCGAAACAGTTTAATCCACGCTGTTTGTGCCTGTACAGTGGTGAAGCCAAAGAAAAGCTTGGGACTGTATCTCCTTGGTTGTTTTCTTTTCCGAAAGATACTACTTTCAGAGATTGGTACTTGGCAAGAGGTGGGCGGCAGTACTGGGGAATAATAATACAATCTGATAACGACCTAAAAACAATATATAGGCATCTTAAGAAGTTTTTGATTGTCAAAACAGAAAAAGGTAAAAGGCTTTACTTCCGTTTTTATGACCCACGTGTACTACCTACTTTTTTGGAAACAAGTGATGAAGAACAACTAAAAGCATTCTTTGGTCCTATAGAGAAATACATTTTGGAAGCTGAAAAAGGCGAAATGGTAGAATATGAATTTGCCAATGGACAACTAGTAAAAAACAAATCCAATTTTTTCTTTGAAGACGATGGTTTAGAAGATGAAGACGAATATGATGAAGATTACGATGATGATGACTATGACAATGATTTTGATTGAAAATAGAATAAATATAAATCAGATATGAGCAAACCTGCAGCAAGAATAGGGGATATGCATGTATGTCCGATGGTTACTCCAGGAGTTCCCCCTGTACCTCATGTAGGAGGACCAGTCACTGGCCCAGGTGTACCGACTGTGCTTATCGGAGGAATGCCGGCAGCCGTCATGGGGGATATGTGTGTGTGCGTTGGCCCACCGGATACTATTATATTGGGTTCTACCGGAGTGCTTATTGGCGGTAAACCTGCTGCTCGTATGGGGGATACTACTGTGCATGGTGGTTCCATAGTAGTGGGCTGCTCTACGGTACTTATTGGTGAAATATCACCAGGTACTATAATGACTAAGACTTCACTTACTGTACTTGAGCAGTTCGCTCCGGAGAGAGAACAGGTGACTAGTATGCAGCAGGCGGCACAGGAAGGTAAACCCTTTTGTGAAATTTGTAATGAGAGTGGAGATGCAGGGAATAACACTGAAGAATCCGAAGAGGAAAAAAAGGAGATTATTAGTTGTTATTTTTCAGATGAAGAAGATGCGGAAATTCAAATTGATTCAACTGTACAGGGTAAATATGTATATTTAGTTATTGAAACATCCAATATGATAGGGGAAAAAACTGAGATTAAATTTAAGAACGCTAACGATGTAGAATATAATGGAAAATTGTTGACAAACGATATACTTAATGTCAAGATCAATTCTGACAAACAATTAATTAAACTCAAAGTTTTAGGACCTAAAAGTTAATTTTTATTATGGACGACTCACTACGAAGAAAAGACAGAGACTTACCTAGTGCCATATCAGTTGAAGTAACCTCCTTGTCGTCAAGTGTTGGTGCAGAGTCTTTTATAGATACTGTTTTTCATAAGATAGTTTTTTTGAATGGTCCTTGTACTACATTTCCCACTGGCAAAAAGAGTGAAGCACAAAAAATAAAGTTGAAAAAAAGAAAGGAGAAAAATAAAGGAATACTCTTTTGGAAAGATTGGTATGATACTCTTGATTCCAAAGTTCCAAATGACGTCATATCATTTGAAGTCTATGATAATAGTGGACTTATTAAATCTTTTACATTTTCTGGTAACAACAATGGTGAATATGATATTAGTTTTCCGGACTATTTGAATGGGAGTTATGAAATTCGAGTTTCTTCAGGAGACAATACGAAGAATGCTCTTGCCTTAATTAAAAATCAACAATGGAATCAAGTGGGTAAGAATGGAGATAGTGAGCCTGATAGAATATGGTATGAATTAAAAACAGAAGTAAATATAAAAAACAGAGCGTCATGCAAAAAAACTAATAAAGGGGAAGGATTCAAAAGCTCAGTGTAGTGATGAAGATGATAATAAACTTCAGGAATTAGCAAATATTTTAAAGGGACGACCTCTTTTTAGTTTTGAAATCATTCCTCCTTCACTTGGAATTGCTCTAAGTTGGTATGCAGAACATCCAAAAACAGATAATACTCCTTCTGTTGGGGTAGTTTGGGAAGGAGAATTTAAAGCGGAGCCGCTTATTGGTCTTGAGTTTAACTTTGATATATTAGCATTAGTGCAAAGAGCTCACCCTATAGCAAGAGGTATAGTAACCGTAATGGATTTACTATCATCTTTGGCGGATGAGCATGAAATACGTTTAGACTTTAATGTAGAGGGGAAATTAAACCTTGAAGGAAAAGGGCGGGTGAACCTATTATTTTATTTCATGGCATAAAAGTGGATCTTCATGTCACAGTAGGAGTAAGTGCAAAAAAAGACTCAAGCAGTGATCCTTATGCAAAAGCAGAGGCTAAAGGTCAAAAAAAGTTAATATTGATGAATTCGTATGAATGGGGGGCGGCGGAACTTGGGGCAAAAAAATGGTATTTAACCGGAAATTAAGATGATAAATAAAATAAGTGCTTATATATTCATACTCTTTTTATTAAGTGGTTGTATGAAAAATCAAATCAAAAAAAATATGGCAGAGACATCTATCCAAAAAATAGAAGATGTTTATCAAACAGTGCAGCATAGGGAGAGTAAAGTTTTCTATGATTTAAAAATATACAATGGAGCATGTAACTATAAGGTGTTGATTAATGATGTTCCTGTACATGAAATGTATAATAATGTGAGAGGTGAATTCAGCCTTGGAATAAATAATTTAATATTAAAAAGTGGACAGCAGCGACTTAAAATCAGGATATTCCCCTTCTATGATGAAAATGGTAAACTTAATAATAAATTACATAGATATGCAGGTTTGGACGTTACTGTGAGAGAAATGGAATGGAATGAAGAATATCGAAAATTTGATTATTATCCTGTTTTTAGTTATGTCACCCCCCGAAAAGGAAATAAAAGTTTAGAAGATGACCCCACAGAGTTCTTGTTAAAAGATGAGGAATTACCATACTATGAGGAAGAAGTTATATTTGAGGCCAAAGTACCATATGATTTAAAAGGGTGGAGTGAAAGCGTTAATCTCAAAAATGAGAATTCTGAAAATCTTAAAAAAGAAGCTATTGCATACTACGAATCTCTTGCAAAAGATTTTACGAATAGGAATACTGCAGCAATCGCAAAAAAATACTATAAAAAGGAAAAAGAAATAGCCCAGTGTTTTTTTCATAGCCAAAAAGAGGCTAAAACACGATTTTATGTAGATATTATGGAAAGAATACTAGATCCTACTGCTAAAGTCAGAAAACTAGAAAAATATGATATAAAATTCTTTGGTGATGGAAAGATTGTTGCTTTAATGAGACATCCAGGAGTGTCTCCAATTTGTATTGTTACTAAACGTGATAATGGGGATCTTAGATACTCTGTATATGATGTCTTTCTTCATCGCCCCACTCCTAGTGCAAAATTGGAGATGATTAGATAGAAAGATTTTTTGAATCTCTCCACATACAAAATATGCAACAGGAAATAAAAAAAATGCCTTTGATAGATGTAGATTCAGTTGCTTCGGATCTTGTGAAGATAAAGGGCAAGCTAACACCCTTAGATAAGTATATTACAGCACCACTTTCAGAAGTGATGTGTATAGGTTACGAATACACAATTAGCCAACGAGGATACGAAAAAAGAGATGGAAGATACAAGAAAATAGGAACTTTCGAGAAAAAATGGAAGGTGACTAACTCAGAAACTAAGTGTTCTGATTTTTTCCTATCAGATGAAACGGGTAAAATAAAAGTTATTGCAAAAGACATTTCTATTTTCATTTTTTCAAATGAAACACAAAAAAATGATAAATACACACTTTATTCAGAAAATATACTTATTCCCGACAAAGAATACTTTGTAATTGGAAGTGCTGTCTACAATACAGACAATGAATTAATTATCACTAAACAAAATCCACAAAATCAATTACTGATTATAGATACAGAATTTTACGATATTGCTTTTAAT
This sequence comes from Saprospiraceae bacterium, assembly GCA_020627965.1. Classification (GTDB taxonomy): domain Bacteria; phylum Bacteroidota; class Bacteroidia; order Chitinophagales; family Saprospiraceae; genus JAHDEO01. The sequence continues at coordinate 197 of JAHDFX010000252.1, read as the reverse complement.
ACTTCACGGTTGTATAAGATTGGCTGTACGTTTGTCTTACTATCTATGATTATTTTACTCATTTTGATTCTTTTTTATTGATAGTTTTCTTGTAATTTAAGCTTCAAATTATCTGAATATGAAATCACAATACCTAAATGGCATCAACAGAAAACCAAGCACTTTTCAAGGACTTGAAATACTAAGTCTTGGAAGCA
>JAHDFX010000409.1 GCA_020627965.1 Saprospiraceae bacterium | reverse complement strand
TACGAAACTTATCAACTCGCTTATAATGAGGCATTGCTAAATGCCGTCTTTGGAGATAAAATAGACAATACCGATTTTCTTTCAACAGAAGGAGCTTACACAAGACAAGGTGATGAATATTGGCAAGGCACAGGAAAAGCCATTTATCTGGATGAAGAAGAAGACATTGAAGCGGCACAAAACCGTTTTTACACACCAATAGCTCATCAGGACGTATTTGGTGCAACAACAAAATTTACCTATCAAAACGACTATCTTCTATTACAAACAACAGAAGATGCCCTCGGTAATCTGACCAAAGTAGAGCAATACGATTTTCGTAACCTCAGCCCGACGCTGATCAGAGATGCCAATGATAATTTATCCGGTTTTATCTTCGATAAATTGGGTATGCTAAAAGCCACTGCCAATATCGGCAAAGACTTAGACGGAGATAATATTGCCGAACTGGATATAGGTGATAACCTCAATGACCTTACGGAAATAACCGAAGAAAACAGCAGCGAATTTTTCCAGACCGACCAGCCGCTAGAAGTCGTGAGACCGCTACTTGGCGAGGCGAGCGTACGTTTTTTATACGACTGGCAGGCTTATACAAGAGAAGGAAAGCCTGTGGGCGTAGCCACCATTCAGCGAGAGATCCATCATGCCGAACTGGAAGAAGGACAGGAAAGCCCATTACAAATAAAAGTCGAATATTCAGACGGTCTTGGACAAATAGCCATGACCAAACGCCGTGTAGAACCCGGCAAAGCAAAAACCTATAACGAAGAGGGCGAAGTCGTGGAAGTCGAAACAGACCTTCGCTGGGTAGGCAGCGGGCGTGTAGTCTTAAACAACAAAGGAAATCCGGTCAGGCAATACGAACCCTATTTCAGCACCACGCATAAATACGAGGATGACAGCAGACTGGTGGAGATCGGCGTTACCCCCATTTTACAATATGATGCGCTGGGACGACTGATTCGTACCGACCTGCCGGATGGCACATTTACCAATGTCTCTTTTGATGCCTGGCAACAAAGCACTTATGACCAAAATGATACGGTAAAAGATAGCGACTGGTATGCAGAACGCATAGAAGGCGAAGATGAAAAAGAGAAAGAGGCAGCCCAAAAAACAGCCGCCCACCACGATACACCCACAGTCGTTCATCTGGATACGCTGGGCAAGGTGATTTTAAGTACCGAACACAATCGCACAGCCGAAGGCGCAGGCGAATTTTACCATACCCACATCGAGCTGGATATAGAAGGCAATGCCCTGTCTATCACAGATGCACGGGACAATACCGTGA
>JAHDFX010000408.1:668-1311 GCA_020627965.1 Saprospiraceae bacterium | reverse complement strand
AATGGTTGTATTCTGGCTGTAACAGCATGTATTAAAGAACCTGAAGTACTAACTGCCACTTTAGAAACTATAGATGATAGTTGTGACGGAGGAGAAGGAAGTATTGATCTGACAGTAATTGGTGGTAGCGATCCTTACTCTTTTGCCTGGAGTAATGGAGCTACTACCGAAGATTTAATCAATGTACCTGCTGGCACTTACAACGTACTGGTCACTGATGTCAATTACTGTACGATATATGTCACCGCTGTAGTTGAAGAGGCTACAGATTGCCTTACGATCAGTGATACCTTGTATCAGCCACCCTGTCCTGGTGACAATGGCAGCATAGATATAACTATTATCAGTGGACAACAGCCTTATACTTTTATCTGGAGCAATGGAGATACTACAGAAGATTTGATTAATGTACCCGCCGGTATTTATACGGTCACGATTACCGACGCACAAGGTAGTACGATTATCGAATCCTATGAACTCATTGAACCTGCTCCTCTTAGTATTGATTTTACTGTAAATTATACAGGAGGAGGGCAGTATGAAATTAGCGGGATCGTCATGGGCGGTACGCCACCTTATTCTTACAATTGGATACCATTAGGCGATACCAGTACTTCTATTTTAATGGGAGTAAACGACTGCT
>JAHDFX010000408.1:0-648 GCA_020627965.1 Saprospiraceae bacterium | reverse complement strand
CAGCCTTAAAATTACAGATAGCAATGGTTGTACTGCTGTCAATGCCGACTGTGTTACTACACCATTAAGTGAAAGTGATAACATACTGGATCAGGTCTTTGTAGACATATATCCAAACCCAAGCCCCGGAAAAGTCTATATTGAAAGCAATATTTTAGACTCCAATACCCAGATCGAACTTATGACACTTAATGGTAAAATGATAAAAAAATTCCCAATTTTTTCAAATGAACAACGGATCGAGTTAAATCTTGCTGACCAAATCTCAGGTGTTTACTTAATAATTATTCGCAACGGAAAACAAATAATAACAAGAAAGATCGTAATCAAAACTGATATTCAGTCCAGATCGTAAAACACATTACAAGCACCTCAAGTGCATTGTATAAATTCATAAAAAGTTGAGAAGCAACATGAAGAATGGGAGAGTAGATTTATTTACTCTCCCAGTTTTTCAATTTCTTTATTTGCATAGATATTCATCCTGTCGATTCTACTTTTGATGTGTTTGCCTAGTATAATCACTTTCGAGCTTATCTTTTCGGCAACTCATCTATCTTCTCCAGCAGCCAGCGTTTATCACTATTTACTTCCTGCTGTTCCAGTTTTTCCAGTACACGTTTCAGGGTCATTTTTGTAACCCCATGG
>JAHDFX010000251.1 GCA_020627965.1 Saprospiraceae bacterium | reverse complement strand
GAACTTGGTTATTTGCTGAATTTTTGACGTCGAAAAAACAGATTAACCGCACAAGGCTCAAGTCTATTAATTTTCACTCTAAGTAACGTAACAATATAGAGTATACCAAGAGTGTGCTTAATGTCCCCTTGGTATCCAGCTCGATATTTAAATAGAAAAACCATGCCTTTCTCATTGCAGGAGAATGACATGGCTAAACTTTGTGGTCTATTGAAAGACTACAAACATTTATTAACGCAACCTAAAAGTATTAAAATGAAAATTCAATTCAAAATTTATTCATTTCTAGTCCTTTCATTGTTATTTTTCGGATGGAAATTTAATGCATCAAATCAGGAAAAGTTATTCATTACAATACCCAAAGAATCTGTAAAACTAGATGCCATACAAAATGAACGCATGGTAAAAATACAGCGAGGAGAGTTTTTTAAAAACAGTGTTTTTGTTAGGACAGGAGATTTACGTAATATTCAAAGAGAAGGGAGTATTACGGTTGACATTCCCATCTTGGGAACAAGTAAAACTTTTAGCGTCACTTATGTAGATAATCATGATAAAGGAGGTTATTCATGGTCAGGCTCTTCCAATACGAATGGGATAGAAGATGCGAAATTGAATATACATTACATGACTCAAAAAGTATTCGGAACCTTGGAAACAGAGGATAGATACTTCAGATTGATAGACTTATCAAGTAATTTATGGGCTTTCGCAGAGATAGATGAAGAAAAAGGAGATGCCGCAGATAATAATGTTACCTGTGGCAATATTAGTCTAAAGCCCAGTAAAAGTATTGAGAAAGCAATGGCAGGAATATCTGGAAATATGGGCGTATGTGATGTAGATGTATTGATACTGTATACGGAAGAGGCAAAGAATAAAGAGCCAGATATGACTCAACTTGCTAACAACTGTATTCTGGAGTTTAATGAAGTGTTATCCAATAGCGCCGTCAATTCTTGTGATTTAAGATTTAGTCTTATTGGTATGCAGGAAATAGATTTTGAAGAGGGTTTTGATTTATTTGATGACTTATATCAAGCTATTATGGGGTATGAAAGTCGAGATGCTGCACTTCAGAACAATCCTCTACCAAATGTTACTGAAGCCAATTCACTAAGAGATCAATTTAATGCTGATATAGTCATTGTTTTTACAGGTGAAAGATATAATGATGGAAATAGGCAGTATGGCTTAGCAGGAGAAGCTGCAACAGTTAATAATCCATCTATGGCTTTTGCTATTGTTGATGTCTGTTATGCATTAGGTAAACGAAAAACTTTTGTGCATGAGACAGGTCATATATTTGATTTATGGCATGAAAACGAAACAGATGAAATCGGCAGAGGTTATGAATTTCAGGCAGGTGGTTTATTTGATAATAAAAAGCGTAGAACAATCATGCATCAAATAAAAAAAAGGAAAAAGCGAATTTCACATTTTTCCAATCCAGAAGTTGAATATGAAGGGGAAAGCACTGGAAGTGATACCCCCGGCAATGAAATTAATAGTGTTCAAATACTGAGGGATAATGGATGCGTTGTAGCTAATTATCGTGAAATACCAGCCCCTTCTATGTCCGTTGGTATTAGTTATCAACCTAATTCAAGTCCATATGTAATTCCTGGTGGTACTAAAAACTATATTGCTAATATCATGTATGGACAACCACCTTATCAATATGAATGGCAAATAAGTAATGATGGATTTAATTTTGGTAATGTTTTGTCAACTAATAATCAGTTATCACAAAACTATACTGGTTATCAGCACGGGGATGAACTCTTCATTAGACTAAAAGTAATTGACAGTACGGGTTCTGAGGATGATGGTATATTTGTTCAATTAGTATACGAAAATGGAGGACCTGAATAAGGAATAATCATAAATTATTTGTAGAGGCTGTCTAAAAAGCTAAATCAGTCCTTAATTTCTTCAGAACTTACCGGAGAAAACTTTCAAATATGGAAATCTCAGGATTTTCAAATTACTTTTAGACTTTTAGACTCTCTCTACAATTTAAATTATTAAATCATGAAGAAGATATTAATATTAATTGTTCTATTTGCTACTCTATTTACTACAAGTTGTGATAAAATGAACAGGTATACTGGTGACACTACAATGGAAAAAAATGGAGTAGAGTGGTCTGGAAATAATTACGCCTATAATAGAGATAATACAGATTATAAAAGTTTTTCTTTGGACTCTAGGGTAGAAATATCTTCATCAATAGTAGAAAAACTAAGTATTTTTAAAATTCCTTGTGAGGAAGGAACATTTTATCTTTCAAAGACTGGCGCATTAACTAGGGATTCATTGATCGGAGCTACGCTTGATAGAATTTTAGAAAGTGACCAATTAACAGGTGCTTGGTCATTACCTGAAGAACCAGATTCTTCGAATTATATTCAAATAACTTTCTATGATGAATGTAATGGAACGATTGAAGGTAACTTTAATTGCACCTTGTTCGGAGTCACATTAGGACCAAACCAACCATTAACCCCCGATACAGTTTATATCACTAATGGATACTTCGAAGGGAGAATAGATAATGAATGGTAAACTATATATAAAACCTGTGCTTATAAGTTAAATTTTACTATTTCAGAATGGCTTATACCCCAAAAACTCAACAATAGCCCCCACCAGCCAATGTTGCGGCACATGCCTGCCATATTCCCAATGAGATATGGCAGCTTCAGTCACCCCGATAGCTTTAGCAACCTCCTGTTGCGATAATTTCCTTTCTCGCCTGACTTTCTGAATATGCTTCCCTAACTTTGCCCTATCTACCCTCGAATAAATATAAGGTGCTGGTTTCAAGCATTTTAGTGAATGTGGCAAAAAGGGTAAGTAACCTAATCATGAAAATTTAAACAAGCTCTAATATGATATTCGTAAGGTAAAATTTATCTTTACCTTATGCGTTTTATACTGTCACTCCTAATTACGTTCAACTCCCTGTGCCTACATAGCCAGCCTGTTCAATTTGATTATCAGGGAGATGAAAGTAAATGCAAATGCAATAAAGAGGAGCATTATTGAATCCTATAGCGCCGCATTAGATATTTACCGAACAGAGCGCGTTGTTCTTAGAGAAACACAAACCCTAAATAATATTGCAACAGCATTATACCATCAAAACAAATATCAAAAAGCCATAAGTATTCTAAACGCATCTCTTCAACTCAAAAAAGAATACTACGAAAATGCAGCCTACCAATATTCGTATGCCGCCAACTATGAAAATCTCGCCGAAAACTACGAAGCTCTTGGTAAAACGGAACAAGTCCTCCAAAATTACCAGCTTGCATTGATGAATATCACTGATAATTTCCGCAACAAGGATATCAACACGAATCCCAAACTGACAGATAATCTCTACACTTATAATAAGCCTGACCTTCTCCGTGTCCTTGACCTCAAGGCTCAAGCTGCTCTAAATGTCGGCAACATCAACCTCGCCTATAACACTTATCAAGTGCTGGATAAATGGATCAATGAATTCTATAAAGACCTCTCTACTAATGAATCAAAGCTTACCTGGATTGCTCGCACACACGCCATTTATACACATGCTATAGCTGTAGCATTGAAAAAAAATGACCCTTCAAAAGCTTTTGAATATGCCGAAAAATCCCGTGCTATATTGCTTTGGCAAAGCCATTCCCGACAAGCAGCCTTGAGCTTACTGAATGAAACAGAACGAGAGCAGTATGGAAAACTCTCCACACAACTTCAACAGACGGATACTGAATACCGCAATGCATCTGACGAAAATAAATCAGCATTAAAGGATAGCATAGACATACAAAAACAGCGATTCCAGCAATTCGAAAAAACACTCAGCAATACGAATCCAGAATACGCCCGTCGCAAGTATCAACCCAAAACGATCACTCTCAATGAAAGATTTTAAGCGACACATGGCCTGGTACTTTTTAGGCAGTTTATTGGCCTTGTTGTTTATTCTTTTTCTGCTTAGAAAGCTTAATTTCAAGCGAGGGATTTAGTAAGGATTTACACAGAAATTGTATATTTGCCATATGCAAAATATGACTCAGCTCAGGGAGCTTTTCCTCAATTATATCCAGCAAAATCGTTTTGAGAACGAACCTCAGGGACTCTACGAACCCGTCAACTATATACTAAGTATCGGCGGTAAACGAATGCGCCCTGTTATGCTCTTAATGGCTTGTCAGTTATTTGATAATGAGGTAAAGCAGGCACTTCCGGCAGCTATGGCAGTTGAAGTATTTCATAATTTTACACTTTTACATGATGATATCATGGACGATGCTCCGCTTCGTAGAGGTAAAACAACCGTTCATGAAAAATACGATGTCAATACAGCCATACTCTCCGGCGATGTCATGATGATCTATGCCTACCGGTTCTTATCAAAAAGTCAGCCCAAATTGATCCCGGATTTGTTAACGATCATGAATAAATTAGCGATAGGAGTTTGTGATGGACAACAATATGATGTTGATTTTGAAACGGCAGAATCTGTTGCGATACCTGAATATCTGAAAATGATAGAATTAAAAACATCAGTATTGCTTGCAGGTAGTATGCAAATGGGCGCTCTAATAGGTGGAGCCACAAAAAAACAGGCAGAATTATTGTATCAATTTGGACGAAGTATTGGCATTGCTTTTCAATTGCAGGATGACATATTGGATACTTTTGGCGATCCTGAAAAATTTGGCAAAAAAGTAGGTGGTGATATTGCTCAAAATAAAAAAACCTTCCTGGTACTAAAAACACTTGAATTGGCCAGCCCTGAAGATGCACAGGAACTCCACAAACTCATGCAGACCATACCAGAAGACGAAACTAGAAAAATAGAAGAGGTTAAAGCCTTATTTGAAAAATATAAGGTTCGCCAAGAAGCCGAAATGAAGATGGAAGCTTATTTGTCAGATGGACTCAATTATCTTAAATCTCTCGATATACACAACGAAAAAAAATTAGAACTTGAAAAATTGGCACACTATTTAATTAAAAGAGAAGTGTAAGGAACACAACATAGAAGAAGCTTTTACGTTTATTCCAAGAATTGAATTAAACGGGCTTTTACTTGAAAGCATATCTTTTTTGTTGTAATTTACACTAAATGTCACTTTTTTGATAAATCACATAAATAGTTTTTTAATTACTTTTGCCCCCATAACCAACACAAAGTATCGTCAATACAAAATAGTATGAGAAGCAATATAGCGCCCTTAATTATCTTTTTTGCTACATTTTTTGCCTTGCCGCAGATGTATGCACAAACTGAAGAACTCGACAAAGCCAATAAATACTTTGAGATGCACGCCTTCGATCAGGCGATCAAATTGTACGAACAAGCATTGGCTGCTGCTCCCGCAGATTATGAATCGGCTGCTCGATTGGCAGAATGTTACCGACAAACCGGACGATTCGATAAGGCTGGTCTTTGGTATTCTAAAGCAGTAGAAAATCCTAATATCAAACCTGAAGATGTTTTTTATTATGCCCGAGTCCTGAAAACACTAGGTAGGTATGATGATGCCAAAGCTCGTTTTTTAGAGTTTGCTGCCAGTGAAGCAACAGTAGGTAATCATTATGCTACCAGTTGTGATTATGCTAAAAATAATAAAGCGGGTAATTCTGATTTTAATGTCCGTCCGGTCAATAATATCAATGCGCCTGGTTCTGAATTTGCACCAGCCTTTTATAAAGATAAATTGATTTTTTCCTCTTTTAAAAAGGTGAGTAATCAAGAAGGCGAAATCTTCCACCAGATGTTTATCTCTAATGTAGAGGGATTGCAGGTAGGGGCTGCCAGACCACTACGCACAGATTTTCAAGTAGAATATAATGAAGGCGCACCTTCTTACGCTGCCAGTGAAAAACAAGTAGCCTTCGCAAGAAATAATAATAACTTTACGGATGGTGTTATTCCGCTAAATGGCAGTGGAGTAAAGTTTAATATTTATCTGGCAAAAGCCATAGATCAGGCAAATTGGGAAGAGGTCAACCCTTTTCCTTACAATGGCGGGGGTAAATACTCTAATGCGCATCCATTTCTAACACCTGATGGTCAGTTGCTTTACTTCGCTTCTGATGTACCAGGAGGTTATGGAGGCTATGATATATATGTTGCCAAAAGGGATGGTAATGATTGGTCTGAACCTGTTAATCTGGGCGGAAATATCAATAGTGCCGGAGACGAAGTAAGCCCTTTCGTTTTAGGAACAACCCTCTTCTTTTCTTCCAATTGGCATAGTGGTTATGGTGGATTAGATGTGTTTAAGAGCACACAAAAAGATGGCACCTGGAGCTTACCTAAAAATATGGGTTTAGGTATAAATTCATCTTATAATGATTATGAGTTTATTTATAAACCATCCAAAAAACTTGGATTTTTCACATCAAACCGTGCCTTAGGTGGCAAAGGAAAAGATGACATTTATCAGGCAGTGCAGGGAGGTTATGTCGCCACACCGCCAACACCATCAGCAGAAACAACGGAACCAGTTGGCACCACAACAAATCCGACTCCTACTACAAGCCCTACTACCACGCCTACACCATCAAGTACCACTACACCTACAATGCCGCCAGTTATCAGAGCAGAAAAAATGGTGATGACAGTGGTTGATGAAAATACCCGTCGCCCTATAGAAGATGTAAGGGTTGATTTTTCGCGTTGCAATGGTCCTTTCTATACAACAGATGAAGTAGGAAAAACGACGATAAAAGCCTTTGATGATGATTGTCTAATCATGATTAGTAAAGCAGGCTATGGCGAACAGTTATTCAAACTTCCTATGGTCAAGCAAATGGAGGTATCTTTAACCAGACGTGATGGAGCTTTTACAGGAAGAGTAATGAATTCAGAAACGGAAGACCCACTAGGGAATGTAATGATTATGGCGACAGACAGAAATAGTGCTAAAACACACCAGGTGATGAGTGATGAGCGTGGGCGATATGCCTTACAACTTGATCCTAATGGTAATTATGATATTGTATATTCAAAAGCTGGTTTCCTGAATTCTAGCCGTTCGGTCAATGTCAGTGGTTCAAATCCAGATTTGGGTATTCAGGAATTGGAATTATCCCCATTTTTTGACCCTGCTTCCGTCAATGTTAATCCGCAGCCGTCTAGTATAAGTACGCCTAGCATAGGAAGTCCCGATGACGGATCGGTTAAAGAGGAAGTAATTGTATCGCCTCCGCCGCCGCCGCCTGTAGTCACTACGCCAGTTGTGAAAAACTATGCTCCTAAAGGAAAAAGATTTGAAGTACAGGTCGGTGCATTCAGTACACCCAAGCCAGGTAAGTTTAGCGATTTAGCTGACATAGGTGTCGTTTATCCTGATAAGCGGGGTAACTTGACAGTATACAAAGTAGGAGTCTTTAAGAGCAGAGAAGAAGCAGAAGTTGCCAGAGAAGAAATCGTGGCAAGAGGACATAGTAGAGCTTTTGTCAGAGAAGTCATCAAATCTAATCCGGTTTATGATGCCATTGATAACATGTCTGTTAAAGGAGGCGCTTACACCCCACCACCTACTGCTCCAGTAACAACTGAAGTATATACTTCTCAACCATACACACCACCACCACCACCACCAACAACAACAACAACTTATAGCAGCCCGCCACCAATTACTACAACTGCCCCATCTCCACCACCACGTTCAACGTCTGGCAATGTTGTATTCAAAGTACAATTAGGAGCTTATAGCAACCCAAATGCTATCGGTAATTTTGATACACGCCTGCGTAATTTTGGCACAATACAACAAGAACTACGCAATAATGGACTTACTGTGTTTTTGCTGGGCGATTATAGCAGTTTGACCGATGCCAATAGAGCGAGAGAAAATGCCAGAAATCTGGGCGTTCCCTCAGCTTTTGTAGTCGCATATAGCGATGGAAAAAGAGTAAAATTGAGCGATGTGATTGGGGATTAAGGAAAGAATATATTCTAGAATGGATTATTGCCCCATATTTTGTACTATCAAACGCAAAATATGGGGCAATTTTTTCTTACAACTCATGGTTTTGATGAAGAACTTGTCTAAACTTTCTCTTAAGAGAGAACTTGGAGACAAACTCTAAAGAAATTTAAGCTAAAAATCAATCACT
>JAHDFX010000250.1 GCA_020627965.1 Saprospiraceae bacterium | reverse complement strand
TTTTCTACCCATAGGGCAAAATAATAAATGTGATTTAATTTTGTCCTAGCACTTACAATTAAGGAATTGGTTATTAGAAAAAACAGGATTTGCTGCGAGATTTATCGTGATTGGCGCATAAGTATCTTCTTCAAAAATGTTGCTGGATATTTGTGGGCTGGATGCATTGTTTATGCTTAAAGCCAGGGCATTTCTATAAAAATGGTTATTGGTAACAGTAGTACTGCTGTTGCTAACATTCAATGCTTCCCAGTTACCATAACCGCCATACCGGAACAGACAATTGTCAATGACAGAGCCGCTACTGGTTCCTGTGATATTAATCCCTTCCCAGTTTCCGGCTGCAGGGCTTGATGCATTACCATCATTATTCGTATCTCCTCCATAGCTATCATCTCGTCCTTCAGTAAATACGATGGGTTCAGCTGTAGTACCTTGTGCCAGTAGTGTCCCATTTACCGTAAAGGTACTATTAAAACCACCGCCAGTGAACTTGATGACTACGCCGGGTTCTATGGTCAATGTTATATTTTCTGACAAACTAAGGTCATCTATTATCAGATAAGGACTTTCAGTTGTTGTCCATGTCGTGTTAGTATTTATAATACCAGAGACTTCTGTTTGGGCAAATAGATTTAAACATCCTATTTGAAGGATACAAATAGCAAGGATAATTCGGATTTTCATAGTGCTTTGCAGTTCTATAGTTTAGAGAAAGTATAAATATACAAATATAATATTAGTTGGTGTGAATCAGGGGAGTACAAATTTTTTTGCAATAAATCTATTTTTATAACAAAAACTAAAGTATAATCACCAATCTTTTGCCTTGAGACTTTTTCTTAAAATATTTCCAACCAAAACCAAACCTTTCCAGCAACTCACCGTAGAATAAACAGATTAGACATAAAAATCCAAAAATTATTAAATACTAGCTTAATGATTTTTTATCTGGCACTAATATCTAAATTATCAGACAGGATAAGACATGATCTTATACTTTGTCTGTTTGAATCATTACAAACCAATAATGAAAAAACAAAGAATAGTATAGATTTAATAATAGTAGCTTATAAATTAACCATAAGGTATTTAACCTTGGTATTTGTACCTGTAAAACCTGCAAAAACAATCTACAAGGCTCCCCAAAGAAAAACGTCTCTCGAAAAATTACTAAAATGGCAAACCCTGCGACCTACGTAAATTTAGTTAATTAGGTGATTGAGTGAATATCCCAATAACTAATTAACTCAATAACCAAGAAGCGACAGCTTATCTCGATGCGACCAAACAGAGCAGATATTTGTCACTTCCCATTAAGGCTGGAAAACTAAAATCCTGAATCTTCTTGATACTCAGGATTCATGTTTTACCCACCTTTCTGTTTTCCCACTACCAAACCAGAATAAGATTACTACACACTTTTGCCAAAATACTGAACTTTCCCCCTTTGGAGGGGGCGAAGGGGGTGGAATTTGGCACATTCAATTTATTCAATACTCATTACTAAATTATGAGAAACATATTACACAAAATTAATACAACGTGCATTCGTACCATGCAACTGACTTGCTTATTGGCGATCTTGCTAGGTACCTCAAAAACGAATGCACAATGCCCCGTTTCCATCGAAATGCTGGACATGCGGGGCGTGCCTGGTTTTGCTCAAACCGACTATCTGGTGAAATGTGGTGAGGCAGACACCCTGGCCTTATTGCTTTGGACAGAAGCAGCACAAAGCATCAGTGGTGTGGAATTGAGCGTCGAATTGGAACTGGGACTGGAATATGGAGGATTCGTAGATGTAGAATATCCAGGAACTATTGTTAATGAACTGGATGTAAGTGATCCAAGCAATCCTGTATTTGTCCTACCGACAGTGGAAGCAGGAGAACTGATTGTTGCCTATATAGGGGTAAGGGCTACCTGCCCTGTGAACCCGACAGTCGGTAAGGTAGAGATTGATTATACGGTAGACTATATCTATACTGATACTGATCTGTCTCCTCCGGTCTATGAATGTTCCGATACTTATAGACCGGATGAATTTAATGCTGTCATTCGTGAACCTATACTAAATACATTATCTGTAACGCCCGTTGATCTGGTCGTTATAAATTCCGACCCAATCTGTCAGGCTGTTACCATCTCTCAGGATGGTATCAATTCCTATGTACAGGATTTTGTATTCACTGTGGATGGACTGGAAATAGAAAACTTTACGATAGCAGGCATGAATGTGAATGGCATGCCTTATTCCGATTATACTTATGATGCAGCTACTGACGAACTGACAGCAGTGATAGGAGGAAGTTTTTTTACGGGTAATTATGACCCAAATGGCTTACCTGGCGATAATTTATTTGATGAAGACGAACAGATAACTGTCGAAGTCTGTTATGAAGCAGCCAATTGTCTGGATAACTCACAACAGTTTCTGACATATGGTTCTACTTATGGTTGTAATGATGAATTATGCCTTGATAGAAGTACAAAAAATGGAACCCTGTATTATGCACCTGATTTCCAGGCGATACCTGTTACCAATAATACATCTTTAGATCAGTCAGGACAGTTTTGTGGTAACCAGATTATCTGGAGTACTGATATTTCTTCTTCAAATACAGATGTTGATGAAGGGCTGTGGCAGGATGTTATTTTAAACTGGGATGGCTGTGAAGGAGGAAATACTTCAACTGCAGATGTAAGGATCGGTAATGTATCAGTACCTTTCATAATCAATGCTGGAGGAGATGTCGAAGTAAATTTAACAGCAAACACAACGCCCATACCCGGGATGACAGATGCTGATAACGATGGTTTTATAGATGACTTAGCTGGTGGCTCAGTCCTGAGTTTACAGATATTTGTAGATGTACTTTGTGCCGATCCCAATGCTACAACATGTGTATCCGAAGCCTGTGTCATACCGAATATAGAACTGATATTTAAACGCAATTGTGGACAGGCAGATCAGGACTTTGCTGATTTAGTGCCTGACATTACCTGGGGCTATGGAGAAACTACCTTTACAACCAATGAAACTGTAGAGATATGGCCTGGCTCATTTTATACCGAAAATCATGTATCAGGAAATTGTTCATCCTGGAAGCCATTTGATAATGGCTTTGCACTAAGTTATGATTATGCTGCGGACAATATAGCAACCTGTACAGGATCAACTATCTCAGCTGAAATCACCATTACAGGTAGTTTAGGTAATATGGGACCCAATAACATAGGTCCTCCAGGGTTTCCGAATAATAACAGATCAGAATGGCAGGATATTCAATACCTGGCAGGATCTGCTACCTATCAGGGAAATGCTGTACCAGGCACAACCTGGGAATATACTTTAGATGCATCTTCGGGTGATACTATAGGTATTAAAATTATTATACCAGCAGGAGATGCTAACGCAACAACACATGATTATTATTATAATTTACAAAGTAACGGGCATTGTAGTCCGGCAGATAACATGTACACTTCATGGAGGGTCATAGAAGAATGTCCCAGTTGTCCTGGTGGTGCCTGTACGATTACAAGGTCTTGCCATGATGTCAGAACCCGACTTAATTGGGATGGCTCTGGCTGTAACTGCGTATGTCCGGTATTATCTACTGTGGATACTTTTTATAGAACCAATTATGGTTATACAGATAAGACGATGACAACCAAAGTCGATCCAGCCAGTATACCACCAGCAGATTTAAGACGATTCTTACCAGGAGATACCATGTATATCAGGAATTCTCACAAGATTCAGGATATTGGTTATTTTCTAAATTATGGTGTAAGTGAATTGGCTTTTAGTGTTATAGATAGAGGTTGGACAGATGAAGGACTCTGGGATCAGGGACAGTTTATTGATATTAGTATCAGAGATGGGGTCACTGGAGCCATCACACCTTTCCGGGTAGACTGTATAGATCAATACTTCCCACCGGGTGGCCCGCCTACTGCAACTGCAGGTGAAAATGGACATTGGCTGAGATACCTGATCCGAAATGCAGGAATATCTGGCAATAACATGAGTGCAAATATACCGCAGGGATGTATAGATGAAATTATAGATAATGAGTCCCCTAATTTTCCTTATGATATGTCGCATTATGATGGTATCAGATTATTAGATGGCTCGGATGTTTCAGCTTATGGTGGTTTTGAGGCTTATGGAACTCCCTATGCCTATCATGCGAGAAATGACGGTAATGATCAATACGATGACGTCATGGATATTCATATAACTTTTGGTGCCTGTCCCAATAATACAGAGGGATATATTTCTAATGGGCCGGACTGTTTTCAACAGACCATTGCTGCTTATAACCTCAAGACTGGGGATGAGTTTTTAGTGGAATGGAAAGTTCCGGTAGCTGCCAATCCTGCCCGTGATTGGATAGATTTTAATGAGTTTAACGAAATTGTACCCGGGTTTGGAGGAAATGGATTTAACGTAAATACTTGCGAATGGTCAAATATGATTACTCATTGCTGGTCACCTGAGTCCTGGGAGCTGCATGTTCCTGATGTTGAGCATGAGACCAGCGTAATTGTGAATGACTGTGATATACAGGTAGAACATAATATTAGAATTACTAACCCGGTACCAACAGTTACTGCCGGTGTTACCCCCTGGTATGAAAATGAATACCGTCCGGTGATCGGAGTAGAATATCTGGAGCCTTTCTTTCCCAATAATCTTGTTTATAATGGTGGCATGGTCATCGAAGATTATTTCGGCAATCAAACCCCTGTAGGTGATGAATGGATAGATTCCAGTTATGGAAACCTCACCTGTATAGATGATAATGGTGTGGTTTGCTGTGTAGCGGCTGATGGTTCACAAAATGCCAGCATGAGAATCATAGATCAGGCATTTCTGGATGGCCAGAATTCCTGTTATGAGTGGTTAGCTTACGATGAGCCATTAATCAATCATGCTTTGGATCCGTTTCCACTATTATCAGTAGGTGGAACCAATGATTGTAATTATACCTTAAAATATAACCTGACAGCACTTTGTCCGGACGATCTTGCTTCTAATCAATTTGGATTAAAAGGTCAGTTTTCTCATGTTTATACACAGGACCTGGTCACCAATAATTTCATTTGGAGTACTATAGGGAATCCCCTGTATCCTATTTATGATGCTACACCTCCAGGCTATAATGTATATGCCGGTGCCAACCCACGGGTAAAACTATGGAATGGTAGTTTATGGGGGTCTGTATATTGGCCTTTTAGTCCTGATCCGGTGCTTCACCCCAATCACCCAAGTAGAACACTCACCAATGAGACAACGACTCCAGCGAACTTTGTGGATAATAGCAGTACTTATCCGGCTTTATTACCCAGTGTAAGTCAGTCGCTGATAGGAGATGAACAGAATGCCAATGAAGTAGTAGTCTATCAGATATGTGCAGGTTCTTCGGGTACAGCTACCCATACCAATGTCAGTACAAAGGTTAGTGTACCTACATCCGTAGAGTTAATAGACATACTTAATATGAGTGGTGCAAGTCTTTCACCCATACTGGTGGAGAATGATGGTACAATAAGCACCTATCGGGTAAATGTTCCTAATTTAGCTCCTAATGCCTGTGAGAGCATACAAATTGTAACGGAATTACTCTTCTGTCTTGAAGGAGAAAATTCAGAGGTTTGTGTTACCACTACTTCCGGTTGTGTCAGTCAGGATAAAGCGGCTGCTCTTGGTCTGGCGGGTGATGCCTGCAATGATGCAGATATCTGTTATCAGTATATCAAAGAAGAAGCCGATATTCAGGCAGAGTGGACTGTAGTGCCTGTAGGTGAAGTCGGTTTATGTGATGAAGTAGTGTATGAACTACGGGTTAAAAATGTAAAAACAGCTGTAGCGATCGGTCTTCGTTCACGCTGGTTCTTCCCCAATGGTATTGACTTTATACCGGGGTCATGGGAGTATGCCTATCCAGGTGGTCCTGCAAACGAAGGTCCCTGGACATCCATTCCTGATCCCCCACCGACTACTCCTATTCCGGCATTTGGTAAGTCATATCGCTATTTTGATTATCAGAATGTGAGTCCTTATTTATATGCCAATGGACTGATGGGGGTAAGTGCTACCACAGCAATTACAGATTCCAATAAAGTGGCTTTCCGCTTTAGAGCAAGAACAGAATGTGATGATTTTACCTCTGGTCGCCCACTGCGTGCCATTACCTCTTCTCTTGAACCATGCGGCGGTCCGCGTATCAATACGGGTATCATCAATACCAATCCGCTGATTATAGAAGGAGCTAATCCTGAAGATTTTGCACAGTTCTTAACTACAGCAGAAGAAGTTGATCTGGCCTGTGGTTCTAATGATGGAAAGATTCGCATAACAGCTTTTAATCTCTCTGAAACAGGAGAGTCTTCCAATACATCAGCCTGTATTACCATTCCTCAGGAATTTACCTATACACCTGGTAGTTTAGACGTGACAGCTCCTTTGGGCTATACGCCAACAGTGACAGAAGGTTTAGATGATAATGGTCTGATGGAGGTTTGTTTTGATGTACCTGATGGTGTAGGCCCCGGTGATTTCTTTGCTTTTGAGATTGGTGTGAGCATTGACGAAAGTGTTGCCTGTGGCGAGCAGCTATTTTATGCGGCCATAGAAGCTTTTATACCAGATCAGATTTGTTCTTTTGACGGGTCTACCTGTGGAGTAAAAGTCTTACAGACAGTAAATTCAGAAGTGCCGATCTTTGTTAAGCCGGAACTACTCTTAGAAGAAGATGTTGCTCTATCTTATCAATGTGATAATGATCCATTAAATGCAACTTTAAATGTAGATGCAACACTGGATAATCCAACTCCAACAGATTATAATGGAGACATTACCGTAGAGATTATTCAGGATCTGGATGGTAATACGGTACTGGATGCTTATGATCCTGTGATCGGAACAACAACCGTAGCCATTCTTGCCCCTGCTGGCGGACAGGCCATGTTGAGTACGACAGTGCTGGTGCCGGAAGCTATTTCCTGCCCTGCCTTTGTACGCCTGAATTTTGATAATTCAGCCTGCGAGTGTACTGAAGTAGTACAGTATTTCAATGAGGTGACACCGGAAATTACCGAAGGACTTCCTGAGTCTGTACTTTCCTGTCCAAATGAAGCCTATTCAGTAGATTATTGCGACGGAGTGACTTATAGTTTAGTGCCAGCAGCAGCGGGTGTTATAACAGTAGGTGCCACCACAGTAAGTGCTGCGCTGAATCCTGGTTACGGTATTACCACACCGGTTCAGTTTAACATGGAATCCACCCTTGGAGGCTGTAGCACTTCCTCTTCGATCAGTCTTTATCAATTAGAGAATTTTGATGTACCTGATCCCGAACCGATGCTGGTCTGTAGTGATGCCTGTACCAAACTGGATATAGGACTTGATCCGCTATTAAGTGGCAATGTAAGTGTAAGCTGGTCACCAACGACTTATCTGAGTGACCCGAATATAGAAGACCCTGAAATGTGTAATCCGGCAGCGGATATTCAATATACAATAACAGTGACTACGGCAACAGGCTGTAGTGAAGTGGCCACACTTAATGTAACAGTAGACAATCCGACAACAATAACTGCCACACTTGCTGATCTTGGAGCCTGCTGGGATCCGGAGATCGCTCCGTCAATAACGGGTACGCCTGGTTTTGATAATTATAAACTAGTCGAAGTGATTGGTATTTATGAGGTTGTGGTGAGTCAGGGAAGCAGTAATGTTTTCTTACTTCCTTATCTGACAGAAGGAGATTTTCGGGTGATTGGTACAAATAACGGACTGCCTTGCGAAAACAGATCGAATATCATCAGTATTAGTTCGCCAGAGCCGTGCGAAGATGAAACAGGAGCGATTGGTAATTATGTGTGGATAGATGAAGATGGCGATGGTGTACAGGATACCGGCGAACAGGGCATAGCCAATGTAACGGTCAATTTATTGGATGAAAACGGAGTAGTAATTGCTACAACGACAACCGATGCCGATGGCGGTTACCTGTTTGATGGCCTTCCTGCCGGAGATTACACAGTAGAGGTAGATGGCACGACGATACCATCTGCATTAGATAATCAGACCTTCGATCCTGATGGAGTAGTGGATGGTAGCCATGATGTAACACTTGGAGAAGGAGAAGAATATCTGGAAGCTGATTTTGGTTATAATTATAATGATCCAAATGAAACTGGTG
>JAHDFX010000249.1 GCA_020627965.1 Saprospiraceae bacterium | reverse complement strand
AGGCTATGTGCGGTTTTTGCGCCTTGAAAAAGAAAAAAATAGCTTCGCCCAAGAAAGTAAATTTATTTTCTCCTCATTCCTTATCTTTGCTGCCTGATTTTTTTTAAAATACACCTATGATAAAATTCTACACTACTCTATTATTAAGTTGCATTGTTTCACTGACCTGGGCTACTGATAAAATCCGTTTTATCGAGAATAAAGGACAAATGACTCAACTGGATGAAAGCCAGTCAGCAGAGATTTGTTACATTGGACAATCGCAACAAGCCACTATATATTTTGCTGCAAATACACTTTCCTGGGTTTTTTCTGACCCTTCTGATGCCCGAAACCTTGAACGGATAGATATGACCTACCTCGGAGTAGATGAGGAAGCTGAAATATCAGGAATAGCAAGGGATGGAAGTCGGGTGAATTATTATGCTAATTCAAAATCAGTGGAACTGGAAGCCTTTTCCCAACTACAGTATAAAAACTTGTATTCGGGGATTGACTTACAGTTTTACAGCAATGTAGATGGATTGAAATATGATTATTTGGTTGCACCTGCGGCAAAAGGAAAGCATATACGCTGGCAATACGCTGGTGCAAAGAAATTGGAGATCATGCCAAACGGCAGTTTGAAAGTATATACACAATTCGATCAAATCATCGAATCGATTCCTAAAGTCTATTTCAAGGAGAAGCCTGCTTTGGAAGTGCCGGAAGTGTGCTATCAATTATTGGATAATGATATAGTAGAATTGGTTATTGAACCTTACGAAGAGCATTTGACATTGGTCGTAGACCCGCTGGCTACCTGGGGTACATATTTGGGAGGAACCCAAAATGACTACGGACATGGCTTGGTGAGAGACGGGGATTTTGTATATCTGGCAGGTGAAACTCAAAGTTCTCCATTCCCAACAACAACTGGTGTTACTCAAACGGCAGCCGGAGGGAGCCGTGATGCTTTTTTATCAAAGTTTACAGTAAATGGTGATTTGGTCTGGTCGACCTATTTTGGCGGAAGCGGGAGTGATGTAGCTGAAGATATAGATGTGAGTAATGGAGCTATCTATCTTGCCGGACACACAACAGGTAATTTGCCAGTTACTGCCGGAGCACATCAAAGTACTTACGGAAATAATACAGATGCTTTTCTGGCTAAGTTTAATGATAACGGAATATTGGAATGGGCAACCTATTACGGAGGAGGAGAGCTTGACGAAGGCTATGATGTGGCGGTAGATAATGCAGGAAATATAGTGATGACGGGCGCAACCGAAACCAGTGAATTTCCGGTTTCCAATATCATTGCGACCACAGGGGCTTATCAAACCAGCAAAGGAGGTAATGAAGATGCCTTTGTTGTGAAATTTACCAGCGCAGGTATACGCATCTGGGGAACCTATGTAGGAGGAAGTGATACAGAACGAGGCTATAATATTGATACAGATAGTAATAATGATATTGTAATCACCGGAGAAACTTACGGAGGAAGTTCATTCAATGAGTTTCCGGTAGGTTCGTCGGCGGGTTATACGGCTTTTCAAACTACTCAGGGCGGAGGCTTTGGCGATAAGGATGCCTTTATCTTTAAGCTGAGTCCTGATGGAGCTTCCAGGCGCTTTGGTACTTTCTTTGGCGGTGAGAATATTGAAAGAGGGTATGGAATTGCTGTTGATCCTATGGATAATATCATCATTACCGGAAATGTGAATGGAGATGACCTGCCTGTCACCTTTGGCACTATCCAGTTCTTCTGGGGAGGTGGAGGAAGCTGGGGAAATTCTGATGCTTTTTTAGCTAAATTTGATGCTACAGGAGACCGTCTTTGGTCTACTTACTATGGTGGAGGTGATTATGATCTTGGTTTTTCGGTACATGCGCCTGATAATAATAAGATCATTATTGCGGGAGAAACCGCCAGTTCTAATTTGCCAGGACTAAGTGGTTGCTTAAGTTGTTCGGGAACATTTTGCGGCTTTGTGATGCAGGTAAGCAGTGATGGAAGTACTATAGAATTTGCTACTTATCTGGGCGGTTCTGGTTCGTTTAATTCAGGAACAGATGTGCAGGGTGATGATGAGGATAATTTGTTTGTAACGGGTTATACAACTAGCTCAGATTATCCGGTGGGTGGTAATACTTATCAGTCTTCATTAGCTGGAAATGCAGATGCTTTTTTAGGTTTGGTCAATTCGGTTGAATGTCTGGTACTACCTTTGGATCTTATTGAATTTGCAGCGAACCCGCAGGATAATGATGTACTTTTGAAATGGCTGACTGCCAATGAAGTAAATGTTTCTCATTTTGAAATTGAGCAATCCATAGATGGCATAGATTTCATGAAAATTGCAGAATTGCCTGCCAGTGCCAATACTGATGGGGGAGGAGGGGCTTCATATGATTATCTGGATGTTTCGCCATGGACTAATAATACCAATCAATTATACTATCGTTTGAAAATGGTGGATGAAGACCAGCGTTTTTCTTATTCTCCGACAGTGACTGTAGGTAGGGCTTTATCAGATTATTATCTGGATATTCATCCTAATCCTGCTCGCGAAAGTCTTAGTATCTCACTGACATTAGATCAGGCAGAGTGGGTACAGTTTACTATGTTGGATATACATGGAAGAGCTGTAAAACAATTTGCTGTTAATGAGCTTGAAGACTATCAGACTACGCTGGATATTAGCGATCTACATGCTGGTACTTATATTTTGAAAGTAGAAACCAGAGAGAAAGCGCAATTCAGGAAAGTGATTATTCATTAAATACACTGTATATTAGCACATAATTTTAATAAGATGAAAACCAATTTTAATATTTATATCATTTTAATGATGTTACTAGCATTAACTGTAAGTAACTCAACTGCTCAACAATTAGAAGCAGCCATTACTGGCGATGTTGAAGGTGGCCAATTCGGTTATTCTGTTGCTGTCAGTGCAGATGGAACCGTATTTGCTGCTGGCGGACGATATTCAAGTTCTGTCAAAGTATTTTTCAGGGATGGCAATGTCTGGCCTCAGCGGGGAGCTACTATTTATGGAGTTACTTCTTCCGATCAATTTGGTTATGCAGTATCAATATCTGCTGATGGGAATATTGTTGCCATTGGAGGGCGTGAATATGATGGCAATGGACTTGATGCAGGGCACGTTAGGATTTACGAGTGGAATGGTACAGAATGGCTACAATTAGGCAGCGATATTAATGGAGAACAGGCAGGCGATAATATGGGATGTGCTGTGTCTATTTCTGCTGCCGGAGACAGAGTGGCAGTAGCAGCTCGTTTTAATGATAATGGTGGTGTAGATGCCGGGCATGTGAAAATCTTTGATTGGAACGGAGCTGAATGGATACAACAGGGAAATGATATAAACGGAGAAGCTGCCGGAGATATATCCGGACAATCCGTTTCCATCACTCCGGATGGAAACAGATTAGCTATAGGTTCAAGAACCAGTGATGCGCCTGGAATTATCGATGCCGGACATGTTAGGGTATTTGATTGGGATGGTACAGATTGGGTACAAGTAGGCAATGATATAGATGGAGATGCTGCCGGAGATCAGTTTGGAAGAGCAACCAGGCTTTCAGCTAATGGAAACAGAATAATAATTGGGGCTCGGTATAGTGATCAGGGGGCTTTTGATGCCGGACAAGTAAAAGTATACGATTGGGATGGGACAAGCTGGACTCAGATAGGGATGGATTTACTTGGCGAAAATGCTGGTGACGCATTTGGCAGATCTGTAGCCATTTCAGGAGGTGGCAACAGAATAGCCGCAGGAGCCCGCTATAATGATGGAAGCGCTACAGACGCAGGACATGTCAGGATATTTGACTGGAATGGTACAGAATGGCTACAATTAGGCAGCGATCTTGATGGATATCAGGCAGATGACAGATTTGGTGCCGACCTTGTTCTCTCTACTGCCGGCAACACTTTGGTCGTTTGTGCACAAGGAACCGAGAATTATACAGGAGAGGTTCGTGTTTTCAGTCTTGATCCTGCTACAAGCATTGAGCAATCTCAGATAGATGATGAAAAAATAATGATCTTGCCTAACCCAACTAATGGTATATTTGAAATTAATGGTTTGATGAATGGTTATACCATCAGGGTATTAACCTCAAATGGATCGCTTGTTAATAGTTTAAATTGTACAGAATCTTCACATTATATAGATATTTCAAAGCTACCAGCCGGCTTATTTTTTGTCGAAATTCTAAATGATAAAAATTCAAAGATTTCCTTGAAGAAAATTATTAAACAATAAGGAATGGTTGGACAGGAACAAGTTATTATAATGTTACGCAGATTTGTAACTTCTCCATTCGTCCCAACTGATTTCACGTCCTGGATAAGCGACCTTTTTAAAAGGCCATTCGTCTGCTATCCAGTTTTTGACGGACTCGAACAGATGTTCATCCAAGCCTGATGTTAGCTCGCTTTGTCTTACCCAAAGATAAATTTTTGCTTCATAATCAAGCTTGTTTGCAGGCTCTATGTATATGCAGCCAAGACATTGGCTTTCATCAAGATTCATGACCGTATAGGCAAAAGACGATCTTATCTGAAATTCTTTTTGATGCCAGCCAAGATCAATCAGATTCTGTTCAAAACTTAGCCCTATAGGCCATTTTTGATTTGGGCCAAAAGGTTTTGTTTTTTGTAAATGTTCGGTACTCGTCATTACAGCATCATAGTCTTTCACGACATCAGAAACTTTCAACATGCGCAGGCGAAGTCGATTCGTTTCCAGTTGTTGGGGAACCTTGAAATCTTTTGGTAAAAAAGTTGCTATACTCATTTTGGTAATCACTTTTGTTGTTTGAATAACCAGTCCATCATTTTCATATCGCTATAAGCAGCTATCCATGCAAAATGAAAAACTAAACAACAGCTACAGAACACTAGTGATTCGGATGTCTAATGTTTAAACAAAGTCACTCAACTACACAGAACTCCACCAATCACTACACACTACTCATTCCCCTGCCCCTACATTGACTTCACGATTCTTTACTTAGAAATATCTACATGTACCCCGTTCAGTGCGGCATTTCCGGTCAAAGCATCCACTCTCATGTCATCGGTAAGGTCATTGATACTAACGCTGTTTTGAGCAGCAGCGACCTTCATTTTTGATTTTTTACTGGCACCAAAGCCTTGGGGTAAACTTAGTACGCCTTCCATGATTTCGTCAGTAACTTCCGCTTCCACATTGATCTCTCCGACTCTTGATTTGACCAAAATATATTCTCCTGATGATATATCTTTCCGTTCAGCATCTTTAGGGTTAATTAATAAAGTACATTCATTTCTTCCTTTTGATAAACGGTGAGAGTTATGTGTCCAGGTGTTATGTTGTCTTAGCAGACGACGCCCAATCATTTGGAAAGGAAAATCGTCATTCAAAGTTTTATTCTGTATAGATTCATCCAGCCGTTTTAAATCATCAAGAAAGACCTGTGGTGCCAGCCTGACCGTATCGTCGTCTGTTTGCAGGCGATCCTTTAGGCATGATGTAAGTGGTCCGAGGTCTATTCCATGCGGATGTGCTTTTAGTTTTTCAAGGCTTAAACCTTCTTTGGCATAATGCCCCATATGCAGCGCCATGTCGATCAACATTTCCGGCGATTGCCCTGAGTTTTCTTGTCCTTTTAGCCTTGCTGTTAACGCTGCCAGGATTTCCCAGTCATGTTTTACGTTTCCTTTTTTGGGAAATAAAGCAGGAGAATATTTAGCAATATTCCTGATCGCTAAATTTAAAAATGTAATATCATACTGTGAAGTTTCTAATCCGCTGGTTGCCGGAAAAATAATATCTGCATGTTTGCTGGTTTCTGTCAGATAAATATCTGAGCAAACAATGAAATCTAGTTTTTCAAATGCTTTTTCGAGTCTTTTTCCATTGGGTACAGAAAGAACAGGATTGCCCGCTATACATACGAGCGCTTTTATTTGCCCTTCGCCTTCTGTTTCTATTTCATCTGCAAGTGATGCCGATGGTGTTTCGCCAAGATACTTAGGCAATTTTCGTACTCGTGATACTGGAATAGATTTATGTTTAGGTCTGCCCTTCTTAGGGCTAAAAGAAATGGGATCAATAGCAGGTCTTGGGAACATCATTCCGCCTTCCTTGTCATAATTTCCATTTAAAATATTAAAAATATTGGATAGCCAAATGCAAAGCCCACCGAATGTTTGTGTACTCAAGCCCATACGGCTATACAGCACCGCTTTGTCGGCAGCGACCATCTCCAATGTAAGTGATCTGATTTTTTCTGCCTTGATGCCAGTGAGGTTTTCTGCTTTTTCAGGAGTATATTTTTTTGCTAATTTTTTTATTTCTTCTAAGCCTGTTACATGGTCTTTCAGGTGATTTAGCCGAATTTTATTTTCTTCAATCAGGACATGTATCATGGCAAGTAATAAGACAGCATCGGACTCTGGTTTGATAAATAAATGTTCATCCGCCTTCTTAGCCGTCTCTGTTTTTCGAGGATCAATGACAACGATTTTTCCGCCCCTTTCCTGAATGGACCTTAATCTTTTTCCAATATCAGGAGAAGCCATCATACTTCCATTGGAGACTAGCGGATTACCGCCCATCACTAACAGGAAATTGGTACGATCCAGATCGGGAACCGGATTGAGAATGGAATGTCCCAGCATATGCAATGCTGCAACATGATGAGGCATCTGATCTACAGTAGAAGCGCTAAACCTCGACTTTGTTTTTAATGCTTTTATGAATGGACGCATGAATAGAAGATTGCCCACATTATGAGCATTAGGGTTGCCCAGAAAAGTGGCCACAGCATTATCGCCATATTTGCTTTGAACCTCTTTAATTTTAGCTACGGTGAAATCCAAAGCCTCGTTCCAGCTAATTTCTTTAAATCCATCAGCCGTTTTTTTCAGAGGCGATCTCAGCCGGTCTTCATCAAAATAGAAATCTTGCAGGGCTACCGCTTTGGGGCAAATATGACCTCTTGAGAGCGGGTCTTTTTTATCTCCTTTTATAGAAATAATATTTTCTCCTTCATGTGTGATTTCTATACCACACAGCGCTTCACAGATATTACAGGTTCGATAGTGTTTTTGCATAATATTTTATCCACAGTTGTTTAATTCGTAAATTTCTATTTTCTGGTCATAGTATCCCTTCACTTCCTTCAGTTTTTTTAATTGATACTTTCCCTTATATTTTTCAATTTTATAAAAGCTGTTCTGGTTTGATGATTTATAATTTGTTTCTATTATGTCTAATTTATTTATCTTTCTCCATTTAAATTTCAAAGTGAATTCTTCATGAAATTTATCGGAGAAATGGTGTTCTGAATAAGCGTTTTTATATAATTCAAGCCTTTCATAAATCGTATTAGTATTGTATTGCCTTGTGATTTCATAGCAACCAACTATTTTTTGGTCAATATCTGTCTCAGCATAAATTCGCAAAATTTTATAATTATTATCATGTAAGAATTTTATTACTTCGATATATTCGTCATTAACTTCATTAACAATATAGCTGTGATAATTTTCAATAATGAGACTTGTATAATATTTTTCCTGTTTAAATTTCCATTTTTTATTTAATCGTTCGAAGCTAGTGGGAGTAACTCTTATTGCATCAAATTGATTTAAACACATAGAAATGGAGTCATTTTCTATTAAAATTAAGTTTTTTCTTTTTATGCTCTCAGCATATAAACTTTTAACATCTTTCTTTAATCTGATGAGTTTGAATGTTAGTCCAACATGAGTTTCTGTCAGTTGTAGTGTATTGTCATCAATTTTTTTTACTTCCAGTGTAAATTTTCCTGATTCTTTATTTGAAATTATTAATTCAGCCTTCTTCTTTTTGAAGTTAAAAGAGCGTTGACGGTCTGATGCTAAATTAATTATTAAGAGATTAGATTTTTGTTCTTCAAATTGGAAAATTCTGAGCTGATCAGCAGTGATCCAGTTTCCCGTTAAGTTCAAATCTTCCCCAAAAGATTTGGAGCTTATATTAGTCGTGATAATTAATATCAAAATACTCTTGTAGAAGTTCATGTTTTTATTGATTTTATTTTGTGTGTGCCCAGCATGGGCATCCATTTTATATCGCAAGATATAAAATATATTTAGAGGGTGAAAGTCCCTTATGTGCTGGAGTAAGGTCTCGAAGCATTAGCAAGCCGCAAGTGAGCGTGCTTACGAGTCAGTAAAGAGCGTG
>JAHDFX010000248.1 GCA_020627965.1 Saprospiraceae bacterium | reverse complement strand
GGACAATAACAAGAGGTGGTTGTGATGATACAGCGACTCAGGCTTGTGTTGATGTGATTAACAATGAAGTAACAACAACTTCTACCATTGCTACAGCTGATGGTCAGGAGGTGTGTGATGAAAATAATTTCTCGCTAGAAGGTAATGCACCAGTCGGAGATGAGATGGGAACCTGGACAGGTCCCACAGGTGTAACGTTCACACCAAATGCCAACTCCCCAACAGTAACAGTAGATGGTCTGCCGACAGGTACAAGCACATTTACATGGACTATTACCAATGGTAATTGTCCGTCTACATCAGCCAGTGTTACCGTGACTAATAATGAGGTTACAACTGTAGCTGCCATTGCAACAGCTAGTGGACAAGAAGTTTGTGATGATGATACTTTCGTAGTAGAAGGTAATGCACCAACGGGTAATGAAGTTGGAACCTGGTCTGGACCCGCAGGCGTTACTTTTGTACCAAATGCCAATTCACCAACTGCAACGGTAATGGGTTTGCCAGAAGGAACGAGTACACTTACATGGACTATTACAAATGGTAATTGCCCACCTTCTTCAGCAGATGTGACGGTAACAAATAATGAACCTACTCTACCAGTTATTTCAACTATGGGCGGACAGTCTATTTGTGATATTGAATCTTTTACCCTTACGGGCAATGCACCGCTTACCGGAGAAACGGGAATGTGGTCAGGGCCGGCAGGAGTTAATTATGATCCATCTGCATCTTCTCCAACAGTAACAGTAAGCAATCTGCCTCCTGGTACAAATGATTTTATCTGGACAATAGAACAGGGTGGTTGTAGCTTAGCTGATACAGTTTCAGTAGTAACTTTTGATACACCAGAAGGATCTGCTACAATAACAGATGTATCCACTGTAGGTGGTAATGATGGTTTAATTGAAATTTGTGTCAATGGAGGTGCCTCACCTTATGATATAACCTGGATACCTAATCAGGGAACGCTGACACCAGTTACTGGCCCTTGTGATGCAAATTATGAACTTTCTGGATTAACTATGGGAGTCTATGAAGTTTATATCATGGATGCCAATGGTTGTGGAGATACAATTTCTGATATAGAAGTAATGGATCCGGATTGTTCGGATTTCAATATTGGTCTGGTAACTACTGTTAATGAGACTTGTAATGAATCTGATGATGGAAGTATAACAATAGAAGTGCTTAACCCACAGGGAGAGATCACTTATTCTATTGGTAATAATATTACTGAAGTAACTACGCTGGATAATCCTTACACTTTTGAGAACTTACCTGCTGGTTCTTATAACTTGTTTGTACAGGATGAAAGACTCTGTGAAAATTCATACATTAGTAATCCCGTCATTATTACACAACCTGATCCGCTTGCGGTGTCTACCAGTGTTTTTGATGTAACAACGATAGGAGGAACCGATGGTGAAGTATGTATTACAGTAACAGGTGGTACTCCTCCATATACAGTAACTGCCGATTGTGGTACAGTACAAATGGGGGCAGGACCACAATGTGGTGGCGATTTCTATGTAGGCAATCTACCAGAAACAACTTGTAATATAACTGTTGTAGATGCTACTGGAGAATGTATGGTGATGACTTCAGCTACAGTTAATCCTCCTGCTTGTGATCTTACGGTAGACGATGTGCAGGTTTCGGAAGTAAATTGTTTTAATGGAAATGATGGTAGTATAACAATTACGGCTTCTAGTAGTGGTGGTGCCATTAGCTACTCAATTGATAATGGTGTAACATTTTCTACAGGACCAAGCCCATTTACTTTTGATAATTTACCTGCTGGTTCTTATGAGATTGTCTTACAGGATGCCATTAATTGTGAAGTAGTTTATTCTAGTAATCCTGTTGTACTGGCAAATCCAGAAGAACTGACAGTAACTTATAATCAAGTACCAACTACTACAGTAGGTGGTAACGATGGTATTATTGAAATTTGTGTCGATGGCGGAACACCTGGCTACACAGTAAGTTATTCACCAAATACTGGTTTCTTGAATCCGGTAGCCGGACCATGTGATGCGAACTATGAAATTCTTGGCTTGATAGAAGCTGAATATACAGTGACAGTGACAGACGATAATGGCTGTGAAGAAACGTTCACCATTATGGTGGATGGACCAGATTGTTCAGCTTTCACTATTGGGCAGGTAACTACAACGAATGAAGACTGTAACGATACAGAAAACGGTAGTATAACGATTGAAGTATTAGGTGCAGTAGGAGAAATCACCTATTCTATTGGAAATGGTATTGCTGATGTAGTGACAAATGCTACACCATATACATTTGACAATTTATCTGAAGGTTCATATATCGTGAATGTTATTGATGAGCGTGGCTGTGCCAATGCATACATTAGTAATCCGGTGATCATTACTGCACCAAATCCTTTAGGATTGGGTACAACAGTAACCGATGTATCCGTGATAGGTGGCTCAGATGGGCAAATTGATGTCTGTGTCAATGGCGGTACTGCTCCTTATACAGTAAGTATCGACCCGCCTAGTGGTACAATTACCGATCTTGGAGCTACAGTAGATTGTGAAGGTAGCTTCTCTATCAGTAATCTTCCACAAGGACAATACACAATAACGATTGAAGATGCAAATGGCTGTATTATTACAACTACACAAACCGTTAACGATCCATCCTGTGTACTGAATGTCGATAATGTAACAACGAATAGTGTCTCTTGTAATGGAGAGTCTGATGGCTCTATCACGATTGATGCCAATGGAGATAATCCACCATTTGAATACAGTATTGATGGCGGTATGACTTTCCAGTCATCCAATGTATTCCCAGGCTTACCAGCTGGTGCATACAATGTTATTATGGCAGATGCCGTTGGTTGTGATAATACCTTCCCTGGTAATCCGGTCATTATTACTCAACCAGATCAATTGGTAGTGGTTGTAGATTCTATTGATGTATCTGTACTGGGTGGTTCTGATGGACAAGTTTTGCTTTGTATCAATGGAGGTACTGCGCCTTATAATGTCAGTATTACACCAAATAATGGTACGATTGCACAGGTGTCTGGTTCTTGTGATGCCAATTTTGAAATCACGGGATTGCCAATGGATAACTACACAGTAACTATCGAGGATGTAAATGGCTGTACCGAAACATTCGATGTGATGATCGAAGAGCCTGATTGTTCAGACTTTATGGTAACAGCGGTTGTACCAACAGATAATAGTTGTAATGTAAGCGATATTCCAAACCCAGTACCAGACGGAACCATTGAAATCTTTGTAACAGGAGGTCAACCACCCTATGATTATTCGATCTTTGGTGGCGCCAATCCAACTACATTTACAGATACATCTTTCTTGTTTACTGGTCTGAACGTAGGTACATACACAGTGGCAGTAACAGATGCTAGTGGTTGTACAGTGGGCTATACAAATAATCCGATAGAGATCAGCGAACCACCACTATTAACAGCCCCGCCTGTAATCGTTAATCCAAGTATGATCGGTGCAGCTGATGGTGAGATTTGTATCACACCTGTTGGAGGTGTAGCGCCTTACACGGTTACAGCAACATGTGGAACTGTTATCACAGGTCCTGGACCACAGTGTGGTGGCGATTTCCATATCGCAGGCTTAACTGCCGGACCATGTAATATACTGGTTGTAGATGCGAATGGTTGTGAGGCTAGTGGAACAGTTAATTTAGAAGATCCGCCATGTGATGATTTTGGAATTATCTCTGTCGATTCTACTGACCCTAATTGTAATGGAGCCAATGATGGAACTATTACAGTCACTGCAACAGGTATTCCTCCATTCCAATTCTCTATTGATGGTGGTACTACATTGGTGTCAAGTGCTGACTCTGTATATACCTTTGAAAATTTAGGACCTGGTAGTTATACCGTTTATATAGAGGATTTTGTATTGTGCATGGAAACTTTCCCAACACCTGTAGTCTTAACAGAACCTGCCGAATCATTAAATGCTACTGTAACCGGAGGAAACTCAGGAACATGTATTGGTGAAGCTCAGGGAGAAATTGACTTGACAGTTACAGGAGGTACGCCGCCTTATAGTTATGAATGGTCAAACGGTGAAACAACAGAAGACCTGACAGGTCTGGAAGAAGGGTCATATAGTGTAACAGTGACAGATGCCAATGGCTGTGCATCAGTTCTTGGAGATGGCACGACTACAATAACCAATTATGATGATGCTACTGTAGATGCAGGTGAAGATGTAGAAATAGAGATCGGAACAACAACAACGCTGGAAGCTACAGCCAATACAAGTGGTACATATACCTGGACACCAACTGACGGCTTATCTGATCCTAACTCTGCAATTACTGATGCTGCACCAACTGAAACAACAACATATACAGTGACATTTGTTAGTGATGATGGCTGTATTGGAACGGACGAAGTGACCATCACAGCAACAGACCCAAGTATCGTTGTCGTACCTACAGGGTTTACGCCAGGAGGTAATGGACCAGGTGAAAATGACTATTTCTATCCGGTTATTGACGGAAATGTAGAAGTATTGTCTCTGACCGTATGGAATCGCTGGGGCGAAAAAGTATATGATGATCCAAATCCTCCAGGATGGGATGGTCAATACAAAGGTGTTAAGCAACCTTTGGGAACTTTTGTATATGTATTGGAATACCGTGTCAATAACGGTGATGCACAAGTACTGAAAGGCGATTTCGTCCTCATTAGATAAACAGTGTAACTAAGTGTTATCGTGTTAAAGTAAAGGTTTTGGAAAACAACTTTTACAATAACACGATAACACAATAACACGACAACACTCACTTTATCAATTAATAAAAACAACATGATAAAATATATTTCTACAACTATAATTGTTTTGCTGGCGATGCTATTGAGCTTACAAAGCCTGCAAGCTCAGGATATACATTATTCGCAGTTCTATCAGGCGCCTTTATTGCTAAATCCGGCACTAACCGGGCATATGCCGGGCAAGTTTCGTGTCAATGCAATGTATCGTCGTCAGTGGGCCAGCATTAGTAATCGCCCTGTTTATGAAACGCCTTCTGTTGCATTTGATATGAATATATTACGCAGAGACGGAAAGCCTAATTCACTGGGCTTGGGGCTTAGTCTTATGAATGATCGGAGTAGTGGAGGTGTATTGAAAACGCTGAACTTGATGCTTTCTGCGGCTTATCATCTCGACTTGTCCAGAAATAGTAAAACCTATTTATCTATAGGCTTGCAAGGTGGTTTAATGAATAAAAGGCTAGACGTAGATGAAATTCTCTTTGCCAGCCAATTCAATGGAGAAGAACTAGACCCTATGATGGCTAGCGGAGAAGTGTTTGACAAAAATAGTATATACAATGGTGATTTTCGTTTGGGCTTAGCCTTTGCTGCTTTCCCAACAACCAAAACTCGCTTCAAAATAGGCGCTGGTTTATATCATCTCACTCAGCCCTCAGAGACTTTCATCAATGAAACAAATAAACTGCCACTACGTTTTGTGCTTCATGGAGATGCACGCTTCAAACTCGGTAGTGCTGTTGCTCTAGAACCTAAAATTCTATATCAAAACCAAGCAAAAGCCAGTGAATTGGTGGGAGGTTTATTATTAGATCTACTCATTGCACCAAGTGCAAAAGCTTCTTTTTATCTGGGCGGTGAGTATCGCCTTTCTGATGCAGGAATTGCTGTAGTGGGTTTGCGTATTGCAGATTGGGATGTTGGATTTAGTTATGATTTTAATGTATCTGACCTACAGACAGCTTCCAGCGGGCGAGGTGCCATAGAGTTTTCTTTATTGAAATTATTTAGAAGAGCTTATAAAGTCGAACCTATATTACCGGCTATTCGATACAATTAATACTTTTCAAAAGCCATCCCAAATTATACTCATGTTAATTTGGGATGGTTTACCACGACTACTACTACTCATATTGACAGACCAAAAGCATGGTAATTTAAATCATGCTACAGTGCTTTTTTTGCCATAGAAATCAGCAGTCTTGCAGATTTCAAAGTATAAGAACATGACAATTATAAAAAACAGTTTTATTATATTGCTAGTATGGGCATTAACTGCTCCGGCAATAGGGCAGGTTGGTGTAGATGAGTATTCCTGGGAAGATGATCTCGAAAGAGCCTATCTTTTATTAGAAGAATCAAGCTATTATAACGCAGTTGATTATATCC
Source organism: Saprospiraceae bacterium (assembly GCA_020627965.1). Classification (GTDB taxonomy): domain Bacteria; phylum Bacteroidota; class Bacteroidia; order Chitinophagales; family Saprospiraceae; genus JAHDEO01. Next base: position 2,122 of record JAHDFX010000248.1, on the reverse strand, counting down.
AAAAAGTTATTGAGGCACAGCCAGATGATTATAAGCATTTACTGCTTTTGGCGGATACTTACAACCGTGCAAGAGGCTATAATCTGGCAGGGCAATATTATGGACAGTTATTGGATATGCCAGGTATAGATTCCATTTTGCAATATCCTCAATTGCGTTATCATTATGCTGAAATGCTCAAACAAGATGGGCGCTGTAGAGAGGCGATAGAACAATTTCGACTTTTTCAGCAAAATTATGTCGGTGACGATGCAGACATCTTTAGTGAATTGGTAGATAACCAGGTAAAAGGCTGTGAAATGTTGCTGGCAGGTCCGCTCGAAACAGATTATAAATTGGAAAAACCACTAGACTTTCTAGTCAATACCATCAATTCAGCGTATACCGAGTTTGCTCCAATGCCAGCCTATAATGATTACCTGTTATTCTCTTCTCTGAGAGCAGATGAATTCATTTATACAGATGAAAAAAAAGCTGTAAGATCAAAAATACATACCGCCAGAAAAGAAGAGGGTAAGTGGGTATATCAGGAATTGCTGGCAGGTCCGTTTAATATAGATATTGAGCATACTGGTCATGGTAGTTATTCATCTGACGGACAACGTTTTTATTTTACTCGTTGCCCTTCGGAGGATAATAACCTGGTGAAATGTCGTATTTACCTAAGTAATATGAATAGTGGTGAATGGGGAGAGCCAGTCATGTTAGGTCCTGAAGTTAATGCAGATAGTAGTGAAACTACCGCCCCTTTTGTGGTTAATTATCTGAATCGGGAATATATTTATTTTGCCTCTGACCGTCCGGGCGGAATGGGCGGAATGGATATATGGTATACAGTAAGAACTGCGGAAAATACTTATCGTCAGGCAAATAACGCAGGAACTACAGTAAATAGTAAATTTGACGAAAGCACTCCTTATTTTGATAATGAAGAGAATATACTGTACTTCAGTTCCAGAGGACGCCCTGGATTTGGGGGCTTTGATGTCTTTAGTGCCGTACTGGATGGGAGCAGTTTTAGAGAGGCCGTCAATCTTGGACATAAAATCAACACAGGAGCAGATGAAATGTATTTTATCCTTACGGAAAATAAGGATGAAGGCTTTTTAGTTTCCAATCGTGCAGGCGCTTTTGCAGTAGCAAACCCAACCTGTTGTGATGATATTTATAATTTTATCCCTCAACAGCCAGAGCCACCTGTTGTAACAATAAAAGGAACACTTTGTGATTTTGATTCGCCGGATAAAGCACCACTAAAAGGGGTAAAAGTAGAGTTATATGAGGTTTCAGATTATGGAAGTGAAAAGCTCATAGCCTCACAAGTATCTGATCCAGATTATACCTTTGAAAATTTAGCTGTGGATAAGCGATATATATTAGTCGTCGATCAGGAAGGCTATATTCCTGTTTCTAAGCCAGTAAATACAATTGGTATTGAAGAAGATACCAAGATTACACAAGACATTTGTGTTTCTAAAACAGGCTTGATGCTCAACGGTATTGTGTATTCAGATGATGGTGAAAATGTAGAGATATTACCAGGAGCAGAAGTAACATTGTATGAAATCAATGAAGAAGGTAAATTAAGAAAAGTAAAAAGTGTTATTTCAGATGAAGACGGTTCTTATTCTTTCTTCTTGCCTGCTGGCAAAAACTTCAGGATCATTGCCAAGAAAGACGGTTATCTGAACACCAGTACAGAAGACATCAGTACTGTAGGTTTGGAGGATCAGACAAGAATATCGAGAGATATTTATATGAAACTAAATAAGAAAGGAGCGACTTTCCGCCTGAGTAATATTTATTACGATTATGATAAAGCAACGTTACGTCCTGAGTCAGTTACAGAATTGAACAGGCTGGTACGTTTGTTATATGATAACCCAAGCTTAAAAATTGAGTTGGGTTCACATACAGATAGTCGTGGTGGCACACGCTATAATCAACAGCTCTCCAACCGAAGAGCAAAAAGTGTAGTAGATTATCTGGTAGAAAGCGGTATTCCGGAAAACAGGCTAGTAGCAAAAGGCTATGGAGAATTGAATCCGGTTGCCCCTAATGATAACCCAGATGGATCTGATAATCCAGAAGGGCGTCAACTCAATCGTCGGACAGAATTTAC
>JAHDFX010000247.1 GCA_020627965.1 Saprospiraceae bacterium | reverse complement strand
TAATAATTAAATCATAATGGTTTTTTGCTAAATGTTTTCCCAAACTATATGCAGTTGCAGTCATTCCAACTCCTGTAATTAAATAATTTACAGGATGGTTTTTAAATGAGAGTACTTTGGAGGGGAAAATCTCATTTTCGGTAGCTGCAACAATCAAAATTTTCATGCAAAACAAAGATATAAACGTCTAAATCAAATTTACCATAAATTTCATCATCTTCTCTGTCATATTCTTTGAATTCTGATTGAAGAATAATTCTTTTTTTATCTTTATTCGACAAATTATTTAGTAAAGTAATCGCATCAGTATCATTAGTTTCTTTATAGACAAACCAATATTTATAATTTCCTATCTCGATGAGGAATTCACTATCATAGAAGGTATCCTCTTCTCCTGAAAATAACACAACTTTTTCGGCTGAGATTAAATGAATCATTATGATGTTAATTTTATTTTGCCTTGTTTTAGTAATTTTGCAAAGCTTTTCTTTGTCATATATTGCGTTCCTTCACCCTCTTGCCCAAACCAGGGAATTGCTTCTCCTTTTGTAACTGCAATATCTTCTACTACCTCGTATTTGTAAAACATATCTTTTTTGTCTTCTTTATAATTTTCTGGTAATGCTCTCCCTTCAAAGCTATCGCCCAATGGCGATGTAAATTTCCCTCTGTCTTCCAAGGGATCTGGACCGTCATATCTATCAATTTTAGTCCCTTTTTTGAGGATGGTTTTCTTTTTTGAAATAAAACCTCCATTAGGCGACCAGCCACCATTAATGTCTTTTTCATTCACGAGTGCCTCCATACCTTTCCAATCTTCAGCCTTGTACTGTTCCCACAATTCCTCTTTAGTTTCACTTTTGTTATTTTAGGAATGACCTCACCTGCTACAGATAATTTGAGTTCGCTATTTGCCAATGCAGCAGTAAAGCCGTCTAGTCTCACTCCCTTACTAGTAGTAATCGCCTTGAATTGGGAGCTGTATTTGTTGGACTGTTGAGCATTAGATTTGATGAAGCTAAAATTGATTGTGCTGTTTTTATTCAGTAATTTATTTTCGATTAATCTTTCTATGATGACTTCTTTGGCCTTTGGTGTTATCCACATTTTATTAGTCCGACTGGTAATGGTGTCATAAGCAGTTTTTCCTCTTGTGAATGATTTGACCCAGTTTAGCGTAATAATGCTGTCATTGTATGGGATGCTATCATAGTCAAGGCGATTTTCCGCTTTCCCTATCCATGTATATGGATTACCTCCAAGCCAATGCTCCATTAATTCTGCTCCTTCATTCCACGGCGGTGACTGCGTTCGCATGATAGAAGGTATATATCTAATAACAGATGCCTTAAGATACTGATTTTTACTGTCGCAAAATGTTTGTTTGGACTTACCGTCCAGTTCAAGCGTGAAGTAGAATTTGGCATTCTCATCACCGCCTTTGGCAAACATACTTTTAGTCAGGTTGAAAGAGTATTTTGTTTCGTCATAAGCAACAGAAAAACTATATTCGTGGATAAAATCATCAGGTCCTGTATCACTTTCGTAAATTTTGACCTTCATAGTTTTTCCGATAGCATCGGAGGTCTTGATAATTATTCTTGCCTTTTCGCCGTATTTGATTCTTGTGGCTTTTTCTTGCGATTCATCTACCCAGAAAGCATCAATGATTTTTGGGTTTTGGGTGCCTTTCTGGAAGACTTCTACTGGGGTAGTTGCAGGCTTATTATTCGTACTACCAGTGCGAGCTATCACTTTTCTTTTTCTTGGAATTACTTCGAGTTTTATTTTTTCGGAATCACCTCCAACATTCATCTTTAATACCTTATTTTCAGTGATTTCTTCCCCTTCATATTTAAAATCACCATAATGGTCGGGTAGATTAATGACAATTTCCTCGCCACTCATATTTTCGGACTCAACTACGAGCATGACTTCTTTTTCTTTGGTGATTTTTTCAATCGGATTACCATTCACGTCCGTAAAGTAGGATTTGGTAATTTTTTGTACTGGATATTTTTCCTCATCTTTCAATGCACAGGCTTTTACCGGAGACAATTCTTCATCGGAAGTATTGTAATTCGGTTCTTTGTTCAGGTCGCTTTTGTTGATGAGTTGTGCTTTTGACATTTTTAACCGAGTTTGAAATGAATTATTTGATATTATCCCAAATTCGCTGTGGAATTTTATCTTCTTTACTGTCCATTTTCATCAATTCAATGTATTTCCCATAGTTCTCTTTAGCTTTTTCCATATTTTCTAAGCCTTTATAAGCATCCCCTAAGTTGATGTAAGCCACTGTTCTTTCGGGAAAATTTTTTACTATTTTTTCGAGCACTAGAATGGATGCGTTGTATAATTTTGCCTGTTCTAAGTAATAAGCTATATCATTATATTTCGATAAATTTGCTTTTTCGACAGGTATATTTTCCAGTAAATAACCCAAGACGTACTGATCGCCTATTAATGCTAATTGCTTTATATTACTGGCATCCTTGTTTGATTTAACACTGTTATAAAAATCATCTATTGATGGTTCTTTATGCTCTTGAAATCCGGTAAATTCATAGACGGTTTGTAACGATAATTCACCTTCTATGCCTTTATAATCGTTGAAATTTTCTTTACTACTCAAAAAAGTAGCCCATATAGAAAAGCCCTGCCGAGTGGCTTCAGTTCTATATACCTTAGTCCAGACAAAATCATTTGAAACATTGTCTAATTCAAATACATGCCGAGTCACATAATAACTATTGCCGATTTGCTCCAAGTATTGTATTTGAAATTGATTATCGTAGCAATGAGCAGTTATTTCCGGTGTCTGTCCGAGTGTAAAGTCTAATTCATTACTTTTAAGTGTGGTCTGCCGATTTCCCGATTGTTGCGAAATACTAATAGATAAATTTTGACCTGCATCATCTGAACTAGTAACAATAACTTTAGTTATTTCTGAAACTTGACAAGTAGTTACTTCCTTTTTTACGGATGTAAGTTTAGATGTGCTTTCCGTATTTACGGGTGTATCAGTTGTTTTAACTGTACTATTATTGACGGTCTGCCTGCAACTTAGTGCAAGAATCAGGAGAATTGATATTTTAAAATATTTTGACACGTATATTTTTTTATTAAAATTTATTAACCATTTTTTTATACCTCTTTTCCATGTCCGTTCCCCTTCGGTTCTTTCCATAATCGTCTAATATTGTTTTTTCGTAAGTTGCGTGGTTTGTTCCCCAATCTGCCGGATTTCTGGACACTTTCGCTTTTTGGTCTTTTTTTTCCTTCCCTTTATTAAAGGTCTCGATTTCTTTGTCTTTTCCTACAAAAAAGTTGTTAAGTGCTTTGCCAAAATCATTGTCAACGTAAGCTGGTCGGTTGATGTGGTGGTCAAGTACCGTTGCTTTTCCTAATTTAGATTTCACATAAGCTTTCAGCTGATAACTGTGCCCTGTGGGTTTAATGAGTAGTACCTTATTCAGTCTTTTTATAAAATCTTCGACTTGTTTTGCCTGAAAATCTTTATCCGTAGCAGCTTTAGTTATGGGTTCTAAAGGCTTACATTTCAATTTCTTTTTAAATTGACTTGCAACAAAACCTTTCCTAATTTTGGTTTTGAGCGCACTTCCCGTAATTTTTGTCGCCTTAGGGTCGTCTGGGTCTTTATAGTACATTTTACCACTTTCTACTGTCCAGCCACATTCTTCAAATAATTCTTTGTATTTATCTGGATTACTATTTTTAAACTCTTGTACCTGAGTTGTAAATTCACCCTCTCCCTTTGGATTTATTGTTTTTTGCATTGCTCCAACTGTCAGAATTTCGCTATCATAAGATTGTACACTATCCAATTTGCCCTCATTTTCTGACATACCCACCAAGATTTCCTTTTCCTCTTGTGTCAGTTTCTTATTTTTGATGAGTCCATCCCAATGTTTATAATCAGCCAGTTTTTGGGTTCCCCAGTAAACCGGACCGTAAACTTTACCATATCTCGTGCATTGAAATTGCTTATCATACTTTTTACCACAATCACAATATCGAAGTGCAAACCACCTGTCGGCTACATCCAACCAATAATTAGTAATATTACTGTGTTCCGAATTTGCTTCATCTTTCTTATTGCCATAATAAACAATTTGTTCTGAATCATAATCAGTATTATGAGAATGGGCATCTACTAAAAGATACAAATAAGCTCTCTTGTCTTCAGTTTTATGAATAGCATCTTCCCACTTTTTGAGGGATTCATCGGTTTTAGGTTTTAGTTGTACTTTAGCTATTGCCCAATCTTTGAACTCATCTTTGTTTTCAATGTCTTCATTTGTTGCCCATTCGCCAACTTTCGTTCGGATTAATTTCACGTCACCATCTTGCAAAACTTCCACTAATTTATCTTTTTCAGCTATAACCTTTTCTTTTCCCTGATGAATGTCAATCTGGATTTCTTTATCTTTAAAATGCTCTGTTTCAACCACTAAGTAAATTTCCTGTTCAACTTTAGCACTATTCACATATTCAAATGACACTCGTTTTCCTTTTTCTTTTTGCTTAGTGATATTCAGTTTTTGTCCCACTTTTATAACATCGCTTTTCAGCGAATTATCAGCTTTAATTTTTGCAACAGTACTACTATGTAATTTTGCAATCTTACTCAGGCTGTCGCCAGACACTACCGTATATACTTCTGTGCTTTCCTCAAACTCTTTCTCCACTATCTTCTTAGCAAAATACGCATCTAATATTTCCGGTAATTCGATGGGAATCGCCGGAGGTGGCGTACTGATATTTGCGTCATAAATATCTCTGATTGCAGGGATAAAAAACATTTGAAAAATATATTTAAAAACTAAGACCACCAATCAAATTCTCCTTCCTTTTTCACAGGCTGGTCGTCGTTTAATAATGATTTATAAAAATATTTTACTCGATAACTTTCATTCGTATCTATCGGACTTAGTATCGCTTCCAGATGCTCTACCAGTGGTATATCAAATTCATATTTGATCTTAAAATGCATCAGTTTTTGCAGATTCAATTGCTTTCTGATATCGTATTGTTCTCCAAAAGCAATGATCTCGTGTATAAAAGCTTCGATCTCTTCTTGCTCCTTATCTGTACACCACTCCGGGAAGTTCTGTCGTAAGAATACGACTGACTTTTGCACAAACTTCTCCACCTCTATCTGGCGAAAAGCTTCCATTTGTGTGTCTTTTATAATTAGCATAGGATTAGTTAATTTTGACCAAAGCCCCCTGCAAGCTGGCCATACCGGCGGATTTTAACTTCAACGTCGCATTGCCGCCGACTTCTGTATTCACATCGCTGGCTACTTTTACGCTGGTCTTACCGGAAACATCTACTGACTGGTTACTGACCAGTTCGGCTGCCATATCGCCACTGAGTTTGAGGTTTTTCTTGGCGCCTATGGTGACGTTATTGCCCTTTTCTGTCAGTTCGCTGCTGGCTGAAATACTGATGTTCTTACCCTTCATTTCTATTTCTTCGGATTCTATCAGTATTTTCTTGGGTGCTGAGATGGTGATAGATTCCTCCTTGGTATTCAGGATGATATGATTGTTATTCTTGTCCAGAATAGTAATCATTTCGCTGCCATCTGTATCATCAAACTTGATGGTGTGTCCGCTTCTGGTCTTGATAGACTTGAAGTTATTATCTGGGTCGAAGAACTCAGGGGTGGTTTTACCATGATATAGTGCGCCCTGCATATATGGACGATCAGGGTTGCCCTGCTCAAAGTCTACGTAAACGTATACTTCGGATCTATCTGAGAGCCAAGCAGGTTCTGGGAATATTTTCCCAGTATTTCATTGACAATGGACTTTATATCTTTTTCTTCAAAAGACTTTGTTCCTGCACCATCTTCCAACATATATGTTGGGCTATAGCCACCAAAGACAATCAGGTTGTCTCCAGTGTAGGTTCGGTCAATGTGGACAGTCGTAATGATGCCTTTAAAGTTAAGCTCCCCTCCCACTCTTTCTAAGGCTACTTCTACAGTTTTTCCGACCAAATCAATGGATTTGTCAATAGACAGACCAATGGCATCGCCTTCCATTTTTTCTGTGGATACAGCGATTTCAAAGCGATGATGCCAGTCGAAGCGTTGTTGTATACACCTCTATGGGCTTCTCCAATAGAAAGCAGTAATAAATAAGGGGTTTCATAAGTATATTCTATTGAAAGTCCGTGTTTTCCAAAAAACTCTTCTTCGTTTATCTATCTTGTATTCCAGAAAATATAAGTTCTTTTTCATTAGAAATCAGTATCAAGTTATTCATATGTCAATTAAGTCCTTAAATAATTATTTCGTTTCATATTTTATTCTTCCACCTTTTACCTATGCCAATTCAGCTATTCTATGGCTCCAATTTTAATATACCCCAATACAGTTTCTATTCTTTCTCGCCAATCTCTACCGTTCTTCTCTACACAAGAAAAGCTCACTAATAACATCATATTTTTATGACTGCCGACCAAATTCATTGCAAAAATTGGTTCATCTAAATCAAGTGTATAGGTAGCAAGTAAATATGATGCTTTTTTCGTTGTTATAATGCTGCTTTCATAATTCTTCACATTAGGTCTGTCAAATGTGTAATCGAAGGCATTTTGTTTATAATCCTCGAGTTGATTCGCTGTTAAGTAATCTTTTCTTCCAACGTCACTTCCCGAAAACCACGTGGAATTTTCAAACCGATTTCACGATGTATTTTTTTATTTTTTTTTGCTAAATAGTTTAAGCATCTTCTGAAATTGTCTTGGCTTTTATTTTTTCATGATAATTAACTACTCTACTGCCATATCCCAATACTCAAATAAGCCACCAAAAATATCCTGTAATTTTCGTCCATAAAGATCACTACCGCAGTCAAAATTCTTCGCAGCAATAGCTCCTAGTGAGTATTTCTCATAAATCTGTTGTTCATCTAAAACAATACCGCTACCAATAACACGTATAATATCTACAATTTGATTTGCGATTGAGCTATACAAGGCAATCTCCGGAAATTTCGTGCGATAATCGCATGTCTCTTTAAACATACTTTCCAGTAGGTCTTTGTAGGCTTTTTGTGTATTAGCTTCTATAATCTGCAATGTATGTTATGATTTTGATATTCAAGAGATTGAAATTAGATTACATTTCTTTTCATTTCATTTGAAACGCCTGATGCCTCGTATAACAGTTCAGCATATTCAGGGTGAGTATATTCAAATTCCCTTGCGGCGTAAATACCAATAATAATATCTTTTAATTTCAGCCTATCATTTTTATGGTCAAGTGCTTCGATTAAGTACTCTAATTGCTTTTCTATGGAACGCAAAACATTGGATTCTTCCGATTGATTAAGCTCTTGAGTAGCCTCCAATGCATTTTCCAAAATGACTTTGGCTTTAGCTTTTGATTCTTTTATATTTTTCATTTTTTTCTAATCTACTTTTGTTTTGTCACCGACAAAATATTGAGTACCACCACCTTCTGCTTTAAATGGTTCATCTTTTACTGACCAAGTATCTTCTATGGGTTTTGATGATGAACGTATTGCGGTGGTATTTTCCTTGACTTCATATTTGTATTCTTTTTTGGGAATAACCTCACCTTTTGCACTAGTTCCTTTGGGATTGATACCAAGTTTGGAGGGAGGTGTGCCAGACTCTGCAAAATAATTACCTTTCCATTTAGGATCGGCTTGCCATTGGCTTAATTTTTTACCTTTTCCAATTTCTACCAAATCAACGGGTTTATCAAAATCAATTCCATCAAGGTGACTTCTTATTTTGTTTTTACTCCAACCTAATTCTTTATAGTATTTGTACGCTTCTTTCAGCTTGCCGAATTTGGTAGTCGGAGATTTTAACACTTTAACTTTATCTGCATTTTTTATACCAAGTTTTGCAGCCGTAGCCAACTGCCCTCCAATCGGAAGCATAGCAGCAGCACTTAAAGCCGCATTTGCCAAATCCCCTCTTCCTGCATAAATTAAAGCATTTACCCCATCCGCAATTTCTCCTAGTCCTGGAACAAGACCAATGACATCAAGGCCAGTCTGAAAGCTATCTAACCATCCGCCACCTTCTTCTTCTTCTTTCGGAGGTTCTGGTTTTGGCTCGCCGTTTTCATCAAAAGTATCGTCAGGAGGTGGTTCGTCTTTAGGCTGAGTCCCACCAGCAGCACATACCTCACAGAATGGCTTACCAGCTTCAGCCGCCTGTTGCATGGTAATGAGTTGTTCTTTCTGTGGCATCTGCTCTAGAATAGTGAGCGAAGTTTTAGTCATTATAGTACCCGGCGAGACTTCACCAATTAATACTGTCG
>JAHDFX010000246.1 GCA_020627965.1 Saprospiraceae bacterium | reverse complement strand
TAGGACAGAACACCCTTATACCCATACAGGTGAATGGAGCAATTCCTATTTACGATGATGCCGGTAATCTCCTATGTGGCAGCAGTTGCCCTGAGTTTTTAATTCCTGCCGGAGCTTTGGCAGCAGGACTTTATCAAGCGGATAATACATTGGATTCAGATGCTGTTATTCAAGCTGGAAATGCTGTGGAGTTCAAAGCCGGACAAAAAATAGAATTGAAACCGGGCTTCTCTGTTTTGTCAAATGCAGTTTTTTCGGGAGAGATAGAGGATTGTGGAGGAGGTAATTAGAACTCAAGGTTAAGGAATGTCGATGGTCGATAGTTTGTGCACAAGCTATCGACCATCGACATTTTTTACCACTTTTTTCGGGACGACTTATGTTTAAAAATCTGTTCCCAGCGACAAATACAGTCTACCCGGCTGAATTTCGTTAGTTTCCATACCCCAGGCATAATCCAGTCTTACAAAATGACCAAAGATAACGCTGCGCAAGCCCATCCCAAAACCAGTAACTATTGGGTTTCGGAAGTAATTAACTTTTACATTGACAACAGGATTACTAACAAAAGTAGTATTTAGCGGATTATCATCGCTAAATGGTGATGCGCCCTGCCAGGCTGTACCAACATCTACAAAAGCAACTGCCTGCAAATTGCGAAGCAAAGAAGAAGAACGAAAAGGAGGCTGATTCAATCCACCAAATACCCTTGTTCTGATTTCTGAATTAAAAACAACATAAGAGTTTCCATTTCGAATATTCCCCTGAAAACCTCGCATATTGGTAGCAATGGTTTGGAAAGCATAAGCTTCCACATCATTGGGTACATTGATTTCTTCATTATTTCTGGCGGTCGGTAATAACCAATTATCGAGTCCGCCCATGAAGAATAGTATTTTTTCTTTGCCAAGCGATGTCGCTCCTGCCAGACGATTTGCCCATATGGTGTGGCGACTTATTTTTTTGTAATGACGTATATCTGCTCCCATAGTTGTCATCAGCCCTGGGTATATCTTTGCTTCTGCATCCTGTCTGAGTCCCAGGTCAAAACGTTTTGCCGCTTCTACAAATACCTTGTAGCGTGTGCCTGTTTTCATATTGATCGTTAGATCATCGGTATCGTCATGTACATATTCCAGTCTCATGAATAATCTGTCCTGCTGATCGGTAGGTACATTTAAATTATTCAAATCACTAGCCAGGCGGATGTTTTTATCAGAACGGACTCGCCCTGTCCAGCGAATACTCCGATACACATCTAGTGGAAAACTTAGCTGCGTCTCAAAGTAATTGGTAACGTTTTTAAGATTGAATAAAATAGTATTTTCATTACCTACAGCATAAACACGTGGCAGGCGATAATATGAAAAACGCTTATCCAGTCGTTTCTTTTCATCATCATAAATCAGATAGAATTCCGGGCTATTTAGTTCAAAAGGAATACGGATTCCACCACGGAATGTCTGATTTTCCATCATATCTTTTATACCGGCTTCAAAACGGGCTGAGAAGGGCGTCCATTGGTACAAGACCGTCGAATGATCGTAATTGGTATAACCGTCAAACATCAGGCTATTATCAAATTGTACGACCAGATAATCAGTTCTGTATTTTTGACGATAAGGCTCTATGTCACCAGTTTTTACATTGATGGGCTGGAAAGGCTTTTTCTCTTTGGTCTTATACATAGAGACTACCGGAGGCTCTACTTTCACAGTACCGTCTTCTTCTTCGGTTACCTTGATCGCCGGTGTTTCATCGTCATCGAATTCACTTTGGAAAAAATAGTTGTCAATATCAATTTTCTCTTCTTCATCTTCCTCGGTTTGTTCTTCTGTAATTTCGATTAAAACATTATCCACCACTTCTTCTTCAATTTCTTCTGTTGTACTTGTGGCTGGATCTGCTGCTGATTTGACCACAAACTTATTGCGATAAGCAGAATTACCTAATTCAAATTCTTGCGCTACATCAACGTCATTGATAATGAGTAGATATTTATCTTTATATCGGATAAAATCGGCTGTTTTTTTAGCTTTATTGGCTATGCTGTGCTGCAATATGCCACGATTATAATTGGTATTGGCATAAGCCCTATCCGCATTTCCTGTAAAACGATTATGTAAACCATTATCATCACTAAGCCAGGCAATGTTCATGCTGTCCAATTGCAGCGGCTGGCGTTCATTGGCAAATGGTGTATCTGTAATTCTGGTCAGTTGCCGGTTTTCGCCTTTCATCGGATAAAAATACAAATCGAAAGTCTTGGCTTTTTTCGGGATTACTTTCTGGGTTTCATTGAAGGCAATACCATCACGATTAGAAGCAAATAAATAACCTTTTTGTCCTTTAATTTTAGCAAAACCAACTTCCATTTCATCATAAAAATCATTGCTTAATTGCCGAAGGGTTTTTCCATTTGTACGAACAGTAAAAAGGTCGGATTGTCCGTTTTTTATAGCAGTTATAACAAGCTCCTGATTACTCGAAAAACTTGCGCTGGTAATGCGTTCTAAATTACCCTCAAGGTTATTATTTTGCTTGACTTTTTTCAATGTGGGGCTATAGGTAAGTAGTTTTATTTTGTCATTTTTTTCAAAAATAATAGCTAGTTCACCGCCCTGATTCCAGGTAAGGATTGGGTAATTATAATCAATGTTTTCTCGTATACTATAGCGAACACCATTTTTTACAATGGTCTGTACTTTGCCTGATTTTATATCCATGACAAGTACTTGATAACGTCCCATATTATTAATGACATAAGCCACATATTTGCCTTTCGGCGAAATTTTTCCCTGTAAAATGAGGTCATCTTTTTTGTTACCAATCTCAATTTGCTTTCCTCTTATTTTCATGGTCATGGCTTCCTCTTGCCGGTATCGCTGATTATAAAAATCATACCATTCGCCAGTAATCTGACGGAAACTACTACCCAGCACAAATAAAAAGCCCTGTTCTACACTACGATTTATACGGGTTAGATATAATAGGTTGGAAACCGTAGATTTACCATAGTTTTGTGATATAAAATACCAAAGCGAGTGTCCGGCAAAAGCAGGATCATCCTTAGCTAATTCATTGAAAGAACTATATTTTTTTGAAAGGATATAATCTCTCATCCGATTGTCCATGTCTGTATTCCACTCCTCCCCTACAAAGGCAATGAGTCCCTGTGTAAACCAAACTGGCAGGTTCATCAATACCGCATTCTGAACAATTTCCTGCAAATTATCTCCAAACATCATCTGTTTCAGAAAAACCTGAGTGATTCCTTCCCGTACCTGTCGGTGTAGGTCGGTATGTTCGCCATTGAAATAAACATATATCTTATTGTCTATAACCCGTGTAAGCCCGCCACTATGCAGGAGTTCATCTTCGCTTCCAGCATTACTTTGCCTGAAATCATTCAGGTCGTTAAAAACCAAGATGTGGATTTTATCGTTAATACGGTATTCCATCAGGTCTTGTAATTCGCTGAAATCTTTTTCTGCCATTTGTAAGGCATATTCACCCAGTGGGCGTCCACCTTCTGTCCAGTATGTGATGAAATTGGCGGTTTCGTATTGTTGCCAATCCAGTTTTTTGTACTGTACACGGTTTTTACCAAATTCGGTGTGAATGCCTTGCCCAAAGGAGAACAAAGGGACAAAGACCAGAAGGAATGAGTAATATATATTTTTCATACTGAGCAAAACTATGTACTTTGGCAGATTCGTGATTACAAATGATGAATCTTTAGTAAAGTACTAATTTCATCAATAATCATGAATAAGTCAAATAACAAGTTAACAGATAAACGACTTAACGAATAAACGAATAAACCATGGCGCATGTTTTAACATTGACCTATAATTCTTTTCAGGAGAACACATATTTGATTTTTGACGACACTTTTGAGTGTATTATCATTGATCCGGGCTGCAATAATGAAGAAGAACGTTGGGATTTGAAAGGTAAAATAGATGAACTGGGATTGAAGCCTGTTCGACTGATCAACACACATTGTCATATAGACCATGTATTCGGAAATAAATTTATTGCTGATACTTATGGTTTGCCCTTAGAAATACATCGTGGAGAGATACCTGTTTTGGAGGCTGTGCCAATGATTTGTAAGATGTACGGAGTACCCTATTCGCCTTCACCAGATCCTGAGAAGTTCATAGAAGAAGGCGATGTCATTGCTTTTGGTAAAACCCGTCTGAAAACGCTGTTTACGCCAGGACACTCTCCAGCTAGTTTGTCTTTTTATTGTGAAGAAGACGACTTCGTTATAGCAGGAGATGTATTATTTCAAATGAGTATTGGAAGAACTGATCTGCCTGGTGGAGACCTTGGTACTTTAATTAATTCGATCCGCACCAAACTATTCCCTCTGGGCGATGCGGTGAAAGTATATCCGGGACATGGTCCGGCTACGACGGTGGGCTATGAGAAGGCGCATAATCCGTTTTTAAATTAATGCCCTCACTCACCCTTTTAAATTCCCTGAAGGGAAAGCCTGCCCGCCTCAGTCGGATAGTAAGATGGTTGTAGATGGGGAAATTCAAAGCTTTAAAATTTGATTTGACTTTGTAATTGACTTAACTTTACATAGATTGAATCTATTGTTATTGTAAATAATTGTAATGCAGAAGATTGTTAGAACGGCTGCGCCGGATTTAAAGCATCTCAAAGATGGAGATAAAAGAGCTTTGCTCAAAACTTCTTTATTAGAGATGACTAAGAATCATTGTGCTTATACTGATCGGCTTATTGATGGGGACCTTGCCGTTATTGACCATTTTAAACCTCAAAATTTAGGAGGGGATGATGTTTGGGAGAATTTATACGTTGTACATCCAGTTACAAATCAGATAAAAGCAGATAACTATCACGATCTTCTTATTAGACCAGACGAACCAGATTATGATTTTGACAGATATTTTGATTTAGACTTTGATAACCATACCATTAAAATAAACCGTTCAGCTAATGAAAAAGACCAGGTAAGGGCAGGTATAACAATTACAACATTCAATCTTAATCATCCTGATTTGGTTAAAGAGAGAGAATATGCTTTAAAAGAATATCTAAAAAAAGTAGAAAGACGTCGTAGGTTTGAGGAGGATATGTTGAATATAGATGAGCAAAAAAGTTCAAATTCATTTCGTGAAGAAGGGGAAAGATATTCAATAAAAGAAAGTGATAAATTTGGCTTTGAAAGTAATAATTATCCATTTAGGTTCTATGTGGAGAGGGCACTCGAACAATATAAAGTTGAAAAGAATGAATATGTTGATACTATAAAGATTGGAAAATATTTCTGCATTGAGCAGTTTATGATTAATGGTTTAGGAGAGAAAAAGGAAATTTATTTCTTAGGTGAAAACGGTGATGGTAAAACAATTGTTTTGCAGGCAATTATACTAGCTTTAAGAGGTTTGTTTGATAATTTTATCCATAAATATATTGATACATCGGATAGTAATTTTGATATTGAAATTCAAGATGCAGAATGGCATAATTATAAATATAATTACGGAATAGGTGCTTTTAATACAGCCGTTTATGCCTATGGAGTCTCTCGTTTGCGAGAGAATGACCGATATGATGATACGGGCTATCTTAGTTTATTTGACCACAAAAATATTTCATTAATTAATCCGGTTAGATGGTTCGAAAAGGTTGAACTTTTGGAAGGAAGAGGGACTGGTAAACTGAAATTGGAAACGGTAAAAGAACTCTTTAATAAACTCATTGGTGAAAATATAAAAATAGAAATACTTGAAGGTGAATACGTCTTCAAAGAAAAAGACTCTATCCTAAAATTCTCCCAACTTTCCGATGGTTATCGAAGCATTATGATATGGCTGTCCGACCTGTTAAGTCGCTTATCAAAAAATCAGCCTGAAGTCACGAAGCTGGAAGATTACAAAGCCATTGTACTTGTAGATGAAATCGGTTCTTACCTACATCCTCGCTGGGAATATACAGTTGTAAGAAAGCTTAGAAAATTATTTCCAAAAATTCAGTGGTTTTTTACTACGCATAGCCCTGTGGTGGCATTAGGAGCCTCCGAAGATGCTGTTTTTTATAAATTGTATAAAGAAGACGGGACTACAAAAGTCAGTGAGCCTTATAATGCTTCGACTTATGCTAATCGCTTGCTGAGTAATTTTGTCACTTCTCCACTTTTTAATTTGGATACTGCACGTTCTGCTGCTTTTCAGGGTAATGAGTACGAGCTGGAAACAGGCGATTATCTTTATACCAGGATTCATAAAGTAGTCAAAGAACGTTCAAAAGGAAAACCTTTGCAGGATACAGAAATACAGGATATGATTTCGGAACTATTGGATAACCTCGAGAAAGAAGGTAAAATATGATAAAGGTAGAAAAGGATTTGAGCGATGTACCCGAATCATTAAATAGTGATTTAACGAATCAACGACGAGATGAAATCATAAAAGCAGGAGAATACCCAACGGATAAAAAACTAAAAGAGAATCCCGTATTTGAAGTAAAAACTTTATCTCCTTATAATGACCGTTATAAATGTCAAGATGTAAAAGACAAGCTTAAAACCATTTATAATCATAAGTGCGTCTATTGTGAACAAAGTATTGAAAGATGTGATGTAGAACATTACCGTCCAAAGAGTATTTACTACTGGCTGGCCTATTCATGGGATAATTTATTGTATTGCTGTTCACCTTGTAATACTAATAAAGGCAATAGATTTAAAGTGGCCCGAAAAGTTACCATTAATGATTATCCGATAAAAGACATTCACAATTTAAGAGACATTTACGATTCATATGAATCTCCAAAATTTATTAACCCAGAAAAAGAAGATATTTATCTTGATATTATCTATGAAAAAAATGGGTTTATTCATTCCAATGATGACCGAACTCAATACACGATTACAGAGTGTAAATTAGATCGAGGTGATTTAAATGATAGACGATTTCAGGTATTTAATTCATTTAAGAAGAAAGTAGATTCCAGGATAGAAGAGAAAAAGAACGGAGATGCAGAAGCTGTCATAAAACTCAGAGGACTAATAGAAGACTTCATTAAGGATAGTGACGACCCAATTAAAGATTTTATTTCCTTCCGAAAATACATTATCAAAAACTGGCTTCGGGAACTTGTTGATGAGTTGTCATAGTTCAAAATAAAAACACATTCAATGTCAGATAAAAACGAAAGACAAGAATTAGAAACTCTCGGCGAATTTGCCTTAATAGAGCAATTGACCAAAGGGTTTGAGCATAAAAATAAATCGACGGCTGTTGGTATCGGTGACGATGCTGCGGTTATTGAAAATGGCGATTTTCAGACGGTTATCTCGACTGATCTTTTGGTAGAAGGTATTCATTTTGACTTGACTTATGTACCACTGAAGCATTTGGGTTATAAGGCGGTAGTAGTCAACCTGTCAGATATTTATGCGATGAATGCTATTCCAAAACAGATCACGGTCTCGGTGGCTTTATCGAATCGTTTTTCGGTGCAGGCCATGGAGGAATTATATACCGGTATTCAGGAAGCCTGCGATTATTATGGGGTAGACTTGATCGGTGGAGATACAACTTCCTCCGTCAAAGGACTGTTGCTCAGTGTAACAGCTATTGGACAAGGAGAAAAAGGAAAATTAGCTTATCGCAATGGAGCCAAGCCAGGCGATATTGTCTGTATTACTGGTGATCTGGGTGGCGCTTTTCTTGGTCTGCAAATATTGGAAAGAGAAAAGCAGATATACATGGCACATCCCGATGTGAAGCCAGAGTTGCAGGGGCATGATTATATCATAGGCAGACAGCTTAAGCCGGAAGCTCGTAAAGATATTATTGAGCAATTTGCACAAGCTGATCTGGTACCGACCTCGATGATCGATATTTCGGATGGACTGGCTTCTGAGTTGATGCATATTTGTAAAGCATCGAATACTGGTGTATATGTGGAAGAGGCTAATCTTCCCATTCATCCAGATGTTTTTCAGACAGCACTCGACCTGAAACTTGATCCGATCATGTGTACGATGTCAGGCGGGGAAGATTATGAACTGCTATTTACGATCAAACCAGAAGATTTAGATAAAGTCCGTTTTATGGCAGATATTTTTATTGCCGGAGAGATAACAGAAGCTTCAGAAGGCATAACGCTACATACAAAACAAGGAAATATTTACCCATTAAAGGCGCAAGGTTGGAAACATTTTTAAATAAGTTGGCAGATATAAGAAATTTTAATCAACATTTTTTTGGAGAATTAAAAAAACGCTATAACTTTGTGTCCGCTTCCAAAAGCTAGGTTGGTACCTTAGCTCAGTTGGTAGAGCAATGGACTGAAAATCCATGTGTCCCTGG
>JAHDFX010000245.1 GCA_020627965.1 Saprospiraceae bacterium | reverse complement strand
AGTGCTTGGACTGAATTAAGTTATTGCTAATAAAGAGTAGGTTTTGTTAGCAATTTTGCCGTTTAACCTGCTTTTCCCAGTTAAGACACAAATCTTCCCATTTATACATAAAACCTTCTCACTTACGTCCTTTTGTACTTGATATATTTAAATAAATTTTTATATTTGTACGTATTATTTAATAATACAATGTATTTGTTTTTCTTAATACATGAATCTGTAAAACATTTTTTTATTATTTAAAAGTACTTATGATATGAAATTTACAAAGAGTAAAACATTATTTTCTTTAGTGGTGGCAATAGGCTGTATGCTTATTGGCGTTCACACACTACAAGCGCAACAATTAACCAATTTACTGGCCAATCCTGGTACGAATACGGATGATTCGGGATGGACTTACCTCTATAATGACGGTCCGGGAACAGTTGTCGAAGCAGGTGCAGGTTATGGAGGCACAGCGGGATTATTGACGGGTTTTAATACGCAAATAGCACAGGATATTGACCTCCTTGCTATTGGCTATTCAGAAGCGTTTTTAGATGGCGCTCCGATTATTCGTTTTGCCGACTGGTTTAAAGGTACAGGTACGGATGTGGGAGATCAATACCGTTTTTATATAGAGTTGAGAGATGCGAATGGAGATATTATTGATAATTATGCATCTGACTGGTATATCGGTACTGTCGATTTTCAGCAGGTGAAACATAATATGATTAATTATGGACCAGGCTTGCGTTCTATCTATGTTACGCGTCAAAGCTGGGATGCTGAATATGACGAATCTGCCAATCTGGGTAGTGTTCTGGACGCTGCTTATCTTTCTATTGGTAATCATTTGTTGAATGCAAATGCAAACACAGGTGATTTGTCTGGCTGGACGATTGAAAGCGAGGGCGGTGACGGTTGGAATGCTAGAGAGTTTGGTCCTGGACTTTATAAGTATCAAACTTCTTATGAAACTTGTACTAAAAGCCAAACAATTGACCTGCTCGAATTGGGTTACACAGAAGCCGACCTGGATATGCAACCTCGCATTGATGTCTGGGAATTTTACTGGGGCTATGATGGAGGCGCTGGAGGTGCAGCACTTGAAGATACGCACTTTATGAATGTAGAATTGAGAGATGGCAGCGGAAATGTAATAGATGCCTTCCAAAGTGGGGACTTGACTTGTACAGCTGATGCACAATTATTAGAGGCCACATTTTCCGATTATGGTGCAGGGCTTCGCGAGATTTATGTACAACATGGCGGTGTTGATCAGGAATACTGGGCAGGATACTACGGCGGCTTTATAGATGCGACTACAGTGAGATTGGACTTCGATGATATCGCAATAAACGTAGAAGAAACAGCACAGAATAACAATCAGCTTAGTTGCTCTCCAAATCCAGTTTCAGTAGGTGAAACCATTCAACTGTCATTAGATAATTCTATTCAAGGAACTTATAATCTGATTATCAGAAATATGCTTGGACAAGATGTCTTTAATACAGAAATTGAAAAGACTACGACAGATTTCACAACAAATATTGCTATTCCACAACATTTAACAAAAGGTGTTTACCTGCTATCTGTTGGTCAGAATGATTTTATAGCAACAAAACGCCTTATTATAAAATAAAAGGCAGCAGTTAATATATGTTTTACAGTAAAATGGGGTATCAAGTCTCTACTATTGATACCCCATTTTTATAGTATTAACTATAAATTTCTTTCCGACTAGCTTTTAGGGTATTCATTAATAAAGAAGTCACTGTCATAGGGCCAACACCACCTGGAACAGGTGTAATATAGCTGGATTTAGGCGCTACATGTTCAAAGTCAACATCACCTACTAGGCGATAACCACGCTTTCTGCTGGCATCATCTACCCGATTAATACCGACATCTACAACTACTGCTCCCTCTTTCACCATATCGGCGGTCAGAAAATATGCCCGACCTATTGCAGCAATAATAATATCAGCCCGGCGAGTTTCAGCAGGCAGGTCTTTAGTTCTGCTATGTGTTAGGGTTACTGTGCAATTGCCTACTTTAGCTTTTCTGGATAACAGTATACTCATAGGTGTACCTACAATATTACTACGACCAATAACAACACAATGTTTGCCACTGGTTTCTATACCATACCTGTCGAGCATTTGTACAATCCCGTATGGTGTGGCAGGAAGATAAGCAGGCATACCCTGCGCCATACGTCCGAAATTGATAGGGTGGAAGCCATCTACATCTTTTTCAGGAGCTATGGCAAGTGTGACTTTCTCTTCGTCAATATGATTTGGAAGCGGGAGCTGAACAATGAAGCCATCTATATCAGGGTTTTCATTTAAGCCTTTTATGATGTTCAGCAAATCAACTTCGCTAATATCGGCTTCACGCTTTATCAGGGTAGAATGAAAACCACACTGTTCGCATGAGCGTACTTTATTGCGAACATAACTTGCACTGGCAGCATCATCCCCAATTAAAACGGCTGCAAGATGCGGTGTTTTTCCTCCGGCAGCTTTAATTTTTTTTACTTCTTCTGCAATTTCTTTCTTAATGGTTTCTGCCAGAGCTTTCCCGTCTAAAATGTTCGTCATATTGTATTATTCTATTGGCATAAGTAAGTGGACAGAATTATCTATAATTTAATTTTGTCCACTTACTTACAGTTTATTAATTTTTAACCAGCTTACCTACTTTTGTTCTATCTCCATTTTCAATACGATATACATATACGCCTTTCGGCAAATTAGCTGTTTGAACAGTATAACGATTAATTTCATCCCAGTTTTTTTGCATGACGACTTGTCCGCCTGCATTAAATAATTCAAATTTTACAGATTCATCAGGATAAAGAAATTCGATCTGTAGCTCATTATTAAATGGATTTGGATATACGAAATCTTCAGTGGCAATAGTTAATGGCTCTATATCTACCAGTTCCATCGCTGCATTAACTGCTGCCAATGCGTCGATTCTGCCATGACCATAGGTGTTATTAGGAATTTCATTACCTGATACATTACCACAAGTTTCTCCGCCAGTTTTCTCAACAGCCGATTGCTCTATAATATCTCTAATAATGTCTACCTGACCAGCTAAGGATGGGTTAGCAGAAATGATTAGGGCAACCACACCAGCTACATGTGGACCAGCCATACTAGTACCACTAAATGAAGAATAGCCTCCACCAATAACACTAGAGCGAATATCAGAACCTGGAGCAGAAATCTCTGGCTTTGGGCGGTTGCTCCCATCTACTGTAACAGGTCCCAAACTACTATAGTTAGCGATCTCATCTGAGGAATCAGTTGCACCTACAGTGAAGCTATTTTCAAAAATAGCAGCAGGTGTATTGATAGAACCACAGCCCTGCCAACCACTATTTCCTGCCGAAACCACGGTAACAATACCAGCAGCTTTGATGTTGTCAACTACCGCTTCCATGACGGCAAAATTAGTGCTATTACAGCCTTCTGACTCAGGACATGCCCATGAATTAGCAAAAACATGAGGTGACTTACTTGGGTCAGGATTGTTTCCGCTTAAATCGGTAGGAGCGAGAAACCACTCAAAACATTCGATATAGGTAGTGGGAGTACCCCAGCCTTCTTCCATATTACGACAAGCAACCCAACGAGCTTCAGGCGCTACACCAATCTGATTACCTGCATTATCATCGCCGACCATCGTTCCCATCGTATGTGTACCATGATTATTATCATCACAAGGTTCGGTGGAGTCGAAGCCACATGGATTACCTGGATTTGTGTTTACATCATCCATATGAATGGCATCATGCCAGTTATATTCATGATCTGAAGTGAGTCCATTCCAACCTCTATATTGTGTCTGCAATGCAGGATGTGTCCAGTCATAGCCTGTGTCCTGACCACCAATAGTCACGCCATCTCCTTTGATACCCATAGCCCATACGTCATCGGCATTAATCATCTGCAAACCCCATTCTACTACATTTCTGGAAGTGCTTTCTTCTGTTCTGGGGGCTTCTATCTGTACACTTGGATTGTACATAATGCGTTGCACATCATCTCTTTGTGCAATCATTTCAACAAGCGTAGCATCTCCTTTTGTCCAGATAGCATTAACTACCCAGTAGGATCTGTAAGAAACACCAAGTGTATTGAGTTCTTCAGATAATTCGCCTTGAGAGCGCTGTGCCATACCGTGAAGCGCTTCGAATACATACTCGCCTTTTTCTTCTTTGGTCTGTAAATCATTTGCCAAACTTAAGTCAGCTTGTTCAGTCATATAAACTAGAAAGTCTATATTATTGCCATTGGCTACAGCATCTAATACTTCAACATCAACTTTGTTTTGCCAGTTTTGCTGATTTGTCCAGGAAGACAATGAAAGCAACAATAAAATGGGGATGAAAATGAGTATAAATTTTTTCATGTCAATGTAATTTTTGTTTGGATTTAGGTAATACTTCCTATTGAATAAGAGCTATTGTAAAATCAATTCCAAAAATAGTCAAAAAATAGATATAAGCAGGAATTTCCTGCTTTATACAATCATTTTACGTTTGCAAAGAAGACTTTGTACCACAAAAACGCCTATTTCTGTATATTAACAGACAATCTGTTAATAATTTTAGATGCGATGGAAATTTAATCAGTTCATTTTCGTAGGTTTGAATATTATCAATTATACTAGACGACAATGTTACTCAATTACTTAAAATGGGCATTATTTGTTTGCCTTCTAACAACAACTACGTTTATGAACGCCAGTGACAAATACACATATGGGACTATTGAAGAGCATCGAAGCCATTTAAAAACGCTTACTGTAGATGGTGGAAATATCGCTTATCTGGATATGGGAGAAGGCGAACCTATTCTTTTAGTGCATGGCTTGCCCACCTCTTCTTGGCTATACAGGCATATGATTGCTGACCTGCTTGATCGGGGTTACAGAGTCATTGCCCCGGACTTATTAGGCTATGGAATGAGTAGCAAACCTCAAGATTATGACGAATACGCTGCCGATAAGCAAGCCAAACGCATATTGGATTTGATGAATCATTTAAATATTGATCAATGGACACATGTAACACATGACGTAGGTGGTTTGTGGTCCTGGGAATTATTGATGAAGGCCAAAGCAAGCGTGAAAAGATTGGTGATATTGGATACGATTGCTTACGAAGAGGGCTTTAAGCCACCTATTCGTTTTAATCGTAAAGGTTGGTTAGGTAAAATCATTGTGGGGATGTATGATAAAAAGCTCATTGGCAAATCAGTCATTAATGGAACATTAAGGTCAGGTACTCACAAGCATAAATTTTCAAAAGAAGACAAACGTGGCTATTGGTTGCCTTTACAAGAGGGGTGTAATCGGGCCATTTTCCAGTTTTTTAGCAGCTATAAAGACACACAGGATATTCTGAAGCGAGCGCATGTTATGTTTGCTGATTTAGATATTCCTGTAACAATAATTTGGGGCGATCATGATAAGTTTTTGATAGGGGAGAGACAGATTCCATTATTGCAGGAAGCTTTGAAGATTAAGGACGAAAATGTGCATACTTTTTCGGATGCGGGACATTTCATTCAGGAAGAAAAGCCAAAAGAAATTGTAAATATTATCTGTGCTTTTATGACTCAAGAATAGTCTTTAATCTTCAGTTGTCCAGCGCTTTCAGACTTTTTTCAAGGAAGCTTAAATACGTTCTAAAGGCAATCAGCTATTCCCTTTCCGATAATCTGCCAAAAATTTCTCCAAACCTACGTCAGTAAGTGGATGTTTTAATAAGCCCAGAATGGCTTTTAATGGAGCTGTCACTACATCGGCACCTAATTCAGCACAACTAACAATATGCAATGGACTACGAATAGAAGCTGCCAGAATTTCGGTTTCATAACCATAGTTTGCATATATCTCTACGAGCTGAGCGATCAAACCCACTCCATCCCAGGTAATATCGTCGATTCTGCCCATAAAAGGAGATACATAAGTAGCACCGGCTTTAGCTGCAAGAATTGCCTGCCCCGCAGAGAAAACCAAAGTACAGTTGGTACGAATACCATTATTTGAAAAATGGCGAATTGCTTTTATGCCATCTTTAATCATAGGAACTTTAACGACGATATTGTCGTGTAATGCAGCAAGATGTTCACCTTCTTTTATTATACCTTCAAAATCAGTTGAAATCACCTCTGCACTCACATCACCGTCTACAATATTACAAATATCTACATAGCGCTTTAAGATGTTGTTTTGTCCTGTTACACCATCTTTTGCCATCAAAGACGGATTAGTCGTAACGCCATCTAGGATACCGAGGTCATTGGCCTCTTTAATTTCATCTAAATTTGCTGTATCAATAAAGAATTTCATGTCTTATTTTTAAAAATTTATGTGCAGTAAGTCTTTGTTTAATAGGGGGTTAAAAAAAATGCAGGAACTCATATCGCGTCGCTACAACCTCCTACCCTTGCTTGCTTTCACACCTGGGGGATTAAGAGGGAGCTAACCGTACAAGCCCTGCGGATGCAAATGTACGAACTTTTCTGATTTTTGCAAGTTTCTTTTTATAATACTGATCACAATTTTTAAAATTGATATTAATATTTCATTTCCCTATATTAGCGCCATGTTAACAAGTAAAGATCTTCAATACACTTACAAAGGCGGAACAGCGCTGCAATTTCCGGATATTCAGGCGAACAAAGGCGAACATTGGTTAATCTTAGGACAGTCAGGTTGCGGTAAAACGACGCTTCTTCATCTTTTGGCTGGTTTGCTGACGCCAAAAAAGGGGCGTATTGATATTGGAGGAACAGACATTACAAAATTGAACGGCTCTAAATTGGATCGATTCAGAGGTCAGCATATTGGAATAGTATTCCAAAAACCTCATTTTGTTAAAGCACTTAGCGTCGAAGAAAATTTAAAAATGGCGCAATATCTGGCTGGAGTAGCACAGGATAAAAAGCGCATCACAAACATTCTTACACGCCTTAACCTGGCTCATAAGCAAAAATCGAGCCCAGAGGAGCTGAGCGAAGGAGAGAAGCAAAGAGTGGCTATCGCGCGCGCATTATTGAATCAACCTGCCATTATTTTGGCAGACGAACCAACTTCTGCATTGGATGATAAGAATTGTGAAGAAGTCATTAACTTATTGAAAAGTGAAGCTTCAGAGCAGCAGTCTACTTTGTTCATAGTAACACATGACCAGCGACTGAAGGATCGGTTTTCTAATAGTATAGAGTTGGCTTCGGCTGCGCTTAGCCAACTGTAAGGTTATGCTCCACTGACTTGAGCGCAGCCGAAGCCAGCGGAGCATAGTCGAAGCCAATGCCAATTAATTAAAGTAAAAACCTCCTGGCGCTACATCTACAGGTACAACGTCCCTTACAGTGCCATCGCTATTGTATCGGATCAAATTACCTTTCTGTGTATAATCAACAGCATCTCCTACGTATATGTCACCATTAACAGGATCAACTCCTAAGCCATACATCAAAACTTCTGGGTCAGGTGCTTCGGCAAACGGGAGTGATGGCAATACTGGAGAAGTAATATCAATACTCCAGACACTATTGGCGTCTAACCAATACAGTGTATCTCCCGTACCATCAATAGCTAATTTTTGTGGCAAACTGCTTACGCTCAAAAAAGTCATTGTCGCTTCTATTTCTGATGTTACTCCATTGATTTTATAAAGGGCAGGTAATTCCGCATTTTGGTAAGTGTCGCTACACATCACCCAAATATTACCATTTATGTCTTTTTGCATACTATTCGGATTCATACCAACAAAAACCGTATCCACTACTTCATCCATAGCCGTATCAATGACTAAAACCTGATTTGTCTGCATAATACCTACATAAGCTTTTCCGTTTGCGAGAACCATTTGCTCTCCCCAACCTGTGGTAATACTTTTTGTTACTGTATTGCTATTCAGGTCAATAACATCTAGGCTTGTTTCTCCATTAAAAACAAAATTAGTCACATAAGCTTTGTCTGCATCAATACCCAGAAAATAACGAGGAGAAGCCAGTCCTGATATAGTGCCTATGCTCTCTAATGTGTTCGGTTCTACAACCTCTATTTTGCCAGAATTATTAACCACTATATAAGTATTGTTATTATGCTTGGTCATAGATTGAACAATATCACCAAGTCTGAATTGGTTGACTAGAGAAAATATCTCAGCCCAAACCAATCCCGTTTCTCTGCTTATAGCCGTAACAGAGCCATTGCCTGAGCCAAAATTACCTTCGTTGAGTATGAAAGCATGATTATCCAGACTGCCCCATATCGGTTCATTGCTGTCGTCGTCTTTGCAGCTTGCAATGATTAAACAGAATAATACTACGATTCCTAATAACTTAA
>JAHDFX010000244.1 GCA_020627965.1 Saprospiraceae bacterium | reverse complement strand
TATGTCGATTTACATTTGACTGATAAAAGCAAAAACCAATACGGAGTATTGAATACAATACTCCGTATTGATAATATAGACATATGTATAGAGCAAAACGGTTGGGTATATAATAGATTACATACTCTTGACAAACCTATAAGTCCTAAAAAGGACAATGCCTAAGTCAATAATTTTTGTACCTTTAAATTAGGCTTTATTTTACAACAATATTGTAGTTATAAATTTATTTCTTTGGAATTTGTATTTTCTAATTTTGAAATCCACGTTCCATTATACGTCCCACGATGAGTAAAAAATGCATTATTAATACTCCTTTTCAATCTGTACAATTATGACAATTAAAGCTATGGCACAAGAGCGTAGAGAGATAGGCAACCTCGTACTGGAAGATATCCCCGACATTCCGGTGCAACTGAGCGAAAGACTTATACAATACAATAATACTCGTGCAGCAAATTTTTCAGACTGGTTACCAGGTGAGGACGGTATTTTAGTCACGACCCGTTTTGGTAATACGGAGCAGTTTCATATTGTTCGGGAGCCTATGGGGATAAGAGAACAGATCACTTTTTTTGATGAACCTGTATCTGGAGGAACTTTTTGTCCTAATGATAAACATAGTGGTTTCCTATTCACTAAAGATCAGGGCGGTAATGAATTCCGACAAATATACTGGTTCGATTATGTTACGGGTAAAACCACTATGTTATCGGATGGCGAATCTGTCAATTTTGGTGTAGCATGGTCCAGCAAAGGCAATCAATTTGCTTTTACTTCCACCCGCCGAAATCAGAAAGATTTTGAAATTTATATCACTCAAATAGATAAACCTACAGAGGCTCGCCGCATTACAGAAGCTGGTGGCGGTTACTGGTCGGTAGCCAGTTGGTCGCCTGATGACACTAAGTTGGCCATCAATCAATACCTTTCTTCTACTCATTGCAACACCTATATTTATGACATAAAAACAGCAGAACTGAGCAGGATCAATGATGAGTCTGAATCCTTTAACCGAAGTACACTTTGGAACGCTGATGGTAGCCACTTATACCTGATATCTGATAAAAGTCAGGAATTTAAAAAACTAGCTATTTATGATGTAAAAAAGAAAAAAACCAAATTCATCACAGCGACTATTAATTGGGATATTGGAGAATTGACCAATAACAAAACGGGTACTCAAATTGCTTTTACAGCCAATGAAGGCGGCTATACTCAGGTCTATTTGTTGGATGCTCGTACGAATAAATATACTAAAGTTCCTGGTTTGCCCATTGGTCAGGTATATTCATTGAAATTTCATCCTGAGAAACCTTTACTGAGTCTCGTACTCAATTCTTCAAAAGGTTCAGGTGATGTATACGTTTTCAACACGCAGGATCAGTCACTTACCCGCTGGACAAAAAGTGAAGTTGGTGGTTTAAATACCGATCAGTTCGTTGCTCCAGAACTCATTCACTATGAAACTTTTGATAAGATAGGTCACAAAAAAAGAACGATTCCCGCTTTTGTTTTCAAACCCGAAAAAACAGATCAGGCTGTACCCGTTATTATTACCATTCATGGAGGGCCAGAGAGTCAGTATATTCCTTATTTTAATTCACTGATAGCTTACTGGACAAATGAGCTGGGTGTCGCCGTAATTGCCCCTAATGTACGTGGTTCGTCAGGTTACGGAAAAACTTATCTTAAACTGGACAATGGTTATAATCGTGAAAATTCTGTCAGAGATATTGAAAAACTTCTGGATTGGATAGAAACACAACCCGACCTGGACAGTAAACGCGTAGCCGTTTATGGGGGTTCCTACGGTGGCTATATGGTCTTGTCTTCTATGTTTAATTATAATGACCGTATAAAATGTGGTATTGATATTGTCGGCATCAGCAATTTTGTTACCTTTCTGGAAAATACAGAAGAATACAGGCGGGATATGCGCCGTGTAGAATATGGCGATGAACGAGATCCTAAAATGCGTAATTTCCTCAATTCTATCAGCCCTACAACCCATGTAGAAAAAATCAAAAAACCTTTACTGGTCATACAGGGTGCCAATGATCCTAGAGTACCTGCTTCTGAATCGGAACAAATGGTACAAAAGATACGAAACAATGGTGGCGTTGTTTGGTACATGTTGGCAAAAGATGAAGGACACGGTTTCCGAAAAAAAGCCAATCGCAGTAAAATGACAGAGGCAATAATCTTGTTTTTAGAGGAATTTTTAATTAAGTAATGAATAGTTTCTGGCAATTAATCACCTATATCAAGAATTACAAAGGACTAGTCAGCCTAAATGTTATCTTTAATATTCTGACGGTCATTTTTTCTACTGTCTCCATTGTGTTGCTGGCTCCTTTTCTCGAATTATTATTTGATATAAAAGCCCCTGTTCTCACTCAGCCTGTTCTGGCTGCCAATGTAGACTCCCTCATTGCTTATTTCAATTATTACCTCAGTCAGCTTATCGTAGAAAACGGGCGACAGGCAGCTTTGCTCTTTGTTTGTGCAGTCATTGCCATTATTTTCTTTTTAAAAAACTTATTCCGTTATCTGGCTTTGGCAGCAATGGCTCCTGTTCGTAATGGCATTGTTCGGGACATAAGAAGTCAGGTATTCGATAAACTGGTACATCTGCCTATGTCCTATTTTTCTGAAAAGCGCAAAGGTGATCTGCTTTCTCGCATGACAGCCGATGTACAGGAAGTTCAATGGAGCATCCTGAATATGATAGAGGTTGTATTCCGTGAACCCCTCGCAATTATGGCTTCACTGACAGTGATGCTCTACATCAGTCCTCAATTGACTTTATTTGTGTTAGTTTTGATCGTTTTTACTGGTTTTGTTATTGGTAGTATTGGTCGGACTTTGAAAAAAACATCTGCTAAAGCGCAGGACAGTCTGGGCAAATTACTCAGCATACTGGATGAGGTGCTTGGTGGCATCCGTGTTGTCAAAGGCTTTAATGCTGAAGCAGCACAACAAGAAAAATTTGAAACAGAGAACGATCGCTATCGCAATATCATGAACCGAATTTTATGGCGGAAAGACTTGTCTTCGCCTTTATCCGAATTTTTGGGTATTTGTGTGATCGTTGTGCTTTTGTGGTATGGAGCCGGGCTGGTCTTCAATGAGCAAATTAAGGCGCAGACCTTCATTGTTTTTGTAACGATGTTTTACAATATTATAGCCCCTGCAAAGGCTTTTTCATCAGCTTTTTATAATATCCAGAAAGGCGCAGCCGCAGCCGAGCGTGTTGATGTGATTCTCAAGACTCATAATAATATTCAAGACTCAGATCATGCTATGGCTATTCATGAATTCAAAGACCACATTTCCTATCAAAATGTTAGTTTTCACTATGAAGCCAGTCAGCCCGTTTTAAAGCATATTCATTTACATATTGAAAAAGGGAAAACCATTGCCCTAGTTGGTCCTTCAGGCGGAGGAAAATCGACATTAGCTGATTTATTACCTCGTTTTTATGAGGTAAAAGAAGGACAAATTTTAATAGACAACAAAGATATTCGTCAATACAAAATGGCTGATCTCAGGGCTTTAATGGGCATAGTAACCCAGGAAGCCATTTTGTTCAATGACACGATTTACAATAATATTCTTTTTGGTTTAACTCATGTTACCCAAGAAGAAGTAGAAGCTGCTGCCCGCATTGCCAATGCGCACGAATTTATTGAACAAAGCGAGCAGGGATACCAAACGGTCATTGGAGATAGAGGCACAAAACTCAGTGGTGGACAGCGCCAGCGTATTACCATTGCCCGCGCCATACTTCGCAATCCGCCTATCTTGATTCTCGATGAAGCTACCTCAGCCCTGGATTCGGAATCGGAAAAATTAGTGCAGGATGCCCTGTTTAAAGTCATGCAGGGCAGAACAGCTATAGTCATAGCCCATCGCTTATCCACTGTTCGCCATGCCGACGAGATCATTGTCTTACAGGATGGCGAGGTCATTGAAAGGGGGGATCATGCTACGCTTATGGCTAAGCAAGGCATTTATCAGGGGTTAATAGATTTACAGGCTTTTGGGTGATTTTAGTTTTTAGAATAATTTTCGTTATTTTGTAAACAAAAAAACGATTAAAAACGTAAACTACACCAGTCAATATTTATAATAATCATTAATCTATCTGATATTAATGCCTTCACAACGTGTAAATATAAATACAGACCTTATACAATGGGCTATACAGCGAGCGGGATATGAACTTGAAGAGTATTTGGATAGTAAGCCAAAAGTAAAAGGATGGATGGAAGCTTCTAGTTTGCCAACAGTTAGGCAATTAGAGGAGTTTACAAAACGTTTACACGTTCCTTTTGGCTATATGTTCTTACCCTCCCCCCCTGAAGAGGAAGTGAGCATTCCTTTTTTTAGAGCTGGTAAAGAGAGTAGAGATCAAATTTCTCTGGAATTATTTGACACAGTTCGCATAATCGAAAAACGACAAGATTGGCTGAGTGACTACCTAAAAGATGAAGGTTTTGATCCTTTAGACTTTGTAGGAAAGTACACCGTGGAAAATAGTGTTGAAGAAATAGTAACAAACATTAGGGAAACGCTAGATATACCTATTGATTGGGCTAAACATCATACAAATATGTTTAGCACTCTAAACTATCTTACTAGCAAAATTGAGGAAAAAAGAATAATAGTTACTTTTAATGGAGTTGTAGGGAATAGCAATGGAAGAACTTTAAAAGTGGAAGAGTGCAGAGGTTTTGTCTTAATAGATGAATATACTCCTTTTATGTTTATCAATGCTAAAGATGCAAAGGTAGCACAGGTATTTACTCTTTTTCATGAGTTAGCTCATATCTGGCTAGGTGTTTCTGCTGGCTCTGATGATAAACAGTTTTTCCCAGAAGATAATGAAGTAGAATTATTATGCGATAAAGTAGCTGCGGAGTTCTTAGTTCCTAAAATGCTTTTGCTAAACAATTGGGAAGAAGAACAGGATTTTAGAAAATTATATAAAAAATTTAAAGTCAGTCCTATTGTAATTGCTCGTCGCAGTTTAGAGCTAGGTTTAATTTCCCGAAGAGAATACTTTGACTTTTATAATACTTATAAAGCGGAAACCAAAAATACACAACAAGGAGCTGGAGGTAATTTTTATTTGAATAACAAAAAGCGGATAAGCACCCAATTTGCCCGCTTTGTAAGTAGTGCTGTCAAAGAGAAAAAAATACTATATACCGAAGCCTATAAATTAACTGGACTGAAAGGGAAAACTTACACTGAATTTACAGAAAACCATTTATAACAACAAATGAGTACATACCTCATAGACACCAATGTTTTTATTCAAGCTTATAAAGAAGATTACCCCTTCGATGTTGCGGTTAGTTTTTGGGATGTTATAAAACAATTAGCTAATGATGGTAAGATATTTAGTATAGATAAGGTGAAAACAGAATTATATGTTCAGGACGATGATTTAAAAACATGGTGTCAAAATAACCTACCCAGTGATTTTTTCAAACCATCACAAGGAGCTGTTGGAGAATATGGGCAATTAATCAATTGGGCTGCGAATACTACCCCCAAATATAAGCCAAATGCAATTGCTGAATTTTCAACCACAACAGTAGCTGACGCTTGGCTTATTGCCTACGCTAAAAAAAACGATGCGAAAGTAGTCTCTCTTGAAATTGGAGGAAAAGGCACAATAAAAAGAGTTATCATTCCTGATGTTTGTAAAGCCTTTAGCATAGATTGCCTTCGTACTATGGAAATGTTTAGAGAGCTTGGGGTAACATTTTAGAAAAAACTTATCCCTATAAAAATCAATGTTGATTAACTAAACCAGTCTAGCCCCTTGCCCTACTACATCTGGAATCCATTTTCCATCTTGACAAAGCGGAGCCAGGTCAGCTTTTATGAAAGCCTGAACCTGGGCAGTATATGCATCAGGATATAATAGATGTAAATTAGGCCCTGCATCCAGGCTAAAATAAAGCGGCACCTTAGTTTCCTGACGAAAAGTCCGAACCAACTGTATAGCAGCCAGTGAATTAGCCTCCATCAAAACATAAGACGGATGCGAAGTCATCATGAGTGCATGTAAGGTTAGCGCTTCATTCTCCGTAATATCACCAAAACGTTCAAGATCTCCCGTTTTTAAGGCATCTACTAAACGGTCTAAACGTTCATTGGCTTGAGCATAACGAACATCTGCATAAGGATTGCCTTCCATCAGCGCATGCCCTGCTCGGCTGGAAACTGTTTTTTCTTGTTTACTAATAATGAGAATATCATCATGGAAACTATGAAAAACTTCATGAACCTTGTCGGCATAAGGAATGGCAAATAAATTGGAACTGCCTGCCAGGCCCTCACCCCATACAGCCATGACCGGATATACAGAACGACAGGCACTGCCCGATCCTAAACGAGCCACAAAACTGGCTTTCGATAAAAATGCCTGTTCATCCTGAAGCGTTCCGAATAACTCACGCTCTACACTACATAAGCACAATGCCAGGGCACTCATACTCGAAGCAGAAGAAGCAATACCAGCAGAATGGGGAAAAGAATTATGCGAACGAACTGTAAACTTCAATTGGTTCAAAAAAGGAAAAACATCTTGAATGGATTCCAGAAACTTCACCTGTTTTGCCCGAAAAGCTTCATTAGGCTGACCTTCAAAATAGAATTCCAGATCAATTACTTTATCTTTATTTTGCTTAGGCTCATAAGTCAACTCTGTCTCTGTATAAGCATTTTGTAAAGTAAAACTAATAGAAGGATTACGCGGCAATTGTCTCCCATATTTGCCCCAGTATTTAATTAATGCCAGATTAGAAGGGCTGCGCCAGGAGGTCGAGCCAGACTTTGTATGTTGGTCATCTAATTTTAAATCACTATTTTGATATTCGAGCGTCATATTGTTTATTATTCTTAAAAATAACATAGCTTGGAAGTGCAGACAAAAGTAAATCTATTTTGTTCAAAAAATACCCTGTGTTTACTTTAATTTAACAAGCTTATTTGAAAATGTTCCTTTTACCAAATATCTCGTTACCTCTACATGCTCATTCGTATACTAAAAGCTATTATCAGCCCGTTTGCAATAATTTTCCTGATCTATCTGGGAAAAATCAACCTGGCATTATACTATTCACCAAACTACCAAAAAGAAGGCAATAGTATTTACAACAAAGACCTATACAAACAACTACAACACATACGCAAAAAACTGAACGAAGGGGCAGCAGAAGACATGCAGGGCATCTATCCCGAAGGTTATATGTTCATGAACGCTCTTTACGGTATTACCTGGGCAGAATTTGCATCAGAGCTCGATAATAACTCGTCAAAACGGAAAGAAGCATTGCAGGAAATAGACTGGGCAATAGAACAGGTATTCTCAGAAAAAGGAAAAGCACCATTTGCCAAACATCAAGCACTGGAATACGGCGCATTTTATGCAGGCTGGAGCAATTATTTATTAGGTAAAAGATTACAAATAGCGTCAGATTCGACCCTATTCAAACAATTTAAAATCAATAGCGAAGCCATTGCCAAAGTTGCTACAGACACAAACACCCCATTTCCTTCATCTTATATAAGTGCCGCCTGGCCTGCTGATATAACCGTTGGCATTGCCAGTCTCTCTTTATTCGATCAAATAGCAACACCAAAACATAAAAATGCCATTGACATATGGTATAATAAAGTACAAAAACATCTGGACAAGCATGGATTAATTCCCCATGAAACTCATCATAAGACCGGACAAATTCTTGAATCTGCCCGTGGTTGTTCGCAGACTTTGATGCTATACTTTTTATATGAAATTAATCCTGATTGCATTAATGATTATAAAGCCATTTACAAAGAAAAATTCCTGACTTATCGTTTTGGGCTGCCTGGCATATTGGAATATCCAAAAGGGACAAAAGGAAGTGGAGACATTGACTCTGGCCCTGTTATACTGGACGTAGGTGGAGCTGCTTCGATAGTAGGACAGGCTACCATGATAAAACTAGGAGAGTATGAAGTCGCCAAAGGTATTCGCAACAGTATAGAAGGCTTCGGCTGGTCTCTCCAAAATGCTCATAGCAAGAAATATCTATTCGGACAATTAGCTATGGCAGATGTATTTATCGCCTGGGCTAATGCCACAGATATACCAGAGGAAAAACAAGGGATTTATCAGGAGCAAAAAAACTGGCGATTCACTTTCCAGTTAATTTCTTCAGGAATATTAATGTTGGTGATGGGTTTGTTGCATAGGTTTTGGCTTAAGTAAACTTGTGATCCATAGTCTATAGTCCATAGTCCATAGTCCATAGTCCATAGAAATTTAGAGCGCTGCATCGTCCTGAAAAAACTTTACAGTTAGAAAATAAGGACTGAAATAGATTTA
>JAHDFX010000243.1 GCA_020627965.1 Saprospiraceae bacterium | reverse complement strand
ATCTAAATTTACATCAGTTAGATTAGCATTATCTAAATTACAAAGTCTTAAATCTACACCATACAAATTTGCCCCTTCCAGATTTGCATCTTTTAAATTTGTTCTGTACAAACTTGCATTGTATAGCATTGCATTTTTTAAATTTGCTTTATAAAAATTTGTTCGTGACAAATTTGCGTATTGAAGCTTAACTTTTTCCATATTTGCTTCCATTAAAATAGCTCGTTCCAAGCTTGCACGATTTAATTTTGTATTTCTAAGATTAGCATATCTCAAATCAATCTTTGATAGAAACGCATCATTTAGCTTTGCTTCTGACAAATCGGCAGAACTAAAAACACTGTTTTTATAAATCTCCAATAAATTTTCTTCGTTTTTTAAGTTTTTTACAATGCCAACTAGAAGTTGACCTCGTTCCGGACTTAATTCCCTTTCTATCAAAACATCATTTTCAAGGTATCTATATGGTTTAAGAAATTGACTGAGCGTTGAAATGCGTTTAAGCGTATTATCCTGAACTAATCCGTGTTCCTGTATTTCAACATCAACTTTATTCAAAATATTTCTCAATTGATTGGCGTAAGTACTTTTTATATTAGCGTCCATTAGACGGTTTCGTTCTTTTTCTATGCTATGAGTCTCAGAATCTTTATTGGTCAGAATATCAATGAGTCCCATCAATTCTGTAAATCCTCCTACGATAACCATGAAAACAGCAGTAATGATTATATATTGCCATAAGCGAGATTTGACAGGCGCAGGATTGTCCGATGTAGTAGTTACCTTATCTCCACCATTGATAAAACCCAGCAATGCTTCAACTATACGATTTTCAGCAAGATCTTTTTGGTCGGAAGATAAAACACCTATCCTGCTTTTCCGTTTCAGTTCGCTATATTTTGCAGAAATGCTTAGTACTTCATTTTGCCTGCTTTTGCTCATATCTATGGCAAGCAATTGGCAGCTTCTATTCCCATATGCTGACTGATAATTTCCTCGTATTCATTTAAAATACCAGTTGTAACACATAATGTGTATTCTTCCTTTTTAAATCGTTCAAATATCCAATTATACTTAGAATATGGAGAGATGGAAACCAGTAAAATATTCGTATCTAATACTATTTTCAAAAGATAGTTTATTTGGTGTAAGGCGTTCTCATATGTGTATTCAACAATCTATCCATATCCTCATCTGTCCAGTTTTTTTCTTCCCAGACTTTAGCTGCTTCCTTAGATAATTTTTCAGCAAAAAATTTGACTATTAATCGCTTAATCTCTACTAAATCGTTTTCCTCTATATCTCTAGAAAACATCTTTAATAGCTCCAGTTGCATATTAGATAATGGATAATTTATTTGTGCCATACTAATTATTTTATAATACTAAAGATAACGACATTCCACCAAACTAACAAATCCCATGCAAGTCCCCTCCCTTAGCAAACAGCGCATCCACACGCTCGCTCACCTCAGCATCAGGAATCAATGGCGGTGCATGATGTGGCTTAATACGGGCATCTATAATCAAGGGGCCTCTACAGCCCCAATGCTTAAATTCTGTAAAGCTATTTACACCATAAATATCGTGGGAAGGATTGGCACGTGTGAAGGTTACCCAGACGAAATTATTCAGGGTAGCGGAGGCAAAATTGCTGTCTTCTGTCAGGACGATCATCGGGATACCTTCTGTATTTTGATGGGCTAAATGACGGGTCAGTTCCTCCATTTGGGCGACAGCCGTTTCCTGATCGGTGAATTTAGGGGACTCAATGGCTAGTATACCCGGCAAGCAGAATTTAGGACTGGAATAGCTTCTTGGTAAAACGAAATCACTCGGTAATTCAGTAGCTAGATCACGTAGCTTATCGCCACAACAGGCTACTACGACCTTAGAGCCAGCATTCCAGCCTGAGCCTGAATAATCCAGCGTATCAATGGTGGTTTTAGTTTGAAAATGCAAGTCTCTTGTCCAGTCTACACGCTCCATGACATGTTTGAAGAATAACGGAATATCATGTGCATTGACCGGTGCATCGCCTTCAGCAGCAATGAACAGGAATTTGGCTAAGGAAGTCTGACCGGAACCCAAAATACGGTTCGCAATGGTCAATATTTCTTCGGGGCGGCGCTCACGGAAAGGCATGTATCGCTCCTGCCCTACCGCCAATAAAAGCGGATGCACACCAGCAGCATCTACAGCATTAATCTCGACCAATCCCGGAAACTCCTGTGGTGCCAATTCCTTGACCAGTTCATGAATCATCCAACCAAAACTGGAATCCTCCTGTGGTGGGCGTCCTACTACTGTGAAATGCCAAAGCGGATCTTTTCGATGATAAACTTTATCGACTACCATGACAGGAAATTCATGTTGTAAGCTGTAATAACCTAAGTGGTCGCCGAATGGGCCTTCTGGCTTTTTGACATTTTTGAGGATGGTTCCTGTAATGCAAAAATCAGCATCAGCAGAGAGAATATGTCCATTTTTTCGGGTATAACCAAAACGCCTGCCTGCCAGCATACCGGCAAAGGTCAGTTCGCTGAGTCCTTCTGGTAATGGCATAATAGCAGCGAAGGCATGAGAAGGCAGACCTCCAACAAATATGCTGCATTTGAAAGGCTTATCTATACGATTGTATTTTTCGTGATGTACACCAATTCCTCTGTGAATCTGGTAATGCAGACCGATCTCTTCATTGTGAATGTACTTATTGCCGGATAACTGAATACGATACATACCCAAATTAGAGGATGCCATGACTCCTGATTTGTCCGGGTCTTCTGTATAGACTTGCGGCAGCGTAATAAACGCACCACCGTCCATTGGCCAGGATACGATCTGTGGAAGTTGGTCTATGCTTGTTTCGCCATAGGTGATCGGTGTAGAGAAACGTCTTCTTGGAAGGGCTTTTAAAGCTGTAAATGGCGCACCAATATAGCGCCCTGGCTTTTTTAAAGCAAAGGTCGGGTCTATTTTGAGTTCTATAACCTTCTGGACTTTTTTAATCGTATCCCGAAAGATATATTCTGTTCGTTCGAAGGTACCGTATAGATTAGATACTGCTTGAAAGGGACTGTCTTTTACCCGCTCAAACAACAAAGCCGGACCACCTGCATCATATACTCTACGATGGACTTCTGCTATTTCCAGCTCCGGGTCTAACTCTGTTTTTATGCGTACCAACTGACCGGTTTTTTCCAGGTCGTTTACGCAGGCTCTAAGACTTCTGTAGCTCATGGTTTGGTGTATTGAGTTATTGAGTTAATTGAGTTATTGAGTTAATTGGGTGTTATTGGTGTAAATTTAAACTCAAATATCAAATTAAAACTCAAAATGTAACTAAGTTCTATTTAAACAAGGGATTTTGGAAAGTGTTGTGTATTTAGAAGTGAAGTTTATTGCCCTTCATCAAGCCAGTATTCTATGTCTATTTGCTGATGTAAAACCCTAATGATATCAATGCTTTTGGAAGATGTTATTTTGTAGAAAATGATATGTGATTTGACTTGTAGCCCTCTGTAACCTTTTTTAACATAGTCATATACCCGACCAATCTCAGGATATTTCGCAATATGCTCAATTCGCTCATAAATTATGGTGTAATACTTGTCAGCTTGCGTAGAAGACCACTTCTTATTTGTATAAAGCCATATTGAATCAATATCACTAATAGCTTTTTTGGAGATTCTGTAATTTGCCATTCCTATAAGTGTTTCTTATGCAGTGACTTTAGATGCTCAGCTGGATTGAAATCTTTTATAAAAACACTATTTTCTCCTACTTCAAGTGCTTTCTGTAAAGCGTTTAACTTCGTTTCTTCCGCTTCTAATAGCCTAAGCCCTGCTCTTAACACCTCACTGACTGAGCTATATCTGCCTGAATTAATATTAGCCTGAATGAATGTTTCAAAATGTGATCCTAATGAAACAGATGTATTTTTACCCATAATTATTATTTTCAATAAAATTACCAATTTTTGGTAACTTTTGCAAGTAGCTTCTAAGCATACCACAAATCTATCAAATGCCCTGTATCATAGTTCGATAAGCGTCAAAAGGCGCATCTTTATCCTTCATTTCCAGTACATCCATCAATTCACTGATACGGAGTTCTTCTTCCGTAAATTCATGGCGATTTTGTTCGGTACGAATCTCCAGTTTGCCGTCTTTGAGCTGTTTCATCCGCCATTGGTAAGTATTTCTCATTTTCTTCCAAATACGCTCATTGATTTCAATATAATCAGCATCGGGAGTGACTGAGATGGCTTCAGTGAAAGCCTGATTGTTTCGGGCAATCATTTTGCCATCTTCTATGATAAAATAAGCAGTATGTGCCCAGGAATCATCTTCTGTCAACAGGCGGGAGTACATGATGAGTTGTAGGTCTTCTTCGTTTCTTATTAGTTGTGAACGACGATTGGCACCACGCCATTTTAAATCTACAATTGCCTGTTCGCCAGTAGGCTTGCTCAATACAAGATCGGCAATACCCCTGACTGGAATATTCATGAATTTACCTCGCAGCTCCTGTTCTGTTTTGCAGCTTGTCCAGCCATTAGACTGTATCATACTGAGCAAACTCCAGGCAGAGAATTTCATTTTATTTTCAAAACTGATACGCTCTGGCTCTCTTCCATACAACAGCAAAACGGCTCCCTCTTCTTCCAATAAACGCTGTATTCTTTCGTCTATCCAACGACTGACATCCGGCTTTTTCCATTGTAATACGTCTTCTTTTGTAAACATTTCCTCGAATACCCGATGCGATAATTTGCCCATCAGGGTACTTTCTTTCACTACGCTTAAGATAGAAGATTTGTTGAGTTTTATTTTGTGCTTGAATACCCACTGATAAGGATAATAAAACAAGGAATCTAAGCTAGTATACGATTCTTCTTCTCTTTTTTCAAGTCGTTCTGTTTGCTCTAATTCCAGATAGGCGGGTGCTTTGGAGGGGCGACGCATATTAAGTTTGACTTTATTGGGTACTGCAAGTTCTTCCTTTTCTATATTGAAGTCTTTTAATCTTGCAAATGAATTTTCGTCATCTATATTGAATGTAATGGCTTCTACATTTTTAAATGCGGCTTTAAGATCGCCATATAAAGGATGTGGTTCCACTTCTTTGCCATCTACGGTATGCGGCATCACCAATACCAATCGCTTCTTCGCCCTCAATATGGGGCAGCGACGTTTCCACAACATAGCTACATTCTTTTTTGCCACGCCATCCAATTCGATATTTTGCGCCGCTAATGCTGCTGTTTCGTGTTTGTACCAACGTGCAAAAGGCTGATCTTTATCAATGGCTGAAAAGTTCCACCAGAGGACTTCATCTGTATCCCCGATAAGGGCAGCAGGATGATCTACATAAGGTAAATGTCCGACTTCTGCTTCCCGAAAACAGACGGGCGAGGGTTCATAAATGGTACGAACAATACGCTCCAGGCGTAAATTGCTAAGTTGGGAATCTCCATCAGGCAATGCCATTAATAATTCACGAACTCGCTTGGCCTGTTCACTGAGTACCAGCAGGGAATTTTGCATGCTGCCCAGCTTTTCATATTGCTGTATTGCCCAACGGGCAACATAATCAAAAACCTTTATGGCTTCATCTCTTGGAACTGTTTTATCAATATCATAGCGCCTTCTTTCAAACCAAAAATCATATTCACGACGGATAGCATCGACATCTATGGTCTCGTCTTCTTTGGCTTTTGTTTCCAATTCGCTGAAATACCCCAATACTCTCGCTATCCACTGCTCACTTCGCAAACCGGGTGTTTGAGCCATTTGCTCGGCGATGACCATAGCCAGACCGTCGTCTAGTGGTTTTACTGCCAGGGAGACAAACTCCATGACTTTATAAGGATCGACAGGTTGCCATAAAAAAGCACTGACCAGCTTCAGGATTTGCAAAGTCGGGCGTGCCAGTGAAGCAGACAATATCCCCATACTCGGCAGTCCTTCCTGAATGAGGGCATTATCCAAAGCCCGGTTTTTCTCTGGTATTACGCAAAGTGGGCGGTAAGATTCATTGTGTAAAAAGAATTTTGACAGCCAGGCAGCCGCATCTGTCTCCCGAATAGATTCTAAGATTAATAAAGAACCATCGGCTTTTAAGTCCTGCTTTGAAGGTTTCTTTTTGGTAGATAATATAGTTTGAAAACGAGCCAGGTCACTGTCTTTTGGTATTGCTGCCGACGGCTCAAGCGGTAGTTGTTCTATGGGAATATTTTGTTTTTTAAATACATTAAATAATCGCTGAAAATGGATAGGAAGCAATTCAAAAGGCTCGTTGATATAAATGATATTAAAGGTAGGCGGACGGTTTTCCAAAGCCTCCAGTAATATAGCAAAACGGTCGGCAAAACCAGCAGCCAGGCTATCCCCTTCCTGTAAACGGAGAGATTCTATATTGGCTATTATTTTCAGGCGCTCAGGCGTGGTATCTTCTGTTTGAAAATTCCAGCCTGCTAATATCAGTTCATCTCTTCTCGACAAAAGATTAGCCGCCGTTGCCAGGCTATCTGCCTCAAAAGAATCTTTATAAAAAACATCAGCATGCAACTTAACATGCTTTTGTAGAGTTTGCCGAAACTGTTCGACACGCAGATAATTGTTGTTAGACGGGTAATCTACTGTACCTAATTGCTTTTCCAGCATAGTCAGCAGCCCATTGGGACCACAATAATAAATACCGGAGGTGGTGTAGTTTCCAAGATCAATAGATTTGGGATATACCGTTTCTTCAAGATGTAGTCCGAAATATAGTTGTGTAGAGAGGCTCATGGAATAATTCAAATTGTATCGGAAAGATACAAAATGTTTTAGTTCTGAACCTTCATTTAATGGACTTTATTCTGAAATAATTTCTTTATTTATTATTGTCTGCGGATTAGTATCTACGTCTTTCAAGGCATATTTTTCGGGTAATTTATCGAAATGAGCCAATAAGATATATTGAATGGTTTTGTCCAGTTCTTCTTCACTCATAGCACTGATTAATTTCGGGTTTTTCAAGGCAATGATCTCATAATTAATATACTCGTCGGTGAGTCCTTCACCAATAGCCATGCTAAATGCTTCTAGTTCAGGATAATTGATCTTTGGATCAGAATACTTCATCAGCTCATAGGCGATGACACCATTCAGGAGACTTTCTTTATAGCGGATCATATCCAGTTTATGACTCTTTTTGGTCTTCTTTGTTGCTGCATAATCTGGCTCATGGTCCCATACTGCTTCGCTCATACCATAAGCTTTCCAGGGGTCACCTTCATAGATGATCTGTACTTTATCGGAAGTATTTTTGATTTCTACCTTAGGCTCAAACGCCCATTCATTATAGCTCATTCCATTGAATAAGGCTATCTTAACTAATGTCTTATGTACTTCTATATCATTTCGATTCAATGCTTTGGCAAATAGGGCGGCTTTTAAGGCTGTTTCATATTCCTGTTTTTCCATCAAAATCTGAGCAGTTTCGAGATATGCTTCATAATCGATTCTGTTGTTTAAAGTTGCTTTATCATACCACGAAAGCGCTTCATCATTTTGTCCTTGCTGACGATAGCTTTGTCCGATCAAAGTCATGAAGCTGGAATTATCCGGCATGCTTTCCAAGCCACTTTTCAGGTATTTTCTGGCTTTTCCATAATCTTTTTTTTGTAATGCAGTAATCGCCTTTGTTCTTAAGTTTTTGAGGTTTTTTGATTCTATTTCCTCGTAACTGCTCAATAATACTTCTCCTTCAGCTTCTCTCTGAAATAGTGTTTTTGTAATCGACACTGTTTCAGCTTTTACATGATTCACTTTCTGAGCTGTATATGCATATTCAATAGAAGAATTTCGAACCAATGATTTTAATTCGGTAGGTGTGTTTAGGCTCTGGCTAAGCAGAGCACCGGGCAGGCATAGCCACAATATTGATTGTAGTACTTTCATGTTTCCTCTGTTTTGGATTGATAGAATTACCCGTCTCCCCAAAGGAAACACGGGCGATTATAGCATTTTTGTACGTTCCATCTTTCGTTTCAATGATTTAAAGCATAATAAATCGACCATTGTCTATTAAACGTTTTGTAAACTGTATTTATGATTTTAAAATGCCTTTATTTTCGACAATTAATTCTGCCTTTAACAAATTATACGGCATAATAATTTGAAGGTTTCCCAATTCACATAATTTATTTTTAAAACATATGTAATACAGACCACTTCATAGAGAGAGGAGAGACCGTATCGCAAGCGATACTGAGAGATGAACGAAACGAACCCGAAGGGCAAAGATACAGAGTATCTTTGGTGTAGTGAACCGCGATAGCGGATGGTTCCAACACACCAACACATTAACGTGTGTGTAACAAATTGCATAGTCCTAGAATAGCTTTACACCAAAAAGTGTAAAAATGGGAAACAAAGA
>JAHDFX010000017.1:40978-43849 GCA_020627965.1 Saprospiraceae bacterium | reverse complement strand
CCTCCAAAGGGGGATTTTGACACCTTTTTGTCCCCCTTCGGAGGGGG
Organism: Saprospiraceae bacterium; assembly: GCA_020627965.1. Classification (GTDB taxonomy): domain Bacteria; phylum Bacteroidota; class Bacteroidia; order Chitinophagales; family Saprospiraceae; genus JAHDEO01. Next base: position 43,802 of record JAHDFX010000017.1, on the reverse strand, counting down.
TGTAGGGGGTGGACAACGGAGTAAAATTTAGCAAAACTGTGCAATTTGTTACACACCACACTACTCCACAGTAACCAGTCGCTGCGTAGCCATTCCACCAGTCTCCAATGTAATCACATAAGAACCCGCTTCAAGATTGGCAGGCTTATTTACTTCATAGATTTGACTATTATCATAAGCCATCACTTCACTGTGAATAAGCTGACCTAAGGTATTATGAATACTGATCGTAGCCTCATTGAAAATATGACCTGTACTGATAAAAAACTTATCCTGAATCGGATTTGGATAGACATTAAAAGTCAGCGCAGCTTTCAAATTGACCGATACCAGATCGGAGTATTCAATAGAGCCATCCAGATTTTCGAGTTTTAAACGATAATAAGAAATACCTGAATAAGGCTGTGCATCCGTAAACTCATAATCTATACGAGTCGTCGAATTGCCTGCTGCCAGGCGTGTACCCAGATCCTCAAAATTCAAACCCGTCTGAGAGCGCTGTACGGTGAATTGACGAGTATTCGTTTCCGTTAATGTCCACCAATTCAGTTCCACTTCCTGTTGGTTATTGATGCGAGCCGTGAAGTTGCCCAGTTCGATGGGTAAAGGATCAGGCGTTGTCTTTTTTATAATTTCAATATTATCCAGATAAAAACCATCTTCAGTCGTATTATTATCCAGATAAAGTCGGAAACGTAGTCCCACATTGCTCTGTCCCAGGTAGTCATCTAGAGGAATAATTTCACGAGTCCATTCCAGCCTTTCTCCGGTCATGGCAGGTGTATTATTCAGGTCTTCAAAATCTTCAGTAATAGAAAGCCCACCACAAACAGCCGTATAATCACTGGCGCCTGAACCTGCTCCTGTCGTAGACAACTCTGCCTGAAGAAAATCATGGCATTGCTGGGAAACATGTTTTACCCAGAAAGACAGATAAGCCTCTGTCGCATCAGAAAGATCAATAGCATTATTCATATACAAGGTGCGGGTTCCGCCTGTCGTATAATTAGCATTCGGAGAATCGGTCAGCGACTGATTGCCACTAAAAGCATCCTCTGTTGTATAATCCCAGCCTGCGGTAGTTGTCCAGTTGGTCGTAAAGTTACCTTCCATGTCATCACTAAAAATATTGACAGGCTGATACACTTTCCTGACATTTTTTCTATACACAATGCCAGCAGCTTCTACCTGCCAGATAAACTCTACACCAGCTTCAGGAACTGCCCCCGGACTGAGTGTATAAGGAATAGAAGCGATAGTCGATTCCAATGGATTATTAAGCGTATTAATGACCACAGGAGCACCTACAGAACTAATACCTCGCAAGGGAATAATGCTAACCGTTGCTGCTGCATAATCTAGCCCGATACGAGTCAGGTTGAAATTGAAACTCCCTGAAGTGGAAGTAATTTCAGGAGAAGACCAATCTTGTATATCAAAATAAGCACCAGCGAAATAAGCGGTCTGTATATTGGCATACATGTTCTCTTTAGCAATGGGGATAATACGGTTTGAAGCCGGCCAAAAACCATCACTACCTGATCCTGCTTCTGGGGTAACGGAGTAAATCGCATCCCGCAAATTCAGGTCACCGCCAAAGAACCAGTCGTCAGAAACGCCATTCGTTGAATAGCCGACAGTTTCGAAGTCATCCCCAAAAACATAGCAATTTTGATACGTTCCTATAGCGCCGAAATGCTCATAAGTTGCAAACTCCAAAGGCGTGAAAGCTGGCGCATTAGGCACACTCCAGGGGCGAATGAATAAATTGCCATAAGAATGATAATGCAGGGCAGCTTTAAAATCATGATTATTCGTAAAAGTCTGAATAGCGGCAGTCTCTGGCTCTGAAAATGGGCCAGCCCCTCTGTAGGTGTCGGAGTTTTCATTAGGAGAAGAACCGGTATTATCATAAGCCCATCCGAAAGCATAATTCCTGTTTAGGTCAACCCCTTGATTGGTGCTATTGGTTGGGCGTCTGTTCTTTCGGTGAAAGCCGCCGCCATTCGGATTGTTCTGGTAATTATACTCGTAGCCATCTGGATTTACACATGGGATAAACCACATTTCCCGACTATTCACTAATTCATAAATGGCATTATCTGTAGTGTAATTTTCCGTTAGATATTGCATAAAAAAGATCATCTGCATCATGGAGTTGGGTTCTCTTGCATGGTGCAGAGATGTGTATAAAACCTCAGCTTCAGCTTCATCCGAATTGGGATTGTCTGATATTTTAATGGCATGGATAGGACGTCCTTCGATCGTAGTACCAATAGAGGTCTTATTGGAGACTATATTAGGATAAGCGGCGATCATATCATCTATTTTCTGGTTCATTTCTGCCAGCGTATAATAGCCGCCCATACTGCCTGCAGTAAAAGCTGTTGGAGTGGCAAAATTATCAACCGTATTGCTACAGGGCGTAGAAAAATTAAGCTGACGTTCTACCGGATCATCCGCAAATTCATAGAAATCAGCTTTTTCATTGAGGCGTAGAAAATATTCCAATTCATCTTCGATCAATATTTCATAATCAAAACCAGTATTGCTCAGTTTGTTAATATCGCTTTCGCTCAATGTGCTGATAAATGCACCAGTTTCATCAAATGAGCCATGATCGAATTCGCAGCCTAGCTGGTGTAATTCGCCCAATCGACTTTTTTCAATATTGATCTTAACTCTGGAATATTTCGTTTGCTGTGCCAGCCCGTTTTGAATGGATAGGCATAAAAATAAGCCTGAAAGCGATAGTGTATATAAAAAATTGCACAAAAATGCTCGGCATTCCACCCCCCGCACCCCCTCCAAAGGGGGATTTTGA
>JAHDFX010000017.1:0-40878 GCA_020627965.1 Saprospiraceae bacterium | reverse complement strand
GGGGTGTAGGGGGTGGATAATGGAGTAAAGTTTAGTAAAACTATGCAATTTGTTATACATGCATAGCAGTAGAAGGCAGTAATTTTTAAGCATAACCCTATAATTTTGAAATACGAATAGACTTATTAAAGGGTAACAAGTCTAGTGTAAAGTAAGCACTTTAAGACGGGAAATGATGCCACCAAAGGCTCATAGTTTTGTCAGTTTAAACATATTTTTAAGGATAGAGTAGGCGCTCAATAACCCAATAACCCACTACACCACTCAACTCAATTTCTCCGGCAGGATCATCAAAAATTCAGGAATTTCGACGTGGAAAAGGGAATCGTCTGTAAGGTTTTTCATCAGGTAGCTACCGTACATTTTCCCCATGTCTGTAACTAAGGGGCAATAAGAAATATACTGGTGTTTCATATTGGGGCCAAGTACAGGTTGTTCTCCAATAACGCCTGGTCCTTCCACTTCACGGTAGATTGCCAAAGCATTACAGATATACCATTGACGACGAAGTAATTGGATGGGAAAATCGTTCAGATTTTCGATGCTTACCTGATAGGCGAACACATATTGACCTTTTGCACCAATAATTTCGGCAGCAGCAGGCTGATAATCAACTTCAACACTGATTTTTACTCCATTGGTTATAGCAGTTTCCATATGCTTTTCTTTATATACTAGTGAAAGCTTTGACGAGTTCTTCTGCATCAAGCAGTGCGGTTTTCAAATCATCATTGATTAGTATGCAGTCGAATTTATCTTCAAATGTGAGTTCTCTTCTGGCTCTGGCAATTCTTTTTTCCAAACTCTTGGCACTTTCTGTTTTTCGATTGCGTAGACGCTCAAATAAAACCTCTGGTGATGGCGGTTTTACAAAAATGACCAAAGCCTCATCTCCATAAACTTTTTTGATGCTACTCGCTCCATTAACGTCAATGTCAAAAATTACGTGTTTGCCATTTTTACGAATACGCTCAATTTCACTCTTTAAAGTGCCGTAGTATTGTCCTTTATAAACCTCTTCCCATTCCACAAATTGTTCTTGAGCTATTTTTTCTTCAAATTCTTCTTTCGACAAAAAATAGTAATCACGGCCATGCTCTTCGTGGGGGCGGCGTTCGCGTGTTGTAGCCGAAATAGAAAAAGCAAGTTCATCAAATGTAGATAAAAGATGACGGGCAATAGTTGTCTTGCCTGCACCAGAAGGGGCAGTCAGGGCGATAAGTTTACTCTGTGTTGTAATTGATGTTTTCTTTTCCAATTTATCCAAGATCATATCTGAATACGAAACACGAACCAGGTCTGAATCGTTCACAGCCAAAAGATCACAGTAATGTTCGCATTGTTTTCTTAAATTTTCTTCCGACCTGCCTTCATCTTTATCAATGGCTTCTATTTCTACAAAATTTCCCAAATGTTCTACCGTATCCAGATGAAATTTTACATGGTCAATAAAGAATATTTTTCTTCGTTTTTCTACCCTTACCAATACATCATGAACGGTTTCCAGTATAGCCTTCAAGCCTTCAATATCACTTGGCTTATAGAGCAAAACATCAGAACGTTTGGATTTGCCCACATCAGGGCGCTGGTAGTAAATCAGGCTGTTTTCAATGTTGCCTTCCCGAAGCTTTAGTCTTCCTTCTTTTACTTTAAAATAGGTATCCACCTGCTTGTCTAAACCAATAAAATCTGCTCCCAGGTCAAGCAGAATTTGCTCGATTTTTTCAGGTTCAGAACAATGAGCTTTTATTTCAACATTGGTGATTTTCATGAGAACTATTGATGTGTTGAAGTGCGCCCTGTGTTGATGTGCTTCTCGCAGTACCGTAAGGGACGGTCTGGTTATAAAATATTCGCTGTCTGTTCTTTGATTTTCTCCAATTCGTCTTTCATTTGCACAACGATGCGCTGTATGTCGGCATTATTGGCTTTAGAACCTAATGTATTGATTTCTCTACCCATTTCCTGAGAAATGAAATTGAGTTTTTTACCTTTAATCTTAAGCTTTGTATCGTCCAATTGCTCTATGAAGTAGTCGCAGTGCTGTTCCAGGCGCAACTTTTCTTCAGAGAGGTCTAGTTTTTCAATATAAAAAATAATTTCCTGCTCAAAACGATTTTCATCAAAGCCGTTTTGTAGCTTTAATTCAGATAATTGTTGTTTGTAGCGTTCCCGAAGTCGCTCAATACGTGGTGCCTCAAATGGTGCTAATTCTTTTAATAACTTTTGAATATTACTAACCCTGAGCCGGAAGTCTTGTTCTGTAACGTCGCCCTCTGCTTTTCTGAATATATTGAAAGCTGTAACGGCATCTTTTATAGTATCTTGTACGAGTTGCCAGACTTTGTCGTCGATGTTTCCTTCTCCACTTGATGTTACATTGGGAATACGCATAATAGATTGTACCAGATCTGCATGGTCAGATATACCCAATTCTTCTTTTATGGCTTTCAATTGTTTGTAATAGGCTGCAAACAGGTCTTTATTGAACAACATATCGTGTTCTGTTCCTTGCTGCTGTATTTCTACAGAAATATCGATCTTTCCTCTTTTTGCAGCTTTTGTCAACATCTGCCTGATGACCATTTCCTTGTCATGAAAACCTTGTGGTAATCTGGTTTTCAAATCAAGATATTTACTGTTGAGCGATTTCATTTCAACAATAACAGACTTTTCGTCTAATTTGCGGGAAGCCCGCCCATAACCAGTCATCGATAATAGCATATAAAATACGTTTAAGTGAGCAAAGGTAAGCATTTGAAAGATAGAAAGCATCACAGATAACTCATATTTCAAGGCAAATGCATCAAAATGAAAATTCATTGTAAGACAAACAGGTATTGAATCCTTTTTGGCGAAAATAATCCTTTGTTTCTGTATGTGTTTTATGGCTGCTTGCCAGTACAAAATCGCCTCCCCATGCACCCAAAGATTTTATACTTCCCCAAAAATCAGGAAAATAGAGGTCTTTTGCTTTTGGTAAATCCAATAAGTCAGATATCAGGTTTTCATGCTCATTTATTATTTGCTCAAGTGTTTTGAGGTCTTTCGCCTTTATAAATGCTTTTGTAAGCTGAGTCGCCTTATCAATGCATTTTTTTTTGTCAGCCTGTCGGCTGCGATAACGGGCAATACCTTCCCGACTATTTTGCTTTTTTCCTAAATAAACAAAGTATAAATGTTCTTTAAAATCGGGATCAAAATTGATAGATTGGGAGAAGGGCTGACCATTCTTTATTTGATAAAAAAGAGGTCTACTTCTGCCAGCACAGGCAATATCATAACCAGAACCTCCCATGGTTTGTGCTAAAAGCTGAAAAGCATCAATACCTGCCCATTGAGCGAGTAAATACATTAGGGTTGAACTGGTTCCGAGTCCCCATTCACGTGGAAACTCCAGATGAGTTTGAGCTTCCAGCGACTTCTCTTTTGTCAGGAAATCAGGGTTTTGCAAGCGAATTTTTAATAAAATATCCTGTAAACGTTGTGCTATTTCTTGATCGGAATGAGATAAAACGGCGAAGTCAGGTAGGTTGAATAAGGCTTCAAACCAGGCTTTCCCGTCTTTTCCATAGCTTGTCCAGTGTAAACCTTCGATTTCATTATTTGTCACCTTCAAAGTTTGTCCATATCTGGCAGGTAAAGCAAGTGCCAGGGCACCGTCAAGTACCAGATATTCACCAGTTAACAAGAGTTTTCCATTAGCATGGAACGAAAAACTAGTATTTCCTTCAGACATAAGCAATGTTTTAACGTATAAGCTATGCAAAACTGATAAAAATCCCCGATATTTGTGAGCTTATTTAAAAATAATAGTAAACACCATTCATCCAAGAAGCTATTTTGAATCTCATTCTAATGAAAGATTACTCATACATATTTAATGCCCACCCTTCCTACATAGAAACCATGTATAAAGCCTATCAGGCAAACCCAGAGGAAGTAGATGCAGGCTGGCGCACTTTTTTTGAAGGTTTTGATTTTGCTGTCCGCCAAAATGGGCATGCTGAAGATATGGCAGCATCTGCAAATCCAGTATCAGCCGGTGATGCAGAAAAAGAAATGAACGTTCGTATGCTGATTTCTGGTTACAGAAAACGCGGACATCTGCTTTCTACCACCAACCCGATCTTGCCACGTAGAGCGCATCAACCAGGTCTCATTCTGGAAAATCATAATCTTAGTGAAGCAGATTATGATAAAACTTTTGTTGCTGGAGCGGAAATAGGTTTGCCCAATGGAACGCTTCGCCAGATCATGGATAAGCTAAAGCAAATGTATTGTGGTAATATTGGTTTTGAGTTTGCTTACATCAATGATCGCAATAAGCGAGAGTGGTTGAGAGAACGTGTTGAAAAGCGGATTCTGCAAAAAGATTACGGACTTTCAACAGAAAAAAAGCGCCGTATTCTGGAAAAACTGAACGGAGCTGTTCTTTTTGAAGAATTTCTGCATAAAAAATATGTAGGTCAAAAACGCTTTTCACTGGAAGGCGGAGAAACGACTATAGCTGCATTGGATGCTATCATCAATACAGGAGCCGACTTAGGGGTTAAAGAATTTATCATTGGCATGGCACACCGGGGGCGGTTGAACGTTTTAGCCAATATCATGGGTAAAACCTATGAAGAAATATTCAATGAATTTGAAGGAATCAGTATGCCTGATCTGAGCTTTGGTGATGGAGATGTAAAATATCACTTAGGGTTCTTCTCACAGGTAGAAACTACAGGCAAAAAACAAGTTGACCTGAAACTGGCACCTAATCCCTCACATCTGGAAGCGGTCAATACAGTAGTACAGGGCTATGCCCGTGCAAAAGCAGATCTTTTGCACAAAAGTGATTACGATTGCCTCTTGCCTATTCTCATTCATGGAGATGCGGCTGTTGCCGGACAAGGTATCGTTTATGAAACGGTACAAATGAGTAAACTGGAAGGTTATTATACAGGAGGAACCATCCATTTTGTCATTAATAATCAAGTTGGTTTTACAACAGATTATGATGATGCTCGATCTTCTATCTATTGTACTGCGGCAGCATCTGTTGTAGAAGCACCCGTTTTTCATGTAAATGGAGATGACCCTGAAGCTGTCGTATTTGCAGCAGAACTGGCAGCAGAATATCGTCAGGAATTTAATACTGATGTCTTCATTGACATGGTTTGCTATCGTCGTCACGGGCATAATGAAGGTGATGACCCTCAATATACACAACCGACCATGTATAAGGCGATCAAAACACATCCAAGTCCGCGTCAGGTATATCTGAACGATTTATTGACTCAAGGGGATGTTGAAGTTGAACTGGCCAAAAAAATGGAGAAAGAGTTTACCAGTGATTTACAGGCACGCCTTGACAATGTTCGTCAGAAACCTCTTCCTTATAATTTCCAAAAACCTGAACTAGCCTGGTTGAAATTGCAAGAAAAAATTACATTTGATGATGTAAAACTTTCTCCGAAAACAGGCATTACCAAAAAGAAAATAGATCAGATCATCAAACATCTTCTGACGATTCCTGATGATTTTACGCCATTGAAAAAATTCAATCGCCTGCTCAAATCAACCAATAAACTCTACAATAACGGCAATCTTGACTGGGCTATGGGAGAGTTGCTGGCTTATGGCTCTCTACTGCTTGATGGGCATGATGTGCGTATGAGTGGACAGGATGTAAAGCGTGGAACCTTCTCACATCGACATGCTGTTTTGGTAGATTCCAATAATAAAAATGAATACAACCGACTGAATTCCATTGTTGACAAACAAGGTAAATACAGAATTTTCAATTCCTTACTGTCTGAGTACGGTGTCATGGGGTTTGAATTTGGTTATTCTTTGGCAACGCCTGATACATTGGTGATTTGGGAAGGGCAGTTTGGCGATTTTTATAATGGCGCCCAGGTAATGGTCGATCAGTTTATCTCTTCTTCTGAAAGTAAATGGAACTGGACGAGTGGGCTTGTACTATTACTGCCTCATGGTTATGCAGGGCAAGGTCCTGAACATTCCAGCGCTCGTTTTGAGCGTTTCTTGCAAATGTGTGCAGAGTTTAATATGTCTGTCGTAAATGTAACCACACCAGCAAACTTCTTCCATGTCATGCGTCGTCAGTTAGAGCGCCCATTCCGCCGCCCTCTGATCGTGATGTCGCCTAAATCTTTATTACGCCATCCACTTTGTGTTTCTCCGATCAGCGATTTTACAAGTAATAATCGTTTTCAGGAACTACTGGATGATCCGAAATATGGAAGCAAAAAAGAAATTGCGAAAGTCAAACGTGTATTGTGCTGTACAGGAAAAATCTATTATGATCTATTGAAAAAGCGTGAAGAGCTAAAACGGGACGATGTAGCCATCGTTCGTATTGAGCAACTTTACCCATTTCCGAAAGATCAGGTAGATCAACTCATTAAGAAATATGCTGATGCAGAAGCTGTATGGGTACAGGAAGAACCAGAAAACATGGGCGCATGGCAATATATTCTGGCACGCTATCGCAGATTTCCACTATCTGTGATCTCCAGAAAGTCCAGCGCTTCTCCTGCAACTGGTTTCAAGAAACGTCATGATGAAGAACAGGCCAACATTATTAATAAGGCTTTTGATTTTTAAAATGTCTAGTTGAGCACGTAGCTTTATTATACACACTTTTTTGCTAATCTCTGTTTTTTTATTTAATTTTATAAAAAAATATAGGTCTTGAATTAATAAATACCTTCGGATTAATAATTGGCAAATAACTTTATACATCTGTAAACTATTTATTATGTTTCAGACAGAACAACCCTGAAACATCTGCATCCATCTTTATTTTCTCAAAATCCAACGCCCTCCGATCAAAATAGATGATTGGGGAATGAAACCTTTGTGGGTAGATTCACGTATCTTAAGAAGGAATTGGGTAAACATAAATCCCTTATTAAGATTTTTAATAACTCTTAGGAGATTTTTCCTGTTGAGTCTGAAAAAAAATTATTGACTATCAACATTTTAATAATATGAGTAAAAATAGGAGACCAGTCAATATTTTATTGATAGAAGATAATCCTGGCGATGTTAGATTAACACAGGAAGCTTTCAAGGAAGGTGATATGAATGTTAATCTGAGTGTTGTTATGGATGGAGTAGAGGCATTGGAATATTTGAATAAGGAAGGAAGGTTTGTTGATTCAATTACACCTGATCTAATATTGCTAGACCTTAACCTGCCTAAAAAAGATGGTAGGGAAGTGTTGGAAGTAATTAAAAAAGACGAACGCTTGATGTGTATACCCGTAGTTGTTCTAACAACATCAGGAGCAGAGCAGGATATATCTAATAGTTATCGTTTGCATGCCAATTGTTACTTGAATAAACCGATAGAGTTTGACAAATTTTTCGATTTAATTCAAAAAGTAGAAGAATTCTGGTTGAGTACAACTGTATTGCCAACTATGATAAATTAAAGCAAAAAAAAGATAAATTTATGATGCTCAATAGAGTTAACATTTTAGTTATTGACGATTCTGAGGGGGATGCAAAGTTGGTGAAAATATTCCTCAAACAAGCGTCTTTGAAGCATGATTTCTTTTATGCTGAAACCCTATATGAAGGAATTGAGATCTGTGAAGAAAAGCCTATTGATCTTGTTTTGTTAGACCTCAGTTTACCCGATTCGCGCGGATTACGCACGCTGTCCAGTTTCTTGGAAAGATGTCCTAAAAAATTGCCTGTTGTTGTAATGACGGGAACGACAGATGAAATGGTGGGAGAACAGGCAGTAAGAGCAGGTGCACAAGATTACCTCGTTAAAGGTGAATTTGATCACAAATCATTAGCTCGCTCTATTAGACATACTTTGGCAAGGCATCGTACGTATGTACAGTTGCAAGTTGCTGTAAAAGAGTTGAATATCGTAAAAGAACGCTTCGAGCTGGCCAGTAAAATGTCAAATTTCGGAATATGGGAAATAGACATTGTTACGAATGAAATGAACTGGTCGGAACAGGTATACAAGATATTCGGTTTTGAGCCAGGACACATCAGTCCCTCCTGGACAGATTACCTGAATTATATTTACCCTGAAGATAGAGAAAAAGTAGAACGAGAAATAGAAGCAGCTACCAAAGACGGTGCACTACATAGTGTAGATTACCGGATTCGTGTAGGTGTGGCACAGAAAAAACACGTTGCCAATCAATTTCAGATATCTTATGATCCCTCTACCGAAAAAACACTCCTTGTTGGGGTTGCTCAAGATATTACTGAGCAAAAAATGGCAGAGGAATTGAGAGAACTGAAAACGATTACAGATAGAACGTCAAAAATCAAAGAGGAGATTTTGGAAGATATGAGTTTCCATATCAGAACGCCTTTATCTTCTATTGTAAACTTATCCTATACCCTGGAAAGTTCCGAGCTTAATTCTCAACAGGAAGAACTGGTCAGCGGCATGCAGCAGTCGGTGAGTGATTTGTCGCTTGCAGTGAATAACATGCTGAATTTCTCTGTCTTACTTTCCGACAAAATTACGGTAGACCGCGAACAATTTGCGATCAGAAATACCGTACAGGGATTAGAGAAAATGTTCCAGATTAAATCCAATAAAAAAGATATTGAATTTAAGCTGGATGTCAATGAGAATGTTCCTAAATACCTGATTGGAGATGAAACCAAAATTAATCAGATATTATACAATCTGCTGGATAATGCTATCAAATATACCGAAAAGAGTGGACAGGTTAAATTAGCTATTGAAGCAGCAAATATTGATATAGAAAAAGCTACAATTACCTTTGAAGTAGAAGATAATGGTGTAGGTATGTCTGCCGATAAGATTAAAGAAATTCTGAATACAGACAGACTGCTAAATGCAGACTCAGATGAGAAAGAAGGACTAGGGCTTGCCATTGCCAGACGTCTGGCTGAAACCATGGGAGGAACCCTTAGAGTAAATAGCGAAGAAGGTGAAGGGTCTACATTCCTCGTAGAAATAGATCTCAACATTGCCGAAATTGCTGTACAGCAAATTGGAGGCAAACCGATCAAACCAATGAATATCTTGTTTGTAGAAGATCATTTCCTAAATCAGATCGCTACGAAGCAAATGTTGACAACCTGGTCTGATTATGTAAAAGTAGAGATCGCCGAAAACGGTAAACTAGGTGTAGAGGCTTTTGAAAAAAATAATTACGATGTTATATTGATGGATTTGCAGATGCCTGTGATGAATGGCTTTGAAGCTGCTGCTAAGATAAGAATAACAGACAGCGATATTCCTATCATTGCCTTGTCTGCAAACACGAGTAAAACCGAAGCCGAAAAATGCTCGGCTACAGGTATTAACGATTATTTGGCAAAGCCTTATAATCCAGAAGAACTTAAAGGTAAAATCATGACCCTGGTTTACCGGAACCGCCCTAGTAGAAGTAATGGAGGAGAGTAATTTGATAAAAGGGTAAAAGATTTACATTTGGAGGGATGGGACTTTGTTCTATAATGGGGCAAGGTCCTTTTTTATTGAATCCCAGAAGAATTTTCTTCTTCTTATTTCGACGGTCTATCCCCAAAACAGGAATACTATTACTTCGAAATTTAAAAAAATGTGTTTTTGTGAACGTTTTCCAAAAAACATGCGTTGTACCTCATAACAATCTAAAAACTATGTCGTAAAACCTTGTTACCCACAAGATGACAAGCGGTTTTAACAATAGGGTACAAAAAAATAATTACCTTTACCATGTTACTATTGAATTTTACATTTACCGCAACGAGCCTAATGAGTGACCAAAAGGAACACATTTTTAACCATGAGTTCATGCCTCAGATCGATGCTCTCTTCAATTTTGCCATGTACTTATCTGGCAATGAGGAAGATGCTAATGATTTGGTGCAAGATACTTATATGCGGGCTTTTCAATCTATTGAGACCTATCAAGTAGGCTCAAACCCTAAAGCATGGTTGTTCAGAATTTTGAAGAACAACTTTATCAACGAATATCGTAAAAAATCTCGTCGCCCTCAGGCTGTTGATTATGGAGACAGCTCAATCACAGAGGAGGAATTATATGCCAATCATACCAGTTTTCTGGACATGAGAAAGGATATTTTCCAAAATATGATAGGAGATGAGGTAACAATGGCAATCAATTCCTTACCAGTTGATCTGAAAACGGTCATCGTGCTTTGTGATATTGAAGGGTTTAAATACGAGGAAATTGCTAAAATCGTTGATGCACCTGTAGGAACAGTACGATCCCGGATACACCGTGCAAGAAATATGCTGAAGAAACAACTTTGGTCATATGCACAGTCTATGGGGTATGAAGATAAAAGATGAAGTCATTGAATATGAATCATAATATACAAAATTGCCCATTTAATCCGAGTACATTTAACGGATCACGATAGAGAATAATCTACCGGACAGCTAGTTCTGTATGAACTTTTTGTCCGGTTTTTTTATAAGTCAGACTAAAACCCACTTTTAATAAATTACTAACTGTCGAAGCAAATAAAAGATCAATACTTCTAATTGCTTCATAAAAAAGAGAGGTTTATGAACAACACAAAGCAAAACAGAACAACCGGCATCACACAAAGAGTCATGCTTTATTTAGATGGAGAACTTGATAGCAGAGAAGAAAGAGAACTCCTCACAGAAATACAGAGTAATCCCGATCTATTAGAAAAATTTAGTATGGAAAAATCCTTTAGAGAGTTTATAAAGAGTAAAATTTCCCGAAAAACTGTCTCACCAGCTTTAGTGCAGTCCATTAAAGACAAAATTCGCACCACCGTTTAGTATATTTAATATTCCCCTGGTATCTTAAAAATTAAATCATTTTCATTGCAATAATGACATAGTAATGTGTACGAACATGTTACTTTGTCATTGTTGCAACAAATGATTATCGTATCTTGCGGATCAACTATGAGACCGTTTTTGACAGCAGAGTGGCGACATCTTATTTTGTTGACTTATGCCGTTGAGCCTGCTCAGCTTGAACCATACCTGCCTAACGGATTAGTACCGGATATGATTGGGCAACGTGCCTTTGTAAGTTTGGTCGCCTTTGATTTTTTGAATACTCGTGTAAGAGGAATTCCTGTACCTTTTCATATTAATTTCCCTGAAATTAACTTGCGTTGCTATGTTAAATATGGCGAACAGCGAGGTGTCCTGTTTATTCGGGAATTTGTTCCTCGTTTTTGTATTGCGCAGCTTGCCAGGCGTTTGTATAATGAACCCTACGCTTCTATACCCATGTGGTCTAAGATAGAACAAAACAAACAGCAACGCATTATCAGTCACGATTTTCAATATGGTGGCAAAGAGCATAGCTTGAAATTTACGGTTGAAAATCGCCCTCAACAACCCAAAGAAAATTCTACTGCTCATTTTTTTAAGGAACATGAATGGGGCTTTGGAACCAACAAGAAAGGAAAATTGATTCGTTATAAAGTAGAGCATCCCGTCTGGGAGACATACCCTGTAGAAACCCGTTTTCATCTGGATGTTGATTTTGGGCTTCTATACGGAGAACAATGGCGATTCTTGAACAACAAAATTCCTTATCATCTGACGGTTGCAAAAGGTTCTAGAATAAAAGTCTTTCCAGGAGAAATCATAAACCCATAAAAAATAAAGGGCTGAACGCTTCTGTTCAACCCTTTGCCACTAAATACAAAGCATGATTTATATTGTTACAACACATAGTGTTGTTATATTCTTACTTTATCAGGAGTGAAAGGAGATAACAATTATTAGGTTATCTCCTTACTCAACCTCTATGAAAAGCCTTTAAGTACATGTTGTCTTTCTACTGTGATGCATGAGTAACTTTAGCTAGTGGCGGGCGACCATGTTGTCGCTACCGCCGCCGCTCCAAGTGCTTAGTGGTTCAGGACTTATGCCCTGAACCATTAGTAAGTATTGGATGAAGACATCCAACTTGTTTATATTGTTTATTGGCTCACAGGACTAACCCGAAATGCTTCAGTTTCGGGTCGATAGGTAGTTGATTACTTTGGGAGAAGTAATCAATCACCTATCTGTTTTATTGGGTTTAAGTGGCTTTTTAGGGCTAATGTTTTTAGAGGTTAAATTGTTTTTCTGGTTTTAGTTTATGCTTTATGGGGTAATTTGTTTTATCGGAGTTGTTGTTCTTTGCTGTTGACAATACAAATATATGGAGCTATATCAGGGGTATTTTGCAAGGAAAACATTAGTATTTACACGTTTGAACCGTGATTTGGTGTCTGAAAAAGAAGCATAAAAAGTGTTATGATTAGGAAATGTGCACTTAAGTGTATGGTTGTCAGTTTTTTGTGTTGAGGTTTGAGTTCGGGGCAATTATGGATTTTGTTAGTCAGGATTTACAAGCGTGAAGGATGAAAAAAAACTGAAATATTTCAAAAAAAACCGAAAAACGGGGAAAATCCAGTAAAAACAAGGCTTTCCACCATTAAATCTTCCATTAATTATTTTATTTTTTGCAGTTTTGTATACTACTAATTACATGATTTATATGCCCAGAGATGATTTACATCAGTTGGTACACAATCTATCGACTGCTGAGAAAAAATACTATGCCCAACAGAAGGGGGGAGGGGGGAATAACCTGACCATCTTTAATGCGCTTAATGAGCTTGATGAGTATAGTAAGGAAGCTGTCGAAAAACGTTTGAGGCATCATCCGGATATTCTCAAAAATATATCGAAGTATAAAAATGATCTGTTTAAAGACATTCTTAGTGAATTGCGTGCTTACCGACAAGACAAATACAAATCTGTTGATATTACTTTACAAGCACATCTAGCCGATGTAGATCTACTAATGGAGCGAACACTCTATGATAGGGCTGGGAAATTATTAAAGGTTACAAAAGAACTTGCAATGAAGTTTGACAAGTATCTTATTCTTCTTGAGATTATCAAGCGAGAAGAAGACTTAATAAGGCGTCTGAATCCCAAAAAAAAGAGAGAAAAAAGAATGAGCTTGATAGAAGAAAAGAAAACTATCTGTAAAACTATTGATGATGAGAACAGCTACAATAGCACAGTATATCTACTTTTTGCTGCATGGCAACGTTTACCAAGACGTGGAAGTGAAGAGGCAAAGGCGGAGTTGTCAGAAATTATAAAAGGTGAATTGATGCTCGATGAAAAACGGGCAATATCTTTCTGTTCCAAATTTCGTTTTCAGCAAATTTATGCACTCTATTACAGCATGATAGGGGAAGATATATTGTCTTGCCAGTATTACAAAAGGGTGATTGATATTTGGGATGCCCATGTTCACCAACGAGAAGAATATACATTAATATATGTCGACCATTTGATGAACTACTTATCAGCTTTACTTAAGTTGGGTAAGCAAGGTGAATTTGAAAATAAACTGAAATGGGCTAAAGAAAATGTAAAGCCCAAATATATTCATGAAAAAGCGATGGCTTTTCAAACATTGAGCTATGTTGATCTGCTTTACCTCTTTAATACAGGACAAACAGAACGCCTGACAGCTTTAGCTAAAGAAATTTCTAAGAAAATGAAATTTTATAGTGGGAAAATTGATGTGCCAGACTATCAGGCTTTTTTGAGTACTAATGCACAAATACAGTTTGTACTAGGCAAAAAAGATGAGGCGTTCAAGAATTTTAAGCAGATTATAGAAAACCGGGAATTGCGTCGCATTGATGTAAAGTGCTGTGCCTGGGTATTATTAATGGCAATTGCTTATGATAAAGGATTGGAAAACTTTGATAACTTATATCGTTCGACCAAGCGTTATATGGGAGGGCTTAAAACAGGACAACTTAAAAACTTTTATGCTATTAGTCTGAAAACAATCCAACAACTTTACAATATGCCGCTTGATGATCGAAAAACAGCTTTACAGGGGTTTAATGAAAAACTCAAGGAATTAGAACAACAACCCACCGAACATACTGCCGGACTAGAGGAAATGCTGATTTGGTCGGAACATAAATTGCGTCGTCATGTTTCTATGATGGACATTCTTAAGGAGCGCCGGGGGGCAGTTATTCAATAGAAATTTAATTAACTTTGCAAGCCCTGGGAATTTTAAGGAATATTACGAATGATAGAATTCAATCGTTTTGCATTAGATAATGGTTTGCGGGTTGTAGTACATGAAGATAATAGTACTCCTATGGTTGCTGTTAATTTAATGTATAATGTGGGCGCAAAATACGAATCACCAGATAAGACGGGCTTTGCCCATTTGTTTGAACACCTCATGTTTGGTGGTTCTCGCAACGTGCCTGATTTTGACGAACCTTTGCAATGGGCAGGAGGAGATTGCAATGCTTTTACCAATAATGATGTAACGAGTTTTTATGCAACTGTCCCTGCACAAAACCTGGAAACAGTCTTTTGGCTGGAATCTGACAGAATGGCTAATCTGAATATCAGTAAAAAAACACTAGATGTTCAACGCAAAGTGGTCATAGAAGAATTTAAAGAAACCTGTCTGAACCGACCTTACGGAGATGTATGGCATCACCTCATGAAACTGACATATGAGGTACATCCTTACCGTTGGCCAACTATCGGCATGACACCTGAGCATATCGAAAAAGCAAACCTTGCGGATGTACGTAATTTCTTTTGGCATTATTACCATCCAAGCAATGCTATATTGGTAGTGTCAGGCAATGTAAAAACAGATAAGGTACGTCAATTAGTAGAAAACTGGTTTGGCGATATTGAATCACATAAAACCCCTTTAGCAAGGATTCCTGCTGAACCTATACAAGCTGCTCCTCATACTCAGCAAGTGGAGAAAGATGTTCCTACCAATGCGCTTTACATGGCTTTTCATATGGAAGCTCGCACAGAAACAGGGTATTATACCAGCGACTTACTCTCTGACATTCTCAGTCGTGGGCGTTCGTCTCGTCTGTATCGTCGGCTGCTAAAAGAACGGAGATTATTTGACGATATTGATGCTTACTTAACAGGAAGCGTAGATCCCGGCTTACTGGTCATAGAAGGCAAACCCGCCGCAGGTGTTTCTCTGGAAAGTGCAGAGATGGCTATCTGGGAAGAACTTGATCTGTTGAAAACAGAACTGGTTAATGACAGAGAGTTGGAAAAAATTAAAAATAAAATAGAAAGCTCACTGGTGTTTTCTGAAACCAGTATTCTTACGAAAGCCATTAACCTGGCTATGTTTGAATTGCTTGGTGAAGTAGATTTAATCAATAGAGAAAAAGAAATTTATCGAAACATCTGTGCTGAAGATATTCGCCAACAGGCACAAAAAATATTTAAACGAGAAAACAGCTCTGAGTTATTTTATCTAGCTAAACGAAAAACAGCTTAGAGCTTCTTAATCATTCCTTTTTGAGTGTGTGTAACAAATTGCACAGTTTTCCAGTTGTCCTCCCTCTTTTTCTCCCTCCAAAGGGAGACATTGATCTGCTTTTTAGCTTATTGTCCCCCTTTGGAGGGGGCGAAGGGGGAGGAACGCTTAAAGGCTTTGTGCAATTTATTACACACACCTTTTTGATGAAAAAAAGTACTTTGTGACATAGAATGTGTACATTTAAGTGATTTTAGGTAACAACTAACCTAAATTCTCGTTAAAACGTAATGTGAGACTTATTGAGTACATGAAGTAATTGTTTTGGTATTGAATTTGGAGGATACATCAAACTACCCGATTCATACTATAATACCAGATGAAGCACAGAGAGACATATACTTATGATAAAGGCTTTGAGGACGTGTTGTTTGTTATTCCTTCCCAGAATAAGAATAATAAGGATGCTTCTCTCATACTTACACCATTGAATGGTAAACCTTTGCTGCATTATGCTATTGACATGGCAGGGAAACTCGCACCCTCTAATCATGTTTGTGTGAGTACTAATGATATTTCAGTTATAAAAGCTGCTGTCAAATACGGACAAGATATTCCTTTTAAGCTTCCCGGTGAAATATATAATAAAGGGGTAACCGATATAGATGAATTGATCTTACATGCCATCGATCATTATGCTCGAAAGAGATTACATTTTGGAAAAACTATATTACTCTCGCCTTATTCTGCTTTTTATCCCGTAGAAGAATTGAAAAAAGCCATGAAACTGCTCGATGAGCAAACAGATATGGTGTTGGCTGTTAGTTCTGAAAAAACAGAACTGGGAACGCCTTATGTAGAAAATAAAAATGGTTTTTTGAATAAACATCTTAATAAGGATTTAGGCGAAGAAAAAAATATTTTCTGGGACAATAACGTCTTTTCAATAGTAAAGACAACCTCTATAAGACAAGCTCCACGTTCTTTCTTTCGTAAAATAAGGAAGTACGAGTTAGACGATAATCAGCCGTTTATTGTACATGACAAAGAAGATATTGCCCGTTTGGAATTATTGGTGCAGCAAAATAAAATATCTGAATAGACTCTAATAGCGTTGTTGTCTTTTACGAGAGAGTTTAAACCACCCGGCTCGAAGTCCGATCCAGAGGTGATTGTAAAAGTTTTCTCTACCACCAAAATGTTGCTGAAGTACCCGATAACGATCCTCCAACGACTCCCTGTGCCGCTGCCTTGATAATCCTCCCGTCTGAAAACCTGCAATGACAGTCTTTGTATTAAGAGTCTTCTTACTTTTTTTCAAACATTGTATTACCCAGTCAATATCGGCGCACAGATTATTTTCAATATAAGCCGGAACAATACTTCGCCGGGCTATAAAAGCCTGATGACTGACGACCATCCCAAAACGCATATCTTTCCAGCTAAGTTTTTCAGGAAGGCGGTGAGGTGTAAGCTGACTACGCAAACCCAATTTCTTGCCCTGCTCGCTGACCATCATTACATCTCCATACAATATATCTGTATCAGGGGTATGCTGAGCAAATACTTTCTCCAGAACATCATTTTGATAAAAAACATCTCCCGCATTCATAAATAAAACAAAATCTCCACTTGCTTTTTGAAGCCCTTTGTTCATGGCATCGTAAAGTCCTTGATCTGGTTCACTTTGCCATTTGAGTTGCGTCTCGTATTTTTTCACGATATTCACCGTATTATCTGTAGATGCGCCATCCAGCACAAGATATTCTATATGCGGATAGGTTTGCTCCAGCACACTTTGTATCGTTTGCTCTATATCCGTGGCGGCATTATAAGCAACAGTAATGACAGATATGGTAACTTGCATCTATAGGACGTGTTATTGTGTTAATGTGTTATCGTGTTAATGTGAATCCATTAAATAAACGATAACACAATAACACCATAGCACGATAACACATCAAAAATATGAACGATTATCAGCTTACGCACGACGAAATTAAAAAAGAAATCAGGAAATATCCGATTTGTCTGCTGGCAAATGACCTCATAGTACCGATGAATGTCGGTAATCTTTTCAGAATGGCAGATGCATTAGGAGTGGAAAAGCTATATCTATGTGGTAAAACACCAATACCGCCCAATAAAAAGATCAATCGTTCAGCACGGTCAACGGTCAAGTTTGTAGAGCATGAATATCGGGAAAATGCACTTGAATTAATCCAGGATCTAAAAGAACAGGGATATAAGATCATCAGTCTCGAGATCACTAAAAAAAGTACGGATATACGTCACTTTCAAATTGCCCCAACAGATAAGATATGCCTGCTCATTGGCACAGAAAATTATGGTATTGGACAGGAGCTATTAGATATGTCAGAAGCTGCTATACACATCCCAATGCATGGGTATAACTCGTCTATGAATGTGGCTATGGCTGCGTCTATTGCTGTATATGAATTAACAAGGCAGCTTGATAAAGACTAGACTTTATTCCTCATTTTGATTTTGTTGTTGTTCGATACTCTGAAGAAGCTCCTGAGCAGATTTTGCATTTTCTGTATCCATAGCTCCGATTTTTTTGTAGATACCTATGGCTTGTTTTAGGTAAGAGCGGGCCTGGTTGGGATCGTTCTTGTTTTGATAAATTATCCCTAAACCTGCCATTGAAGAAGCTTTAGCTAGTAAAATATCATGTTTTTCTGATATTGAAAGTGCTTTCTTTAGCGAACTAATAGCTTGTTCATACCTGTTTTGTTGGCGATGAATATCGCCAATATTTATGTGACATGTAACTTGAGCATCGAAGTCACCTAATTTTGTTGATATCTCTAGTGTTTCCAAATAGATTTTTAGTGCTAAATCCAAATTTCCTTGCCTTTCATCAGGATTTCATAAATTCGTTCCACATAAATATCTGTAGTAAATTGCTGTAAAGCCTTTTTTCGCCCAATAACACCCATTTCTGTAGCTTCTTCTTTGTGATCTATTAAATATTCCATTTGCTTTACCAGTTCTGTTTCATCACCTTTATACAATAAACCATTCACGCTATGTTCTACCAATTCAGGCGTAGCTCCACTTCTGTAACCAATAACCGGCAAACTATAAGCCATCGCTTCAACCGTTACCCGTCCCATGCCTTCATGTAAAGAACACATCAACAAAGCATCCGCTTCCTGAAATAATTGCCCCGGATTCGGGACATAGCCCATTATACTGACCTTATCTTCCAAACGATGTTTTTTACAAAATTGCTTCATGCGCCAGGTGTAAATGCGTCTTCCTTTACCGACAAAGATCAGTCTGATGTGTTCATGTTTTTGCGAAAGCAAATAAAAAGCCTTTAAAGCCTGCATTTGCTGCTTCATAGGATGTATAAGCCCAACATTCAAAAACGTAAAAGAAGGAGGGTGTTCCTTTATAGGTTGAGTGTAGAGAGCTTGCATTTGATGCTTAGGCATGACGCCATTGTATACTTTATATTTTGGTGCAGTTATTTTAGGCAAAACCTTGTTCAGCAAAGCTTGTGAAATGCTAATAATGGCAGCCGAACGATTCATCCATTTATGGAAATTAGCCCGTCCGAAAACATAGTCAGTCTTATAATGCTCTTTGACAAATTCACGAATATGCCAGACATGCTTAATGCCAAGTCGATGCGCCAGATAAGCGCCAACAGCGGTTACAGAACTATTCGTGTAAATAATATCTGGCTGAATAGCAGCGACTTTTTTAGCTAAAGAGGGGAGGAGTAGTTTGTTTTGTAATATGCGAAAAGGGAAGAGATAGTAATTGATGGATACAGGCGTATAGACCCAATTGGTGAATGGAGCGATAATATACTCAATGCCCTGTTCCTGCAAAGCCTTAGTAAAGTCGCCTTCTTTAGGGCAAAGTAAAATGCTTTCTATACCACGCTCTTTCAATCCACGGACTAGTCCGAGCAGGGAACGATTGGCGCCCATAAGATCGGCATAATGTGTGACGAAAAGTATTTTCAAATGGAGTGTGTTGAGGTGTTGAAGTGCGCCTTGTGTTGAAGTGTTAAGCTTTTACAACCAACACACCAACACAACAAGACAACAACACGATTGATCACTTTTGATATTTCCCTCTAAACTTACGTGCCAGCGTCTTGAACTTATTGTCCAGATCAATTTCTTTACCTTGTATAAAGGCTTGTTCAAGCTTACAGGTACGCATATCCAAAGCATCGCCTGCACTGATGAAGAAGGTGGCGTCTTTACCTTTTTCCAAAGTACCGACAGTTTCGCCAATCCCCAGAATTTCAGCCGTGTTAGCTGTTAATGCTTTGACAGCCTCTTCGTAAGGTAAGCCATAAGAAACAGCCTGCCCAGCCTGGAAAGCCAGATTGAATTGTTCCCATGCGCCAGTCATTCCAATGGAAAATAATACGCCATTTTCATGTAATATATTAGGTGTTTTGAAAGGCTGATCTATATCATCATCGGTATTAGAGGGTAGGGTTTGTGTATTACCTAAAATGACGGGGATGTTATTTTCGGCTAATAAGTCAGCAACTAACCAGGATTCTTTCCCACCAACAATCACTGCTTTTACACCCATTTCTTTGATGAACTGAATAGCATCCATAATTGTCTTTGCACTATTCGTGTGAATGAAAAGCTGTTTTTCTGCATTGAATAGTCCACTCATAGCCTCAAACTTGAGGTTTTTTGTGTCAGCTTTACGATTGGTGTAGGCTTGGGCTTCTTTGAAATGATTTTTTATTTCATTAAGAGAAGTTGTGTATTTGTCATTCTTTTTTGTCGGACCAGGATTTCCCCACCAGCCAGAACGACTATGTGTATTTGGCCAATCCAGATGAATACCTTCATCCATTTTATAAACGGCATCTTCCCAGTTCCAGCCATCAAGCTCTACAATGCTGGAAGTACCAGGTATTGTACCGCCTTCAGGAACAATTTGTGCAAGCAGAACACCATTGGTACGAATGGTCGGGGTTACTTTAGAATCTGTATTATAAGCAATAATAGAACGGACATTAGGGTTGAAACCGCCTACTTCCCGATTGTCGCGTGTAGCCCTCACTGCATCAATCTCTTTCAATCCGATCTGGCTATTGGGTGCAATAAAACCCGGATAAATCTCTTTGCCTTCTGCCCTAATAATTTTATCCCAAGCCTCCTTGTCTATACGTATTAAGGTAGCATCAGCAACTAGTGTTAATTTTCCATTTTCAAAACCGATGGCACTGTTCTCGATTACTTTGCCATTGCCCAGATGTGCCTTGGCATTAAGAACAAGAATAGAACCTTCCTGTGCTTCGGCAGGTGTTTGTTGTGCAAATATGCAGGTGCTTGTCGCAATGAAAGCCAATAAAGCAAAAAGTCCGTTTTTCAACATGTTTAATAATTTTATGCTAAGGTAAGGAAAGTTTTAATGACTAATAAACACCCAATTTCGGTCATTATAAATAAAAAGGCTTTTGTACATTTTTTCGCGCGCCTCGCCAGGAGTTAAATCATTCAGCGTATTCCACAAACGTTTGTCCTCCTCAACTAATGCCATAAAATTCTCTAGATTATATTCTACAATTTCTCCGGTTTCAAACTCAAGAATTTTTTGTATCAAAACAGGCTCTTTGTTTTCAACATAAGAAGTCTGTATAGCACGTCTGGTAACAGGTTCATAAACGGTCATAGGAATTTTGACTTTTCGATAACCCTGATAATAAAAATAACAGAGTTTGCCTCTTGATTGCAAATTGGCAAAAATAAGTGGAGCGCTTTCCTGCAAAGTCAAACTTTCATTTTCAATGACTTTCGTCAAATTGATATAAGGAACGTTATTATAACAAATGCCCCAAATGTCATTTCTATCGGCAGTGTCCAGATCGCTGACACGTATCAGGTGTCCGGCTTTATCGACGTGCAATTCTGTATTATTAAGATCCCAGTAGATGCTCGGCTGGTTGGACTGAAAATCTTCAAAACTGGTATAAATACCGTTTTCAAAACGAAAATTCTGCGTTAGTCTTATACTGTCTTGAGCAATAGTTAAATAACTGCTCAGTAAAAATACATGTAAAAAAAACAGTCTCATGATTTATCTATTATCATTATTGTACTTCACTCAACTCAACTACTAAACACTCGCTAATACGCTCTTTCATCCCGACCTTCCATATAGAATACAAAGGCACGATTAGCGACCTGATTACCCCCAGGTGTCGGATATTTACCGGAAAAATACCAGTCACCAACATGATTGGGGCAGGCTTCGTGGAGTCCTTCAATACTTTGATAGATGACTTCTACACCTGGTATAATTTCTTTAGGACTAACAATTTCGGCAATTTTTTTGGAAACTTCCTCATAAGGAAACAAGTCATATAGTGCAGTGACACGATTCTTTGCTTTTTCTGGAGGTTTATTCAATTCTGCTTTACATTTTTTATAGGTTTCTTTCAATTTTGCCTCTTGTCCGCTTTCTTTTAGCAAGGCTACTAAGGCTTGAAAAGCTACAAAACCTTTCATTCTGGACATATCAATACCATAACAATCAGGAAAACGAATTTGCGGAGCAGAAGAAACAACGATAATTTTTTTAGGGCGAAGCCGAGAGACAATTTTTAATATACTTTGCCGTAAAGTGGTGCCACGCACAATGGAGTCATCCATTAAAACCAGCGTATCTATTTCATTTCTGACAATACCATAAGTAACATCATAAACATGCGAAACTAATTCGTCACGAGTGGTTCCTTCTGTAATGAAGGTGCGTAATTTTGCGTCTTTGACCACAATTTTTTCCATGCGGGCACGGCGAGAAAGAATCGTTTCTAGTTTGTCAGGGGCTGGGTTTTTTCCGAGTTCAAGAATTTGTTTCTTTTTTATTTTGTTCAGGCAATCTTCAATACCTTTCATCATACCATAAAAGGCGACTTCAGCGGTATTCGGAACGAAGGAAAAAACAGTATTATCAAAATCATAGTCAACAGCTTGTAGTACCGTATCAGCTAATTGCCTGCCAAGCTGCTTGCGTTCTGTGTAAATGTCACGATCGGTACCTCTGGAAAAATAAATACGCTCAAAAGTGCAGGAAGTCTGAGTCGCTTTTTTAGCCACTTTTTTAATACTAATATCGCCGCCCTTTTTTATTATAATTGCATGACCAGGTTTCAGTTCATGCACATCATCATACAGCACATTCAAAGCTGTTTGTATAGCTGGCCTTTCAGAAGCAACAACAGCAATTTCATCATCATAATAATAATAAGCCGGACGAATACCAGCAGGATCACGAACAACAAAAGCATCACCATGCCCCATCATGCCTGCCATGGTATAGCCGCCGTCAAATTTTTTGATAGAACGTTTTATAATGCTTTGTACATCAATGTTCTTGTTGATAAGTTGGGCAATTTCCTGATTATCATGGTCTTTTTTCTGTTTGAAATAGCCAAACAATGATTCTACTTCCTGGTCAAGGAAATGACCAAATTTTTCGAGTACGGTAACCGTGTCGGTCTTTTCTTTTGGGCTCTGCCCCAATTTGACCAAATGACCGAATAACTCATTTACATTGGTCAGGTTAAAATTACCAGCCATGAGTAGGTTGCGATTCACCCAATTATTTTGTCGCATGACCGGATGACAATATTCAATATGATTACCACCATGCGTTCCATAACGCAGATGCCCCAGCAAGACTTCGCCCATATAGGGAAGGTTGTTTTTTAGCCATTTGGCGTCATTTATATGCTCTTCGGGTAAGTTATTAAACTTAGCATATACACGATCAAAAATATCACGGATAGGTTTTGCTGCATTGCTACGGCGGCGGCTAATATAGCGTATTCCCGGCTTTTGGTCGAGTTTTACTGTGGCTATACCTGCACCATCCTGCCCCCTGTTGTGCTGTTTTTGCATGAGCAGATAGAGCTTGTTTAGCCCATATAGTGCTGTACCGTATTTTTGATGATAATAATCCAGGGGTTTAAGCAGCCGAATGAGTACAATACCACATTCATGCTTGATTTGATCGCTCATGAAATCCTTTAATTATGCAAACTTTTTTAGTCTACGATTGGCAAAGGACAAAATTACGGTTTTTTAAGGAGACCTTAATGTATCAAGGTCAATATGTGTGTATAACCTTTGGTTTTGGTAATGAATTTTTTTTACATATTTTTGATTTCAATAATTCTATTAAATCATTTCTACAATAACCCATTATGGTAGTTTGAACTATAACTATAATCCTTAAAAAAGGAGAACAGATACTGTTTCTTTAGTACCTGTTCCCTAATAAAACTACTATGGAAGTTTTAAAGTGTGTTTATATTACTTCTTTAAATAGTCTAATTACCAGAGCAATCTTCTATTTCTACCCGAACACTACTGCTTGGGGGTACAGTAAATCCAGGTTGTAAAGAAATAACATTACCTGCTTTCAATTGTGGGTTTTCACCATTGTCCAATGTAGCATTAGTGTGAATAGCCGAATTGGCCTGATGGATAGCATCCGGCATATTATTAACAAAGTCGAGTACAGTAGGGCAGGGGAGTTCTATACAGGGAATCAACATTCCAAATTCATCATAAAGAGGAATATACTGACCTTCAATCTCAATATCCATTGTGCTGCTCAGTCCATTAGCATCATTAACCGTAACCGTATAAACGCCAGGAGTCAGATCACTGATCTGTGATGTTGTTTCGCCAGTATTCCACAAAATATCATAGGCGGCTGTACCTCCAGCTATTTGTAGGCTTATAGAACCGGCAGATAGACATTGAACATGTGCTACTTCCGCTGTTAAAAGCATATTGTTATTGTCTGGACTGACTTCGGAATATATGTCATACAATGTTGTTACAGATGCTGACTGAATAGTGCCGTTTCCTTTCATGGTACTGCCCTGCATTATGCTAATGCCGTAGGCTTCACCGTTTGGCAAATCTTCTGTTGCTACAATAGCAGTAATAATAGCAATAGGATCTGAGCAAAGTTGATCTGTTTGATCTGTACGGGTAAGCCCAACCTCTATTTGATTACCACCACCATACACTTCTATGTATTCGTCTGGCTGTAAAGAAGAATTGTTTGTGTTCATTGATATACTGATAGGAGTAAAATCATTGAATACAATATCGCAGGCAGCTCCACTAACCTGTGCTGGTGTACCATCTGAGTTTTGTGCATATAATGCATATTCAAGCGTAGTATTCGTAGCGTCGGAATAAGCAGCTATAGTTTCAAGACTAAATTTCATAGTATTGGTGGAGTTTATTGTCGTACCAGTATTATGAATGCTACTATAATTGTCGATCAGGACTTGTAAATCCTGTATGTCAATGGTTCCGTTACCATTAGCATCCTGATATTTACTATTAATACCGTTTACATCTGTTGTCCAGTTAGGAGAAATTTGTCCTATCCAATTATTGTCAGCATTGGGGCGAGACAGCCCACTACTTCCCTCTGCTTGTCCCCAGTAAAGTATATCAGTGTTATCAGCAATTCCATCATTGTTAAAGTCGCCCGGCCAAATCTCTGTAGGACATGCACCTGCACCGTTACAGAAGTCTTCCCAATCTACATCAAAGTTATTACTTCCACTGATATAGCTGTTGGTATTATAATTTGCATCAAGCTGATTACAAAGATTGGCAAGGTTTTCATCATAGCAGCCACTTAGGTCATTATAGTTCAATATCATTTTTGATAAATTACTAAGACTTCCAAATCCTGGCGGAATAGATCCTGTCAGTTGATTGACCTGTAAGCTCAAGTTTTCAAGATTACTAAGGTTGCTGAATGTTGTCGGAATTTCTCCTGTAAGACTGTTCATTGAAAGATATAGGAGCGTGATACTGCTCAAATTGCCCAGTTCTTCAGGAATAGAACCACTTAGTTCATTGCCCTGCAAATTCATTCGTTCGAGATTACTCAAATTGCCAATTGAAGCCGGAATAGTACCGGTCAGGTCATTTTGCGCCAGATATAAAGAAGTTAGATTGCTAAGATTGCCTAATGAGGCAGGAATACTACCTGACAGGCTATTGCCCTGCAGATTTAAGCGAGTCATGCTACTTAGATTACCTAATTCTGAAGGTAGAGTACCCACGAGGTTTTTATAACTTAATGAAATTTCACGAACACAATCATCAGAATTTAATGTCACTCCATACCAAGTATCTATAGGCTGATTCAAATTCCATGGATTTGACCAGTTGGCACCGCCTGCCGAGTTGTACAATGCTACCAGAGCCAGAGAGTCGGTATAGCGACAGGATATATCTGTACAGCTACCTGCGCCAACATTACAAAAATCTTCCCAGGGAGCGTCAAAGTTATTGAGTCCGCTTATATAACCACTAGTATTATAATTGGGGTCAAGCTGATTACAGAGGTTAGCAAGATTTTCATCATAGCAGCCACTTAGGTCATTATAGTTCAATATCATTTTTGATAAATTACCAAGACTTCCCAAACCGGGCGGAATAGGTCCTGTCAGTTGGTTAACCTGTAAGCTCAGGTTTTCAAGATTGCTAAGATTGCTGAATGTCGTCGGGATTTCTCCTGTAAGTTCATTCATAGAAAGATATAGCAGCGTGATATTGGTCAAATTACCCAATTCATCAGGAATAGAGCCACTAAGGTCATTGCTCTGCAAATTCATTCGTTCGAGATTACTCAAATTGCCAATTGAAGCCGGAATAGTCCCCGTCAGATCATTTTGTGCCAGATATAAAGAAGTTAGATTGCTAAGATTGCCCAATGAAGCAGGAATACTGCCTGACAGGCTATTGCCCTGCACATTTAAGCGAGTCATGCTACTCAGATTGCCCAATTCTGAAGGTATAGTACCCACAAGGTTTTTGTAACTTAATGAAATCTCACGAACACAATCATCCGAATTTAATGTTATTCCGGGCCATGTATCTATAGGCTGATTTAAATTCCAGGGGTTTGACCAGTTGGCTCCACCTGCCGAGTTGTACAATGCTACTAGAGCGAGCGAGTCTGTATAACGGCAGGTTATTTCAACACAAAGTCCTGTATTGGAAGCACAAAAATCTTCCCAGTCTGCATCAAAATTATTACCTCCACTGATATAACTATTGGTATTGTAATTCGCATCAAGCTGATTGCAAAGATTACTTAAATTAGCATCATAACAACCGCTTAGGTCATTATAATTTATTATCATTCTGGTCAAATTATTCAGGTTACCGAAGCCTGCTGGAATAGATCCAGTCAGTTGGTTGACCTGCAGACTCAGGTTTTCAAGACTACTGAGATTGCTGAATGTCGTTGGGATTTCTCCTGTAAGACTATTCATAGAAAGATATAGAAGGGTAATGTTGGTTAAATTCCCTAATTCGTCAGGAATAGAACCCGTCAGGTTATTACCTTGTAAATTCATTCGATCCAGATTACTTAAATTCCCTAATGAAGCCGGAATACTGCCAGTCAGGTCATTTTGAGATAAGTATAATGAAGTCAGATTACTTAGATTGCCTAATGAGGAAGGGATAGTGCCAGAGAGCGAATTGCTTGGCAAACTTAAACGTGTCAGACTGGCTAAATTGCCCAGATCTGATGGTATTGTGCCGATTAGATTTTGATTGGACAAAGAGAGTTCTCGCACACAACCATCCGAATTTAAGGTGACTCCGTTCCATGTATTTATAGGCTGATTCAGGTTCCATGGTGTATTCCAATTAGCTCCACCTGCTGAATTGTAAAGTGCCACCAGTGCCAGTGAGTCAAGATAACGGCAAGAAAAATTACCACAGGAACCAGTGCCATTATTACAAAAGTCATCCCAAAGTGCGTCAAAATTATTGCCATTACTTACCCTATAACTATTCTGCAATTGACCACAAAGTCCAACTAAACCTGGATCATAGCAACCGCTTAGTTGATTGTTGTCCAGATATAAATGACTAAGGTTGTCCAGGCTGCTAAACCCTGAAGGAATATCTCCTGTCAATAGATTATTATGAAGAAATAGCTGTTGCAGATTGCCAAGATTGCTTAATGCATCAGGAATATTACCCGTTAGGTTGTTGATGGATAAGTATAAATAGCCCAGATTATTTAAATTGCCTAAAGAGTTAGGTATTGTTCCTGTAAAACTATTGGCAGATAAAGACAAATAAGTCAGATTGCTTAAATTGCCAAGTGTGCTAGGTATTGTTCCATTCAATTGATTGGTAAATAAATCTAAGCGGGTCAGTTCTTCTAAATTCCCAATACTTGAAGGTAATGTACCACCTAACTGAACACCAGCTAAATTGATTTCTGAGACACAACCTTGTGCGTTCAGTGTAATTCCATACCAGGTATCTATAGGTTGGCTTAGGTTCCAGTTGTAGAGCCAGGTTGTGTTTCCGCCTGTTGTGTTATATAATTCTACCAAAACCAAAGAATCCTCATAGCGGCATCCAATTGGGCCGGGCCCTGAGAAATAGGTCATAGCATTATAAAGATTTAATCGTCCGTCGCTGACACATTTGCCATTAAGGGCAGGGGTGACTTCTACAGAATTTAGAATAGCGTCTTTTATTTCTGCATGTGTTTTGTTAGGATTATTTCCCCAAACAAGAGCGCATGCTCCTGCAACATGCGGAGTAGCCATAGAAGTACCACCTTTGTACCCATATTGATTCATAGGGTTGCTGCTATATATAGAAGAACCAGGGGCGCCCAGATCAACACTATTAGGCCCATAATTAGAAAAACCTGAAAGTACATCACTTCTGGTAATAGAGGCTACAGAAATAACATTATCATTAGTATAAGAACTTGGGTAATAAGATGTATTGTCGTTATTGTCTCCTATTCGGTCAAAACCGCCATTACCCGCAGCAGCAATAAAGAGGTGTCCGTTATCATCAGCCGCTTCCAGTGCCTGATAGAAAGCAGAAGAATAACCTCCGCCACCCCAACTATTATTACTTATAGGCATA
Organism: Saprospiraceae bacterium; assembly: GCA_020627965.1. Classification (GTDB taxonomy): domain Bacteria; phylum Bacteroidota; class Bacteroidia; order Chitinophagales; family Saprospiraceae; genus JAHDEO01. The sequence goes on along the minus strand of JAHDFX010000017.1, from coordinate 12,593 downwards.
TCCATTGCGACAGCATAATTCAAAGCTTCCAAGGCATCAGAGATTGAGCCACCGCCATCATCACGTAGGAATTTGAGTCCTGCCAGCTGTACGTCCCAGGTAACACCCACTACACCTGTATTGTTATTGCCTGAAGCACCTATTGTACCAGCTACATGTGTGCCATGTGAATGACCATCATAAGGGTTATTGTCATTATTCTGGCAATCCCAACCAACAAAATCATCAATATAACCATTGCCGTCATCATCTATACCATTTTCGTCTCCGGGGTCGAATATCCAGGTTGAGCCATTCCATTCGAGAACGGTTCCATCTCCATCGGCATCTTCCCCCAGATTATGCCAGATATTATCTACGAGGTCTTCATGTGCCCAGTCTATACCCGTGTCGATAACTCCTACCACCACAGAGGGGCTGCCTGTAGCAATATCCCATGCTTCGGGGGCATCGATGTCGGCATCAACAACACCGCCACTTTGTCCGGTATTATGAAGTCCCCAAAGAAGACCAAAATTAGGGTCATTGGGGAAAGTAGCACCAACAGAAACAATATAATTAGGTTCTATAAATTCAATGTCAGGATGATTGCGATATTGCTCAATAAGTTGTAGGATATCGACTTTTTGTCCGGGCGTTCCTACTTCCCATAATTCAATATCCAGTTTGTTGAAGGTTTCTAATGTTCTGCCAGTCATTTGACTCCTAAGGTTGTTTTTTTGCGAGACGGATCTGTCTGACTTCATTTTTATCAGAACTTGTCCGGGCGTATAATTGATCTTTTGGCCTTGTAAGGGACTTAAAGATAAACATAGAGCTACTAGTAAGCTACCTGTAAATAAGTAGATTGTTTTCATGTGTAATATGGTTTTGGTAAAAATTTAACAGCTTTTTGGAATTGGCAATATTAGATCAAAAATACTTTATTTAATGATTTTTTTTATACACTTTTTTTAAAAAAAATAGTACATTTAAACCTTATAGTTTTTTGTAAAAAACTGTTAATTAGTTTTTTATAAAATTAAAATGATTTTAAAAGTAATGAATAAACAGTTGGGGCTTATTGGTTTATTGGAAAGTTTTTCCAGGAAAGAGATAGAAGGCTTTACGCAATTTATATCCTGTTCATATTTCAACACCAACCGGCATGTTATAGAATTGCTTGACGTATTAAGGAGGCGAATACTGCATAAAGGGTTGTCTAATAGTAGTGTTCAAGATAGGGTTTTAAATTTGCTATCGGGCAATATGTCAGCAAAAAAGGAAACACAGAAAGCCATGTTGCGGGTACGTATAGGTATATTGACACAATTAGCAGAACAGTTTTTAGTAATAGCCTCACTCGAAACTGAAGCAGCTTGTAAAAACGAATTATTATATAAGCAATTACTTAAAAGGAAACAATTCAGCATATTAAATCGCCGTATCAATCAATTTCGTAAAGAGGCTGATGTTGAAATAAAAGATATTCCATACTATCATCATCAGTATAAAGCTGAAAATGGCATATTGGATTATTTCTACCAAAGTGGGCAATGGATACAACAGGACAATTTGTCGATACTCAACCGACAGTTGGATTTATATTACCTGCTAAGTAAGATGAAACTGCATATTACAGCATTGTCTTTTATGGAAATATCTTCCCAAAAAAAGTATGATTTTTCTGATATAGAGGCTTTGCAGCATATGCTAAACCTGCCCTTTTACAAAGAAGCTCCACTAGTGAAAATATATCAGGCTATCATAGAATTGATAAGGCTTAAAGACTATCATACCTATCTTGAATTACTAGGGTTACTAGATAAGTACAGGTCACAGCTTTCGGATAATGACATGAATAGTGCTTATATCGTGGCGACTAATTTCTGTACACATCAGATCAAATCTGGAAAGCCGGAGTATTATCATCAGTTATTTGAGCTTTATCAGATGATGGATGATAAAAACCTTTTGCTTGAAGGCAATTTTATTCCTATTGGTAAATTGAAGAACATAGTATCAGTTAGTTGTAGAGTGGGTGTCTTCGAACGGGCTGTTTATTTTATAGAAAAGTATACTAGTTTCCTCAGAAAAGAAATCAGAAACAATGTACGCAACTTTAATCTGGGAGCGATTGCATTTTACAAAAAGGATTATCAGACAGCGGCAGATTACTTGTATCAGATCGACAATATCAGCCTGTCTTACGATACCAGCAGAAGAATGATGTTGGTGAAGTCTTATTACGAAATTGATAAGTCTTATAAAGAAACGACTGTTCGTGTTTTTCGTTCTATGGAAAAATTTATCAAAGAACATCGACAACTCACTTCAAAAGATAAAATGGCTTACAAGAATTTTGTTCGCATACTTATCAATCTCTATCGCATCCGTCATGGCGTTACTACGACAAAAATAAAGCGTGTCAGGGAAAAACTGGAAAATCAGCATGTTAACAGCGATAAGCAATGGTTGCTGGAGAAGGCGGGGATGTTATCTGTATAGGCAGTCTGCCTCAATGTTTGTTCATTTTGACTGATGTTGTATTTGCCACAGATAGGCACAGCTTATCAGAGACTCATATAGAATCTATGATAAACTACGCTATCTGTGGGCAACAATTTCATAATATGATGCCTTTCGGCAAAAAAGTTAGTTGTTATCTGAGCAATTCTCTATTTCTATAATAATGCCACTATTTGAAGGTAAAGTAAACCCTGGTTGCAAAGAGATGATATTCCCGGCTTTCAGTATTGGGTTTTCACCTATGTTTATTATCGCATTTGTATTGATGACAGCATTGGCCTGATGAATAGCATCTGGCATAACATCAATAAAATCCAGAATGGTGGGGCAAAGCTCGATACAAGGCATAAGGTTCCCAAAATCATCATAAACGGGTATATATTGTCCCTCTATTTCTACAGCTAAAGTATTGGTTAATCCTGTTGCATCACTGACCGTAACCGTATAAATGCCAGGGGTGAGATCGCTTATCATTGCGGTCGTTTCGCCAGTATTCCAGCTTATATCATATCCGGCTGTACCACCCTCTATTTGTACTTCAGCGGAACCGGCGAAAAGACATTGAGCATGTTCTACATCAGCAGTAAGTAACATGTTGTCACTATTAGCAGCTACATCTGAATACACTTCATAGAAAGTTGTTGATGCAGCAGATTGAACGCTACCGTCTCCTTTCATTGAGTTACCCTGAAGGATACTAATTCCATAGCTTAGCCCGTTGGAGATGTCTTCTGTAGCCACTATAGCAGTAATGGTAGCAATAGGTGTCAAACACAACTGATTGGTTTTGTCTATTCGGGTAAGACCTATCTCCAATATGTTGTTTCCGTCAAAGACTTCAATACGCTCATCAGGTTGCAAAGCAGAACCACTAATATCCATAGAAAGATCAAGTAAATTGAGATCATCAAATACAATATTGCAGGCTGCTCCTGTAATTTCAATAGGTGCACCATCGGTTTTTTGGGCATACAAAGCGTATTCAATTGAGGTTGTTGTAGCATCAGAACTGGAAGAGATGAATTCAAGGCTGAATACTACATCATTGACAGGAGAACCACCACCACCAAAACTGTGAATACTGTTATAGTTGTCAAGCAATACCTGAAAATCTTGTAGATCGACAATTCCATTACCATCACCGTCCTGATATTTGCCATTAATACCATTAACATCTGTGGTCCAGCCAGAGGCTGGTTGTCCGACCCAGGTATTTGTAGCACTAGGACGCGTTTGTCCTGAATTTCCTTCAGCCTGTCCCCAATACAGTATGTCAAAATTATTGGCAATTCCATCATTATTAAAGTCGCCTGGCCATACATCTGAGAGACATTCTCCTGCACTGGTATTACAAAAATCTTCCCAGGTAGCATCCAGGCTATTGCCGGAACTCACATAGTTGCTGGTACTATAATAACCCAGTTGACTGCAAAGGCTTGAGAGATTAGCATCATAGCAACCACTTAGTTGGTTATTATTTAAAAATAAACCTGTCAGGTTACTGAGATTACCGATTTCGGCAGGAATACTGCCACTCAGTTGGTTTCTTTGAAGAGCCAGAATGGCCAGGTTGCTCAGGTTGCCTAATTCAGGAGGAATACTTCCTGTAAGCTGATTGTTGTTGATCCACATGCGGTTGAGGTTACTCAGATAGCCAATTCCTGACGGAATACTGCCTGAGAGGGAATTAAAGGATAACATGAGCAATTCTAAGTCCTCCAGGTAAACTATTTCCTGAGGAATAGAGCCGCTAATTTGAAAATTAAATGCCAGGTTGATATGTCTTAATTTGCTTAGAGAACCAATTTCAGGAGGGATATTTCCATTCAGTTGGTTTCTGGGTAGAGACATATATTCTAGTTGGCTCAAATTACCGATGTCTGCAGGAATACTACCCGATAAGTTGTTACCAATATTATACAAATGATAAGGATCGTAAACGCAAGTTGGGTTATCATCCAAATCAATACAGGTTACACAGCCATCCGAATTTAGAGCCACTCCATACCAGGTATCCATAGGTTGGCTTAGGTTCCATGAGTTTGTCCAACCAGGACCATTAGTTGAATTATAAAAAGCTACCAATGCCAGAGAGTCGGTAAGCCTACAGCCAATTGGTGCTCCTATACATTCACCTGAACCACTCAGGCAAAAGCTTTCCCAGGGTGCATTCAAATTATTACCGTTGCTAATGTATTCGTTTTTGTTACTAGAACTGACTAATGTATTGCAAAGGTTTTGTAATTCAGCGGAATAGCAGCCACTTAGGTTGTTGTTGTGTAACCATAAATATTGTAAGTTCAGGTTACCTAATTCAGCAGGAATGCTGCCATCAAGTTGGTTATCGCTCAGGTATAAATAGGTTAGATTATTTAAATTTCCTAATATTGAAGGGATATTGCCACTAAGGTTATTGGTATGCAAGTCCAGAATATTCAGGCTGACCATATTACCAATTTCAGAAGGAATACTGCCGCTAAGCTGATTTCTGGCTGCTGAGAAATATGTGACATTACTCAAATTTCCAAGAGTTACAGGGATGCTTCCGCTAAGGTTATTAAAATGTAAACCTACATAAGTCAGGTTGACCAAATTACCAATTGAGCCAGGAATATTGCCATTTAATTGATTAAGAAACAGAGCTAAACTTGTCAGATTCGTCAGATTACTGATTTCGACAGGAATGCTGCCACTGAGTTGGTTTCTGGATAAGTCTAATTCTGTCAAATTAGTCAGGTTACCAATTTGGGAAGGAATGTTTCCTGTAAGGTTGTTATCGGCTAAATGTAAACCAGTCAGATTGGTCAGATTGCCAATTTCCTGTGGAATATTTCCACTTAAATTATTTCCACTTAAACTTAAATGGACTAAATCGCTGAAGTTCCCAATTTCTGTTGGAATATTTCCTGACAAATTGTTTCCGGCAGTTGATGTATCTGTACAATCAAAACTTCCATCCAGATCAATACAACTAACACATCCATTCGCATTTAAAGAGATGCCATACCAACTATCTATGGGTTGGCTCAAATTCCAGGAGGTCGTCCAGTTGGCACCATTAGTGGCATTATACAACACGACCAAATTTAAAGAATCCAAATACCTGCATCCTGAGGGAGGAGGTGTATCGCAGATTCCCGAACTGCTAACGCAGAAATCTTCCCAGGGGGCATCGAAGTTATTGCCATTGCTGATCCAGTTATTCGTGTTAGACAAAAAGAATAGTTGATTGCACAAGTTGCTCAGATTAGCATCATAACACCCACTCAAATTATTCTGACTAACATTCAATGATGTAAGGCTATTAAGATTGCCAAAACTTGAAGGTATTGGACCTGTCAATTGGTTTCCATATAAGTTCAGAGATTGTAAATAACTGAGATTACCAAATGATTGAGGAATTTCTCCTGTGAAGTTATTTCCATTAAGGAACATTTGAGTGATACTGCTAAGGTTAGCCAATTCTGGCGGAATGTTGCCTGTCAAATCATTTGACTGCAAAATCAAATTTGTCAAATTGCTTAGATTACCTAGTGAAGGAGGGATCGACCCCGTAAGATTATTGTTGCCAAGCGTCAGGTAAGTTAATTCACTTAGATTACCCAGCGAAGATGGAATGTTTCCGCTTAATACATTTTGAAATAATCTAAGGTCGGTCAACTCACTAAGGTTCCCCAGTTCGGGGGCTATTGTACCGGATAAAAGTCTTTGAGTCAGGTCAATTGAAGTCACACAACCATCTGTGTTGAGCGTAATACCTGTCCAGTCGTCCATGGGTTGCCCCAGATTCCAGGGGTTGTTCCAATTGGCGCCACCTGTCGAATTGTATAGTGCTATGAGGGATAAAGAATCCTGATATCGACAACCAGGAATGCAGGTGGCGGTTCCATTGCTGCAAAAAGTCTCCCAGGCTGCATCAAAATTATTACCCACACTGATATAAGTATTCGTACTGTAGCCAGGGCTTAGTTGGCTGCAAAGGTTGTCAAGATCACTATAGTAACAGCCACTTAGGTCGTTATAACTCAATATCATTTTTGAGAGATTGCCCAGATTGCCTAATCCAGATGGAATTGTACCAGTTAGAAGGTTGTCCTGTAAATTGATTTCTATTAAATTGCTTAGGTTACCAAAATTAACAGGGATGTTGCCTGTCAGGTTGTTTTGGGAGAGATCGATGTATTCTATGTTTATTAAATTCCCAAACGAAATAGGAATAACACTGTTGAAACTATTGTCTTGCAAATTTAAATTCTCCAGATTAACTAGCGTACCTAAAGCAGACGGAATACTACTGGACAGATTGTTTTGAGCGAGGTTAAGCGAGGTTAAATTATCCAGCTCACTTATAGAAGAAGGAATACTTCCTGAAAGTAAATTACTTTGAAAATTAATGATTTCCAAACTACTCAAATTGCCTAGTTCGGGGGCAATAGTTCCTGATAAGCCTCTGGAGGCAAGGTTGAGTTCCCGGACACAATTATTAGCATTCAAGGTGACACCAGACCAGGTATTCATAGGTTGATTTAAATTCCAGGGATTCGACCAATTGGCTCCGCCTGCCGAATTATAGATTGCTACCAGTGATAGTGAATCCTGATAACGACAGGAATTAATTGCACAAGCTCCGCTTCCTGTACTACAAAAACTATCCCATAGCGCATCAAAATTATTACCATTACTGACCCGATAACTGTTTATAAGCTGACCACAAAGATTAGTTAAATTAGGATCGTAACAGCCATTCATCTGGTTATTGTCCAGATACAATTGATTCAGGTTGCTAAGGTTGCCTAGTGTGGCAGGAATACTGCCAGTAAGCTGGTTATTAGAAAGGTCTAATTTGCTCAGATAACTTAGGTTACCCAGGCTTGAAGGCAGGCTTCCGCTTAATTGAGCACTGGGAAGGTTTATCTGCGTTACACAGCCTTGTCCATTCAAAGTTATACCATACCAGGTGTTCATGTTTTGATTTAAATTCCAGTTATATTGCCATGTCGTATTACCGCCTGTAGCATTATAAAGATCAACTAAAGCTAATGAATCATTATAACGACAGCCGCTGTTAGGGAAATAGGTCATGGCATTATATAGGTTTAATAATCCATCTGAGACACATAGTCCATCAAGTGCGGGAATAATTTCTACAGAATTGAGAATCGCTTCTTTTATTTCGTCATGTGTTTTATCTGGATTATTGCCCCATAATAAAGCGCAGGCACCTGCGACATGAGGGGCAGCCATAGAAGTACCATTTTTTGAACCATATCCATTAAAAGGAACACAACTGTAAATAGAAGATCCGGGGGCACCAAGATCGGATCGGGTTGGTCCATAACTTGAAAAAGAAGAACGATTATTGGAACTGGTCGTAGAAATAACGGAAATTATATTATCATTATCATAGGAGCAGGGGTATTGTGGGATAATGTCATTATTTGCATTTTTATTTCCTGCTGATGCAATAAACAAGTGTCCATTGGCATCTGCATTTTGCAAGCCTTGATATAAAGCGGAAGAATAAGAACCACCGCCCCAGCTATTATTACTGATCGGCATTCCCATTGCTACGGCATAATTCAGCGCAGCGAGCCCGTTGGCTGTAGAGCCACTACCATGATCGCTTAAGAATTTCAACGCTGCTAGTTGTACATCCCAGGTAACTCCCGTGATACCTATATTATTATTGCCGGAAGCCCCCACAGTTCCTGCTACATGTGTACCATGTGAATTGCCATCAAAAGGGTCGTTGTCGTTGTTGGCAAAATCCCAGCCAACAAAATCATCCACATAGCCATTACCATCATCATCAATACCATTTTCATCTCCGGGGTCAAATATCCAGGTCGAACCATCCCATTCGAGTACTGTGCCATCTCCATCGGCATCTTCCCCCAGGTTGTGCCAGATATTATCTACCAGGTCTTCATGAGCATAATCTATACCTGAGTCAATGATTCCTACAACAACGGAAGGGCTTCCTGTTGCTATATCCCAGGCTTCCGGTGCATCAATATCTGCATTACTCAAATTGTTATTATTGAGTCCCCATAGATTGTTAAAGCTGGGGTCATTAGGGATTGTAGTTCCAATAGAAACGATGTAATTAGGTTCGATGAATTCAATGTCGGGGTGATTACTGTATTGATCTACGAGTTGTAATACATCTATTTTTTGTCCGGGCGTTCCTACTTCCCACAATTCGATGTCCAGATTGTTGAACGCTTTTATAGATTTACCGTTCATTTGTGCTTTCAGATTGTTTTTTTGTGCAGTTGATCTGTCGGACTTTAGTTTTATTAATACTTGCCCGGCTTCAAAGCTGGTCTTTTGTGCTAACAAAACATTAGAAGAGAGGCATATGGTGATAAGTATGCTACCTAAAAAGTAGTATAGAGTTTTCATTGCTTAATATAGTTTTGTAAATGTAATTGTACCAAAAGTACTTTATTCACTGCATTTTGTTATACACTTTTTTTGTTTGAAATAATCTGCGTGTTATATTTTTTTTTATTTTTAGAATTGAAAATCAATAATTTATAACTGTTTTGAATATGAATGAAATAATAAGCAGGCGATTAATAGTTATTAATTTACTGGAAAGTTTTTCACGAAAAGAAATGGAGGATTTTACCCATTTTATATCATGTCCTTGTTTCAATACTAATCAACATATTGTGAAATTATTGAAAGTGCTGAGGAAAAGTATATTGCATAAAAACATTTCAAATAATGAAATTTATCAAAAAATAATAAATCTATTATCAGATAATTCTGGTATGAGTCAGCAAAATGAGTTGGCGATATTGCGGGTTCGTGTGGGGGTATTGTCACAACTGGCAGAGCAGTTTCTGACAATAAGATCTTTAAACAACGAAACTGCCTGTAGAAATGAATTGCTGTATAATGAATTGTTAAAGAGGAAACTCTTCAGCATTTTGAGCCGTCGTATCAATCAGTTTAGAAAAAAAACGGTTGCGAAAGTCAAAGATATACCTTATTACCACCGTCAATATGAAACGGAGCGTGGTATTTTGAATTATTACTATCAAAGTGGGCAATGGGTTCAGCAGGATAATTTGTCTTTACTCAATCATCAATTAGATGCTTATTACCTTTTGAGTAAGTTGAAACTGCATATTACAGCCTTATCTTTTATGGGAACATCAGCTCAAAAGCAGTATGATTTTTCTGATATTGAAGCACTGCAAGATATTTTACAGCTACCATTATATAGGGATATTCCTTTAGTAAAAGTATATCAGGCAACAATAGACCTGATAAAACTTAAAAATAAGCAGGCATATACAAAATTACTTGACCTTTTAGACAGGTATAGGTTGCAGCTTTCTGATAGTGATCTGAATGATGCCTATATCGTGGGAACCAATTTTTGTGCACATCAGATCAAACTGGGCAGCATGGAATATTATCGTCTTTTATTTGATCTGTATCAGATGATGGACAAGAAAGAATTATTGTTGGAGGGGGATTTTATACCTATTGGGAAATTGAAAAATATTGTTTCTATAACATGTCGGGTAGGGGAGTTTGAACAGGCAACATATTTTATTGAGAAGTATACCCGTTTTCTCAGAAAAGACATTAGAGTTAATGTCAGGGACTTTAATCTTGGCACAATTTCCTTCTATAAAAAAGACTATCAATCGGCAGCCGACTACCTATATCAGATCGATAATATTAGCCTTTCATATGATATTAGTCGCAGGGTGATGCTTGTAAAATCTTATTATGAGATAGATGCTGAGTATAAAGAAACGACTGTCCGGGTTTTTCGTTCTATGGAAAAATTTATCGTAGAACACAGGCAGTTAACTTCAAAAGATAAAACAGCCTACAAGAATTTTGTCCGTATCCTTATCAATCTTTATCGGATACGTCATGGTGTTACGAAGATGAAAATAGAGCGTGTGAAGGAAAAACTGGAAGCCCAGCGAGTGAATAGCGATAAGCAGTGGTTGTTGGAGAAAGCAGAGATGTTGTCTGGGGAGAATGACTGAGGTGTTCAGAAATGGTTCGGAGAATTGTCTGTTGCGAATCCTTTCCAATTGCAGGCTGTTGGCTAGTGAGTTTTTAAAGTTCATCCAACTTTTGTTGGCACCATTCCCGATAAACTAAAGGAGAATAGTTGTTGAAAGTATTAGAAAGGACATAGGCAGGGGGAGCATTGTATTTTTGACTTTGCGACAGTTCACTCACAAAGTCGAAGAAATTATTATTGGCCATTATGTATCCATCCGACAAGTCCATTGTTTTTATACTTCTACGAGCATTTCTTGCCTCTCGAATAACATCGGTATACTCACCTAATTCATAATAGGTTTTAAGTATGAGGCATCTTGCAATCAGGCTGTATGTCAGGTCTTTGAACTTTACCTGTACCAATTTTTGGGCGGTTGCTTTATATTTTTTTTCTGCAAAATCTATCAGAGCGGCAGCAAGTAAAGCCCCATTTCCCTTGTCTTCATCGGGTTTTAAATATTTTGATAGTTTGAGCATTTCTTTGGCATGTCCGGTTTCTTTGGCTGCGATCAAAATAGTAATAAGGTTATGATAATTTACAGAAGATATATAACCATCTTCAATGATTAGCATCTCTTGTACCATAAACTTATACAATTCGGCTAGCTCCGTTGTCAGGCTGATATTAGGGTTCGTTCTGTGGGCTTTATTACAATAATTGATCAAAAAGCCGATAAAATTATAATGCTCTTCTTTACTGATCGGGATATTTTCTACCAATAATTCACTTTTCAGTTTCCAGTACAGGCTTTCATCATTTTTTTCAAACAAATAAAGTATATCTAAATACCACCTGATAACCGTGGGAAGTTCTGTGTGTTCGCCGATTATTTTTTTTAAAATAGATACAATATTTGACGGATAATCGTGGGTAATAATCACGCCACTACTCACAAACTCGCAGGCTATATGCAATTTGTTGCACAAATAGTAATAGTCTAGTTGTGTAGAAGAATCTAAAAGATGCTGTCCATAATCACTGGTAAATTTTTCGGTGGATCTGTGAAAGCTTACCTGATTGGTCAGTTTAAAAAGAGCATGATAATCTTCTCTGCCAAGGATACTCTTTTTACTAACTGCTCTGGATGTTTTTCGATAATATAAACCGAATAATTCATCTGCCCCCCTTCTCTTTAAGGTTTGGCAAAGCAGGGTATCTCGCAACAAAGCTATTTCTTCTACTTCCTTATCGATCAAAAATCGTTCTACCTGCCTGATTAGCCGAGAACCTACTTCTGCCAACTTTGATCTATTGAAAGTTTCATTGCCAAAGACTTTTCTGAATACAAGTTCTCTTCTAAGTGCTTTCTCATCGTCAAAGTCGGGATAGAATTTATAGAGGTACTTAAATAGCTTTACCATTTTAGTACCGGGCTTAAATTGCCCCATTAAACGACTCTTAAAATCGCTTATCTCTTCATCACTCAGATGTTGTAGAATTTTGTGCAGTTTTTCCCTTGGCATTGGCTTGATACTTCAGCAATAATTTAACATTTTTCTTCTAACAAAACAAACCTTGCAAACCATTTAAAACCAGGGAAATAAACAACTGCAAAACAAAAATAATATAACTAATAAATCTAAAAAATCCTTTTAAGCTGCTCAGCACATATTCGTTACCTAGCACTTAGTCTGAATATTTTTACCGTCAAGAACATCCTCTATAAGAAGAAAGGCTACATAGAGATCAAGAATAAAAAACAATTGTACAAAATCTTTACTGCCTATCTCCTTCATCGACGTGAATGCTTTCACGTATTCGAGTGTGCAAAGAAGGCCTTCAAAGTACTCTCAATCAATTTTATCACCCCAGGCGAATAGGATTATAATCGTATTCGGGCTGGATATTTTCATCCGATAAACTTTTGATGATGAGTCCTTTAACTAAATGGCTTCTTGCCATCATGATATTGGTATGCCATGTAACAAACACAAATGCAACCAATTTTCCAAGTCTTAAAATTTCTTCTAATATACTAATAAATTCTGTAGTTGAAATGGCTCGGAGGCACAATTTCTGTTATTCAAATAGGAAGAGCCGC